>JACCZE010000183.1 GCA_013696105.1 Planctomycetota bacterium | reverse complement strand
ACTCGGCGACAGCGCCACCGCCGCGACCGCGAACGTGGGCGAGGCCGCCACCATCCACGACGCGGCGGCCACCGGGGGCGCGACGCGCGCGACCGTCCCGGCCGACGGACTCGCCGCGACGCGCATGACATCGATCGAGCGCGCACCCTTCGATACCGGCCCGACCATCCGCGCGGCCGACGCCCAGGGTGGCAGCGTCTCGCCTGCGAGCGGCAGCCAGGTCATCTCGCGCAGCGGATGGACGGGGCGCGTCGGCCGCACCAAGCTGAACGTGAACCTCGCCGCCGAAGCTCAGAAGCTCGACGCCAAGCTGCAGATGTCGCGGCCGTCGGTGCTCGCCGACATGGCCGCGGTCAAAGGCCGCGACAGCCTGCCCAAGGGCATCGCGCGACTGATCGAGGAGCAGGGCACCGAAGGGCGCTACGCGATCAATCGCGAGCTCGCGCATGGCGGCATGGGATCGGTCCTGCGCATCGAGGACCACGACTTCCGGCGCACCGCGGCGATGAAGGTGATGCTCTCCCGCTTCGCCGACAGCCCCGAGGCCGTCGAGCGTTTCCTCGCCGAGGCCCAGGTCACCGCCCAGCTCGAGCATCCGAACATCGTGCCGATCCACGACATGGGCGTGATGGACGACGGCACGCTGTATTTCACCATGAAGCTGATCGAGGGATCCAGCCTCGGGCGCGTGGTCAAGCTGCTCCAGCAGCACGCCGGCGCGCCGTTCAAGGATGGCAAGCTGCCGGGCACGCCCGAAGAGGCCGCCGCGGCCGCCGCTACCTGGAGCGAGGAGCAGAAGCTCCTGGTCTTCCTCAAGATCTTGGATGGCGTCGGTTTCGCGCACAGCCGCGGCGTGGTCCATCGCGACATCAAGCCCGACAACATCATGCTCGGTTCGCATGGCGAGGTCCTGGTCGTGGACTGGGGCATCGCCAAGGTGCTGGCGAACGCCGACCAGGCGAGCCAGCTGGTGAAGGAGGTCGCCTCGATCCGCGATCAGAGCGGCCTGTCCGCGACCATGGAAGGCGCGGCCATGGGCACCGTCTTCTACATGCCGCCCGAGCAGGCGCGTGGCGAACTCGACAAGATCGATGCGCGTTCGGATGTGTACGCCCTGGGCGCGACGCTCTTCGAGCTGCTGTCGCTCAAGCGCACCATGCCGGCGAAGGCGCTGCCCGAGATGATCCAGCTGATCATCTCCGGCGAGCTGACGCCGATCGAGCAGGAGATGCCGTCGATCCATCCGGATCTCGCCGCCATCGTCAAGCGCTCGATGGCGCGCGACCGCGACGGCCGCTACGCGGGATGCGCGGCATTCGCCGATGATCTGCGCCGGTACTTGTCCGGTCAGGCGGTGGCCGCCCGCCGCCGCTCGATCGGCGAGCTGATCCGCGAATGGGTCGCGAGCCACCGCACCCAGCTGCAGCTGGGCGCCGGGGCGGTGGTGCTGGTCGTCGCGGCGGTGGTCGCGACCACCTGGCTGGTGACCGCCCAGAATCGACAGCGCGCGCACACCCTCGCGGGGGAAGCCCAGACCGCTTTCGCCGCAGCCGGCAGCGAGCCGACCGTGGATCAGCTCACGCCGATCCGCGAGAAGCTGACCAGCGCGCAGAGCCTGCTGGCGAACGACCCGACGATCCAGTCGCTAAAGGAATCGGTGTGGGCTGCGACCGCGCTCGCGCAGAAACGTGACCAGGAGGCGCGGCAGCACGAGGCCGATGAGCAGTCGGCCAGGAAGCTCGTGCAGCAGGCGGAAGCCGCGCGCGCGAACGGCCAGTTCCGCGAAGCCGAGAAGATCCTCGAGCAGGCAGTCAAGCTCACCGCCGACGAATCCGTGCGCCACGCGCTCCTGGATGTCGGCAAGCTGGCGCAGAACGAGCGCCTGAGCGAACGCCGCGCGGCGGCCGAGGCGCATTACCAGAAGAGCCGGCAGGCGCTCGCGGATCTCAGCGCGCTGCCGCCGCTCGACCCCGCGACCGCGCGCGGACTCGAGTCGGTGCAGGCCGAGCTGGCGCTGGCCTCGGCCGACAAGGAGATCCCGCTCGCCGGCCTGGCGGATTTCGCCCAGGCGATCGCCGCGCAGAAG
>JACCZE010000151.1 GCA_013696105.1 Planctomycetota bacterium | reverse complement strand
ATTCATGGAGGTACACGAACCGATGGTCCTCCCAAGTCAGAATCACGGGGCCTCTCATCCGGTCAGCCGCTTATCCCTGCCCAACCTCGGGATCGGCATCGGGTTGCGGTCAGCCCATTATCAGCACATCCTCGATGAGCAGCCAGACGTCGCTTGGTTCGAGATCATCAGCGAAAATTTTATGCAGACGGCTGGTAGGCCGTTGCACATCCTTGACCGCATTGCCGAGCGCTATCCGATCGTCATGCATGGCGTCTCACTGTCGATCGGCTCCACCGATCCACTCGATCTCGACTACTTGCGTGATCTGAAGACCCTCCGCGATCGCGTCCACGCCTCATGGATTTCAGATCACCTGTGCTGGACTGGAGTCAACGGCCGGAATACGCATGATCTGCTGCCGATGCCATATACCGAGGAGGCACTCTCGCATACGGCGGCACGCATCCATCAGGTACAAGAGTTTCTCGATGCACCGCTGATACTCGAGAATCCATCGACGTATGTCGAGTTCGCGGCTTCCACCCTCAGCGAGTGGGAATTTCTCTCCGAACTCTGCGCGCGCACCGGATGCGGGCTGTTGCTCGACGTGAATAACATCTACGTCAGTGCACGGAATCATGGCTTTGCCCCCAGCGAGTATCTCGATGGGATTCCCTGGGACCGTGTCGTTCAGTTCCACGTTGCCGGACACACCGACAATGGCAGCCACTGCATCGATACCCATATCGGCCCAGTACCCGATCCGGTGTGGGAGGTCCTTCGTCTCGCGCATCAGCGCTGCAGCGGGGTCTCGATCCTGCTCGAGTGGGATGCCGAGATCCCTGCCTTCCCCGTGGTCCACCGAGACGCACTGCGCGCGCGCGAATTCGTGTCTGCTGGCCAAGTCAGCGCTCCTCCTCCCGTCCTTGTTGGCCGGAGACGCGCGTGACGAGAATGAAACAGGCGGCATGTCCCATCGACATCGGTCCGGTGTCTCTCGATGGCGGACCGACGGAAGCATTCATCGCTGAGCGCGCCAGTGCCACTCCGGAACTCCCTCGGCGCGGGCGGCGGGCCGCGAGAAAACGCACGGCCACTTCTGGGCATGCGGTGTCGACGATTGTCCCTGATGTACCGTTGACTGGCCTGCAGCGATGGTTCCAAGGCGTCGTTTCCCATCCTTCGAGCGTGAGCACCGCGCTGTCAGATGCGGGCATAGCTCCTGCGAACTGGATGGCTCCCACCACCGAAGCCCTCGTCAGATCCCGCACGGATCTCCCCGTTGTGGACCGCCTCGCTATCTACCACTACGCCTACCGGGCTCGCCTGATCGATTGCCTGGCAGACGATTATCCAACCGTTCGCCATGCGCTCGGTGCTGCCGGCTTTGAGCGACTCTGCGCCACGGTCATCAGACTTCGGCCATCACGACGTCCGAACCTCAATTTTTATGGCCTGGCGCTGCTCGAGCACTGCCGGGATCAGCGCTTCGAGGTGCCGCATCACGCCTTCATCCGCGAACTCGCCGCATTCGAATGGGCAATGACCGAGGTTTTTCACGCTCAGGCAGCGCCGGCCTTGTCTCTCGATACGCTGAGACGCATCCCGATGGAGCGATGGAACTCGGTGACCTTTACGCCAAATGCAACCGTACGGATCATTCGCTCGATCTATCCAGTGAATGCCTACGTGCAGGCCTTCCGCGAGGATCTCGCGCCTACGATTCCGAAACGAGCTTGGTCCTCTACCGTCATTTTCCGCTCGGGTTGGCACCTGAGTCGCATGGACCTTGCGCGCCCGATGGATGGCTTGCTCGATCGCCTATTCGCCGGCCAACAGCTCGGAGTCGCTCTCGACGCTCTACCCGCGGGTACCGAGGGCCCGCAGGTGATGCGTTGGTTTACCGAATGGGTGTCCGGGGGATTATTCGCAACGGTCTCGATGTGAGATGGTCATACGGCAACCGACCACACCTCGAACGAAACTGCTGTCCTCGCAAAACCAGCAGCCCTGAACGCAGTTCGACTTCTGGTTGCGACAAGACCAGATCACTGTCAGTGAAGGCTGATCCCAGCTGTGATGACACCAATTGCGATCAATACCGAAGCAGCACACGCGCCTCGATGAATGGACAACCAGTGTTGGAAGCTCCGTGTCTTCGCTTGGTGATGGAAGGGGCCGTGGGCACCCCGGTCACCAGGGAGCGGCTGCCATAAGGTATCGCGACGATCGGCAGATACAGGCGGTTGCTTATTCTGTTGTGGCCGAGCGAATGGCTTTCGTCGCCCATCGAGCCGCTAGCCGTGGTCGCGATCGAGAATATCATGACGCGCGAGTTGCGATCCTGGCGCTGGATGATCGTCTTCGCTTTCGGACTGGTTCACGGCCTTGGCTTCGCGGGTGCGCTCAAGGACCTGCACCTGCCAACCACGGGCATTTTGAAGCCACTGATCGCCTTCAACCTCGGGGTCGAACTCGGACAATTGACAGTTAACGAAGCCGCGGAGGCGATCGACGGCCGTTCGGCATTTCTTCCATACGGGCATCACCGGCCGATCCTGGCCATGGATCCTGCTCAAGCGGCCTTCGCTCCGAACGAACTCCTTCGAGATCGGACCCCAGCGTCGCCAGTTCGCCCGCGCGCTCGACCACCCGCCCGGCAAGCCGATCTTGTTCGACCGCCGGTAGGGCGGCGATCCATGCATCAACCGCCTCGAAGCGCTCTGGGTCGAGGGTTCCGGCCCAGTACGCTTGCAAGTCCTGTTCGGACGGCTGATCTACCACAGCCATAACGGCGCGTTCTAACACTCTTGCGCCGTACCGGAAAGAGCGGAACACCCCGTGATCTCGCCGACATTATTACATGAGCACCTAACCACTGGAGATCCTATGAACCCGCTCAGAACCATTCGCACCGCAGCCCTCTCGACCGCCCTCCTGCTGGCAGGCACATTCGCTGCTGCTGCCGACCAGGC
Source organism: Planctomycetota bacterium (assembly GCA_013696105.1). Classification (GTDB taxonomy): domain Bacteria; phylum Planctomycetota; class UBA11346; order UBA11346; family UBA11346; genus JACCZE01. The sequence goes on along the minus strand of JACCZE010000151.1, from coordinate 3,852 downwards.
CCCCGCCAAGGAGACGGCCAAGCCCTACCCCCTCGACTACTGCATCGTCAGCGGCGACAAACTGGATGGAGACATGGGCAAGCCCATCACCGTCGTGAAGGACGGCCAGGAGTTCAAGCTCTGCTGCAAGGGTTGCATCAAGGATCTGGATAAGGACCCGAAGAAGTACGAAGACAAGTTGGCCGCTGCACAAAAGGAGCCGAAGAAGGACGCCGACGCGAAGCCCGACAAGGACAAAGCTGCCCATGATCACAACGACGGCCACGACCACCGCTGATGTCGTTTGAACCACACGCTGACGGGGTGGCCGCCACACCGGCCACCCCGTTTCCGTCTCTCCAAGGAATCCACTGATGTTGCGAACCGTCCTGCTGCTGGCCGGATTGGGGCTCGTCGCCTGCGGCGAACGTCCGGTCGTCGAGGTCCCCGTCACCCATCCTGCGAACGTGAATGCCGTGGAAGCCCCAATTCCGGCGGCGTCGACGACGTTGTGCCTGCCGCCACGTGATCAGCCGGCGCCCGGATTTGACGTCCCTCGTCGTCAGATCGATCCGCCCCCCGGACAGACCGATCGCACACCAACCGGACCTGGCGAGCATCCAACCACATCGGCGGGTTCGAGCGCCGCGCCAACAGGTGAGCATGGCGGTATGAACATGAAGTCCGATGAGACACCAAAGGCCGAGGTGACCCAGAAGCAACATGAGCGCGACGGCGATGCATCTGATGGGGAGACGTCGAATGGAGGCGGATGGACGTGTCCGATGCACCCCGAGGTCATGTCAGCAAAACCGGGGCGTTGCCCTAAGTGCAACATGAAGCTGATTCCCAAGAAAGATGAGACGAAGGACAAGTTGAAGAATGACGACAAACAATGAAGAGCGCCGTTCCTTGGTTGGTCACCATCAGCATGGTGATGGTAGGCTGCGGCGGTAATCGCGATCAGGGATTCACCGATGTCCAGAAGACGGTCGGCGAGCGCACTACGGCGAAAATCCACTGGGACCAAGGCAGCGACGAGGACCAGGAATCGGCTGCCGCCGTGAGGCAGCTGCTGTCGCAAGAAGTGAGCGTCGACGCAGCGGTGCAGATCGCCCTGTTGAACAACCGCACCTTACAGGCCGTCTACCAGGAACTCGGAGTCGCCCAGGCGGATCTCGTTCGCGCTGGGCTCCTGCGCAATCCCGTCTTCGATGTCAGTGCCAAATTCGCTCGTGGGGGCGGCGTTCGACTCGAGATGTCCATCGTCGAGGACTTTCTCGATCTGTTCTTCATTCCCATGCGCAAGCGGCTCGCCGAAACGGCGATCGAGGGAGCGAAGGCTCGGGTCGCCGGAGCCGTGATCGACCTGGCCTCGGAAGTACGCGTGGCGGTCTATCGGCTGCAGACCGCGACCCAGGCTCTCGAACTGCGTCGAATGGTCGTCCAAGCGGCCAGCGCTGCATATGATCTGTCGCAGCGGCTGCGCGCCGCAGGTAACATCCCGAAGCTGGACTTGCTTGAGCAGCGAGGGTTCTTTGAGCAAGCCAAGATGCAGCTCGGCATGGCCGAAATCGAGGTCGTCGAATTGCGTGAACGCTTGAATTCCCTCATGGGCCTGTGGGGCGAGCAGATCCAATGGACCATCGCGCCACGACTGCCAGACATGGCCTCCGAGGAAATGGCCGTGGACGGTCTCGAACGTCGGGCCATCGAGCGTAGTCTGGATCTCGCGGCTTCGCGCGCTGAGATCGCCGTGAATGCGCAGCGGCTGGGAATCGCCCGCCCGTTCGGAGCCGTTGGCAATGCCGACCTCGGCGTCGCGGCTGAGAAGGAGATCGACGGCACCTGGGCTGCGGGACCAACCGCCTCCATTCCGCTCCCCGTCTTCAACTTCGGCCAAGGTGCCGTGGCGGAAGCACGTGCCGAACTGCGCCGCAGCCAAGAACTGTACGCGGCGCAAGCGATCGAGATCCGCTCACGCGTTCGCACGGCTCGTACGCGCCTGCTGGCGAGTCGCGCGCGAGTGGACTACCTCCGGCACGTGATGCTGCCGCTGCGACAAGCTGCGGTCGAGGAGACCCAGCTCCAATACAATGGCATGCTGGCGAGCCCGTTCCGTCTCATCCAGACAAAGCAGAACGAGATCGAGACGGGAGTGGACTACGTTGAGGCGTTGGGTGGATACTGGATCGCCTTGGCGATGCTGAATCAGCTCCTGGACGGTCGCGTGCCCATGGACCCCGGAATCGACTCGGCGGCGACCTCACCGCGGATGATGGGTGGACAAATGGATCGGGGACACTGATGGCACCGCACCTCACCTGCTTCGCACGTTTGGCGAGCCTCATGCTCACCGGCTCCCTGATCATGGGCGCTGACGAGGCGCCCAAGGTGCCCGGTCCGCAACCCGTAACCGTGGCCGAGCACGGCGCGGCCCATGCCGATGCCCAGGCCCAGGCCCAGGCGAAGAGCCTGCCACCTGGCGAACCTGGCAAGGACTACACGCCGGTGGTGGTGCCGAACGGCTCCACCCTGCCGTGGAAAGTCGTCGACGGGGTGAAGGTGTTCCACCTGACCGCGGGGCCGGTGCAGCACGAGTTCGCTCCTGGACTTGTCGGCACGGTCTGGGGCTACAATGGCCAAAGCCCGGGGCCCATGCTCGAACTCGTCGATGGTGATCACATCCGCGTCTACGTGACCAATCGCCTGCCCGAGAAGACGACCGTCCATTGGCATGGGATCCTGCTGCCGAATGGGCAAGACGGCGTCTCGGGGCTCACCCAGCCGGGCATCCCGCCCGGTGAGACGGTGAAATACGAATTCACCGTCCACCAGCAGGGCACGTTCATGTACCATCCCCATTTCGACGAGATGACCCAGATGGGCATGGGCATGATGGGGATGATTGTCATCCATCCTCGAAACCCGAAGGGGCCCAAGGTCGCTCGCGACTTCTCGATCATGCTCACCGAATGGGCGATCAAGGCAGGCACCTCCCGCCCGGACACCAACGAGATGTCGGAGTTCAACATCCTCACCATGAACAGCAAAGCCTTCCCCGGCACCGCACCCTTGGTGGTGAAGACCGGCGAGCGTGTGCGTATCCGTTTCGGCAATCTCGGGGCGATGGACCACCACCCGGTCCATCTGCACGGATACCAATTCAGAGTGGTCGCGACCGATGGCGGCGATGTCGATCCGGCAGGCCAGCAGCCCGAGACCACGGTGCTGGTCCCCGTGGGCAGTACGCGCGCCATCGAGTTCGTGGCGGATGCCCCCGGCGACTGGGCGATGCATTGCCACATGACCCATCACGTCATGAACCAGATGGGCCATGGCCTGCCGAACATGGTGGGGGTCGATACCGGAGACCTCGATGAGCAGATGAGGAAATTGCTGCCTGATTACATGACCATGGGCCCGACCGGCATGGGCGAGATGGCCGAGATGGGCATGAAGATCCCTGAGAACAGCATTGCCATGGTGGGCGCCGATGGGCCTCATGGCTACATCGACATGGGCGGCATGTTCACCGTGCTCAAGGTGCGAGATGGCATCACCTCCTACGAGGACCCGGGCTGGTACGCGCAGCCCAAGGGGACCGAGGTGGTCACAGCTTCGCCGGAGGAGTTGAAGCGCGACGGGATCGTGATCGACCCTCCACCCGCTGTTCCAGCGAACGGAACGCCCTCGGCACCGGCCGCGACGCCAGGTGCGGCAATGCCACACGAGCAGCATCATTAGTGTCCGCTCATCCAACCCGTGTAGCCAACTGACCTCCCCCGCCGCATGATCGCGGCTGGAGGTCATCATGTCAGAGTCGTCAGCCGCCACCGAGCGGCATCCGAAAGGCGTACATCGGTACCGATC
>JACCZE010000125.1 GCA_013696105.1 Planctomycetota bacterium | reverse complement strand
CCTGCGCGCGCGCGAGCGATGCGCCGAGGACCTCCGGCGCGTGCGCGAGCAGATGCGCCTGGGCGCGCGCCACCACCGCGGTCGCGCGCTCGTCGCCCCCCGCCAGCCGCTTGGCGAAGTCCAGGAGATCAGCATCGATCCGCACGCGCACCGGATGATCCGGCCGCCGGTGCAGGTCGACCAGCAGGATGCGCAGGCCGCGCACCGCTGCGACCGCGAGCGCGTCCTCGTCGAACAGTGTCGGGCCGGTTCCCGGGGGAGCCGTCAACGCCACCTTCGCCCACGCAGCGACGCGCGCGATCAGCGCGCCCAGATCCGCGCGCTCGATCAGTTGGACGACCAGGGTCCGCACCGGTGCGGCCAGCGCTGGATCACCCGCGGCGAGACGCTGTGCGAATCCGGTCAGCGCGGTATCGATCTTCAGACGGATGGGATTCGCGGAGTTGGTGCGCGCATCCACCAGAGCCGCGTCGATCGCCGAGAGCACGTCCTCGGCGATGCGGTCGTAACGCAGCGCGCCGAACACCTCCGCGCCGCCGCCGAGCAGGCGCTCCTTCCAGCCGCGGCCCTTCCAGCGCTCCACCGCTTCCCGCACCAGCCCCTCGACCAGGCGGCGGAAATCGGGCGAAGCGCCCAGGTCGGCGCGCAGCGCGTCGACCAGCGCCTCGCTCAGCGGATCGTGATCGCGCCGCGCGATCGCATGCGCCAGCCACGCGCCCAGCGGCTGCGACAGGTCGAGCCCCTGCGCCACGCGCTTGAGTTCGGAGACGAGCGCATCGGCGGCAGGACCGCTCGAGAACCGGTCGACCAGGCCCGGAGCCAGCGCGGCGACCGCATCACGCACCAGGATGCGCGCGAGCGGCACGATGTCGGGATCGTCGAGCTGATCGTTGGCCGCGCGCACCAGCGCGTTCCACGCCGGCCCATGCGCACCGCTGGCGAGGGAGCGCTCCATCCAGGCCCCGAGCGGGCGCGCCAGATCGAGGCCTTCGAGTTGATCGACCAGGACGTGCGTCATCAACTTGGATGCTTCGGGGCTCTTCAGCTGGCGAGCCAGCATGCCGATCAGGTGGCCGGCGATGTCCGTGCCCTGGGCGCGACGCGCGGGATCCTCGAGCCACGTCAGCACCGTGTTGGCATTGACCAGCCGATCGAGCTGGGCGCCGATCACCTCGGGTGCGAGCCAGGTCTCCTCGACCATGTCGACGATGTTCTCGGTGATGCGCGCGCGCTGCCGAACGATGATGTCGGTGTGCCGACCGAGTACGGGGATCGGCACGCGATGGAAGAGCGCGCGCACGGCGAACCAGTCCGCGACTCCGCCGATGGTGGCGGCCTCGAAAGCGGCGCTGACCAGCACGCCCCCAGAGCCGCCGATCCAGCCCTGCCCGCGGGCGAGTTCGGTGGCGATGAAACCGCCCGAGGCCAGGGCCAGGCTGATCGAACCGTAGTGGCGCTTGAAGTTTCGCGGCATGATCGAGCTCGCAGGAGCGTAGCCGCAGGGGGGTTGGACGGCAAAAGCTAAAGGCCGAAGCCGGCCTCGAGCCGCCGCGCATTGCCGTGATCCAGGCCCTTCCACAGTGGTCGTCGGAGGCCTCATGCCGTCCTGCCGCCTGCTCATCGCCTCGGTGTCCATCCTGGCCGCGCTCGCCGCCTGCAGGTCACAGCCGCCCGCCGCTCCAGCCCCGGGCGAATACTCCGGCGCGAATCTCGATCCGTCCGCCCGCGCGCTCGCTCCCGCCGCGACCGTGCTGGCAGCCACGTATTCGGACGAGGCCGATCCCCTCGCCGCGGCGCCCGAGGTGCGGCTGGTCGACAACGCGTCGGGAAAGCCCGCAGCGATCGGGACCTCGCTGCGGGTCGCCTTCGGTCAGCGCGAACTGCACCTGCGCGTCTGCAGCGCCGAACCGCGCATGGACTCCCTGCGCGCCGAGGTCGACTTGATGGGCGAAGGTGTGTGGCAAGACGACTACATCGAGGTGCTGATCGATCCCACCGGGACCGCCCGCGGGGCCTACAGCCTGTACATCAACGCCCGCGGCGTGTGCGAGCACCTCGTCCACGGCTACGGCACCGAGAGCGAGCGCCCGTGGATGAGCCTGTCCCGCGTCACGGTTTCCAAGACCGCGGATGCGTGGACCCTCGACGTCGCGGTTCCGCTGGACAGCCTCGCGAGCGATGAGATCGGCATGCCGTGGTCATCCACGTGGCGGATGAACGTCTTCCGCTCGCGCGTCCCGCGCAAGGGACCGGCACCCGAGCCGGCGGGATCCTGGGCGCTGAGCGCGACCCTCGCGCCGACCTACCGCGTGTTCGATCGCATGGCTATGCTCCCAGGCGTGCGTCCACATCGTTACGACGCGACCTGGCGCGCCCGCGCCCGCGCCGAGGTCGGAGCGCGCTACACGACGCTGCGCGTCGTGAGTGTGGATACGACCGGCGGCGTGGTCGAGGCCACCACCGAGGCGCCCGGCCCGATCGCACTGTCGTGGCGGCGCGGCACGGGAGCCGAATCCCGGGTCGAGGCGCAGCCGTCGGCACCGGGCGCCTCGACCACCGTCACCCTCACCGGTCTCGATTCGCGGGCGGTCTACGATCTCAGCGTCGACGCCGGGAGCGGACCGGGGCGCGCGACGTTCCGCAATGCCACCCGTCTGGTCACCCGTGACGACATCGCCGGCCCGCTCCTCGGTCACGTCGACGAGCGCAGCGCGCGCATCTGGGCGTACGCCCCGGCGGGCAAGACGCTCGCGGTCACGTGGGCCAGAGACGGTCTCGAGGAGCGCTCGCGGACGTTCGCCGATGCCCAGTCATCTCCGCACGGTTCCATCGTCGTCCTCGATGGTCTCGCACCCGCGACCAGCTATCGCTACCAGATCACGCTCGACGGCCGGGCGGAGCTGCGTTGGGCGGGGTCGTTCACCACGCCGCCAGTCCCCGGCACGCGCGGCGCATTCACCTTGGCGTTCACCTCCTGCATGAAGGTGCAGGACTTCGCCAGCCAGCCCGCGTGGACGACGCTCGCGGCCCAGCGTCCGTCCCTGCTGCTGGTGCTGGGCGATAGCGTCTACGCCAACACCGTCGAGCCGAAGGTGCAGTGGAAGTGGCACCTGCAGCAGCGCTGGGTCGCGGAATTCGCGGATGCGATCCGCTCGATCCCCACCTACGCCGTCTGGGACGACCATGACTTCGGCCCCAACAACTCGGACGGCACGCTGCCCGGCAAGGAGCGCTCGCTCGCCACTTTCCAGCAGCTGTTCGCGAATCCGAGCTACGGCACGGCCGAGACGCCGGGACTGTTCACCACCTGGTCGTGGGGCGACGTCGACGTCTTCCTGCTCGACGGTCGCTACCACCGGTCTCCCGACGACGCTCCGGACGACGAAGCGAAGAAGATGCTCGGCGACGCCCAGTTCGCCTGGCTCGAGGAGCGGCTCGCCGCTTCCAAGGCGACCTTCAAGATCCTCGCCTCGGGCAGCACCTTGCGCGCATCGTCCGCGGATGGCTGGTCCATCTACACCACCGAGCGGCGACGGCTGTTCGATCTGGCGGCGAAAAAGCGCATCCCGGGCCTGCTGTACCTCAGCGGCGACATCCACTGCTGTCTGATCGACCGCATCGAACCGGAGGAGACCGAAGGCTACGCGTTCTACGATCTGGTGTCCTCCGGTATCGCCAATTCGAGCGCCCAGGAATCCATGACCCTGTCGTTCGACACCACCCTGGCCGATCCCACCGCGACCGCGCGCATCATCCAGCCGGATGGATCGGTGCGCGAGCAGCGGGTGATCCCGCTATCCGAGCTCACGCCTAGATGACGACGGGCTTCGTCGATGGAGTAAAGCCCGAGGCCCTGTGCGGACGTCCGCGCTGCACCGATGGCATCCCCGAGGTCTCGGACTAGGCTGCGCAGCCCATGGCCGCCGTCCTCCTGTCCTGCCGCGATATCGCCAAAGCGTATAGCGCCCGTCCGCTGTTCGAAGGTCTGTGCCTGGATGTCACGGGCGGGGAACGCGTCGGCCTGATCGGGCCCAACGGCGCCGGGAAATCGACGTTCCTGCGCATCATGGCGGGGACCGAGGCGCCGGACGGAGGCATCCGCTCCACCCCCCGCGGCATGCGTCTGGGCTTCGTGTCGCAGAGCGATGCTTTCGCGACCGAGGCGCGCGCCGTCGACGTGGTCGCGCACAACATGGCGAAGGACGGTCGCGACCTCCACGAATGCGAGGCAGAAGCCGAGCTGGCGCTCGATCGCGCGGGGTTCGTGGATCCCACCGCCGAAGTGCGCACGCTCTCTGGTGGCTGGCGCAAGCGCTTGGCGATCGTGAGCGAGGTCGCGCGCGCGCCCGACGTGCTGCTGATGGACGAGCCGACCAATCATCTCGACCTCGAAGGCGTGCTGTGGCTGGAACGCGTGCTGACCGGCGCTCCGTTCGCCTGCGTGGTCGCGAGCCACGATCGCTGGTTCCTCGAGCGGGTCGCCACGCGCGTGGTCGAGATCAATCCCCGCCATCCGGGCGGCAGCTTCAACGCCCCCGGCGGCTACGTCGAATTCCTGCGCTTGCGCGACGAGCACTTCGCCGGGCAGGAGAGCCGGCAGGAGATGCTCGCCAACAAGGTCCGCCGCGAGACCGAGTGGCTGCGCAAGCAGCCCAAGGCGCGCACGGTGAAATCGCAGTCGCGCATCGATGAGGCCGGACGGCTCTCGGGCGAACTGGCGGAAGTGTCGTACCGCAACAGCCGCAACAAGGCGGTGGACATCGATTTCGACGCCAGCGGCCGCCGCACCAACGATCTGGTGGTCGCGACCGGCATCGCGAAAGCCCTCGGCGGACGCCAGCTGTTCTCTGGCCTCGATCTCGAACTCGGCCCCGGCACCCGGCTGGGCCTGCTCGGCCGCAATGGCAGCGGAAAGTCCACGCTGCTGCGCATGATCGCCGGCGAGATCCAACCCGACAAGGGCGCGCTCAAGCGCGCGGTCGAGCTGCGGGTGGTGGTGTTCCACCAGGACCGCTCGCTCCTGGATCCGAAGAAGACCCTGCGCAAATCGCTGTGCCCGAACGGCGACACCGTGTCCTACCGTGGCCGGCCGATCCACCTGATGGCGTGGGCCAAACGCTTCCTGTTCCAGCCCGAGCAGCTCGATCTGCTGGTCGGCACGCTGTCGGGCGGCGAGCAGGCGCGCATCCTCATCAGCCTGCTGATGCTGCAGTCGGCCGACCTGCTGCTGTTGGACGAGCCGACCAACGACCTCGACATCCCGACCCTCGAGGTGCTCGAGGAGAGCCTGCTCGAATTCCCGGGAGCGGTGGTGCTGGTGACGCACGACCGCTTCATGCTCGATCGCGTCTCCACCGAACTGCTCGCGCTCGACGGCAAGGGCGGCGCCGCTGCCTACGCCGACTACGCCCAGTGGCAGGCGACGGTCGAGCGCGCGATCGCGCCCGTGGCCCCGCAGCGCAGCGGCGATCGCGGATCGGAGCGCCGACCCGCGCCGCGTGCATCCGGACTCAGCGGCAAGGAGCGGCGTGAACTCGAACGCATGGAGGCTTCGATTGCCGAGGCCGAAGCCACCGCCGAGAAGCTGCAAGGCGAGATCGATTCCGGTACGCTCACCGATCCGCAGCGCCTCGCCGACGCCTGCACCGGCCTGGCCGAGGCGCACAAGCGCATCGAGGACCTGTACACCCGTTGGGCCGAACTCGAGAACAAAGCCAAGACGTGACCAGCACCGCGGCGATCGCGCTGTCGACAGTCTGACCTACGAACGATCCCGCGTCCGGGGATCCAGCGCATCGCGCAGGCCGTCTCCGAGGACGTTCAGCGCCAGCAGGGTGAGGGCCATCGCGCTCGCCGGGAAGATCAGCAGCCAGGTGCGGTCGCGGGTGAGATTCGCGTGCCCCTGCTCGATCAGCGCGCCCCACGAGTCGACGCCGTTCTGCTGCACACCCAGGCCGATGAAGGCGAGGAAGCTCTCCTCCATGATCACCATCGGGATGGTGAGCGTGCCGTAGACGATCACCGGACCGACGCAGTTGGGGATGAGGTGGCGGGTGAGGATGCGCCAATGCCCGAGGCCCGAGGCCCGCGCGGCGAGGATGAATTCACGGTTCTTCAACGACAGCACCTGTCCGCGCACGATGCGCGCCATGGTCAGCCACTGCACCGCGCCGAGCGCGATGAACAGCACCAGGATGTTCCGGCCACAGTAGACCAGCAGCAAGATCACCAGGAACATGAAGGGGATGGCGTAGAGCACGTCCACCGACGCCATCATCACGCGGTCGGTGCGCCGACCGGCATAGCCCGAGATCGCCCCGTAGAGCACGCCGATCACCAGTGATACCAGTGTCGCCACCGCGCCGACCATCAGCGAGATGCGCCCGCCGTGCAGGATGCGGCTGAGCAGGTCGCGCCCCTGGATATCGGTGCCCAGCGGATGGCGGACGGTCAGCTCATTGCCATCGGCGACGATGCGCACCACGTCCTCGCCGCTGATCGCGGCCCGCGCGACGGCAGCGCCATCGCGCGTGACGGCAGTGACCTTGCCCCCATCGATCGCCGCTTGATAGGCGACTTCACGCGAGGACCCCTGCAGCCGCAGCAGCACGACCTGTTCGCCGGCGGCGAACAGCCCTGCAGGAGGGGCTTGTCCCGACGTGATCACCATTCCCGTGCGTTGGGTGCCCAAGGTGCCGTCGACATCGACCGCGAAGGCGTGCTGGTCCGTGAGGTCGAGCACCGGGACCTTGTCGGTGCCGGCGGTGATCTGCACCGTACCCCGGCGCAGCACCAGGCGGTAGGTCGTGGCTGCGGAGTCGGATTCCCGCGCGGTCAGCGCGATGCGCGCCGCGCGCGCCGCGCGCGCGCTGATCTCGACGGATTGGCCGACCACGAATTCGTTGGTCTCGCGGCAATCCGGATGCGCGAATCCGGGAGCCCTCGCCCCCAACCAGTGGCGCGGCAGCGTGGGGTCCGAAGGAGCGATCCATGGCGCGGCCGCGCACGCGAGGCTCATCGCCAGCGCGAAGACAAGTCCGGCGACCGCGATGCGGTTGCGCAGGAGCCGGCACAGCGATTCACGGGTGGGGGAGGCCGCCGCCGCGCTCATTCGTAGCGAATCCGCGGATCGATCACCCCGAGCAGCAGATCTGCGAGCAGATTGCAGAGCAGGACGATGAGTCCGTAGACGATCACCGTGCCCATCACCAGGGTGTAGTCGCGATTGGTGGCGCTCTCGACGAACTCCCGGCCCAGTCCTGGGATCTGGAAGATCTTCTCGATCACCAGCGAGCCGGTGAGCAAGGCCGCGACCGCTGGCCCGAGGAACCCGACCACCGGGATCATCGCGCTGGGCAGGGCATGCCTCAGGATCACCCCCATCTCGGGCGAGCCCTTCGCACGCGCGGTGCGGATGAAATCGGCGTTTATGACGTCGAGCATGCCCGCCCGGCTCAGGCGGGCGATGCGCGCTGCGAAGGGGATGGCGAGCGTCACCGCCGGCAGGATCAGGTACGAGGGATGCCACGGACCCTTGTACTCGGCGACGGGCAACCAGCCGAGGTGCATCGCGAACACCAGCACCAGCATCGGACCGATGACGAAGGTGGGGATGCTCAGGCCGACCATCGCGAGCAGCATGGTCGCGTGGTCCCAGGCGCGGTCCTGACGCACCGCGCCCAGGATCCCCGCGATCAGGCCGACGAACAAAGCCAAGAGCAGCGACAACGCGCCGAGGAACAGCGAGGTCGGCAGGGTGTCGGCGATGATCTCGTTGACGGTGCGCGTCTTCTGTTTGTACGATGGCCCGAGGTCGCCACGGCAGAGATCACCGAGCCAGCGCACGTACTGCATCGCCAGCGGCTCGTCGAGGTGGTACTTCGCGCGCAGCGCCTCCTCGACCACCGGATCCATCCGGCGCTCGCCGCTGAACGGACCGCCCGGAGCCGCGCGGATGATCACGAACGAGATCGTGACCAGCACCAACACGACCAGCGGTGCCATGAGCAGGCGGCGGAGGATGTAGGACAGCACGCGCGAGCATGATGGCGGGTGTGGCCCGGAGGGCTACTGGCTGGGTGGCCGAGCCAGAGACGACCTCAGCCGGTGGGTGCGGGAACCGAGGCGAATTCGATGTTCCGTGACCGCCTGACGATGATCCCCGCGAGGACCGCGATCGCAGCGGCGAGCGTGAAGGCGACGGGTACGTAGGCATTGATCGCGTAGGCGCGGACCTGGTGGTGCCAATGCACCGGGACCTCCGGGTAGGGGAATGCGGAGGACACCGTGATCCAGTCGTCCTGGAGGTTGGCGGACACGATGAGGCACAGGATGACGACCAGGAACATCCACGGACCGGCACTGCGCCACCCGCTCGATCTGCCGGGAATCGCCATCGCGATCAAGGCCCCCATGAGCACCGCCGCGGTCAACAGCATGAGAACGGTGGCGCGATTCCGGCCTTCCGCCGTGGAGCCGGTGATCGGCCCGGTGGTCACCACCATGTCGCCGGAGGTCATCAATGTCTCGGGTTCGACGCGCACTCCGGCGTCGCGGTACGCCAGTCGCGCCAATTGTTCAGCGAGGAAGCTTTGGCTCGCAGGTTGAGGCCCTCGGGAGAGGATGTCCTGCGCGGTCTCGTCGGGTTGATCGCGCACATCGACATCCCGCGCCTTCAGACCGATCGCATCGAAATACGAGGAGCCCGGGTCCGCGCTCCAGGCGATCACCGGCGCGTCCTCCACACGGCGTGTCCCCACCTGCACCGCGAACACCCCGAAGACGATCAGCGGGGGAAGGATGACCAGGGCCGCGGCTTTCCAGCGATCGACGAACCGATGCGCCGAGATCCGGCGCACCCGCTGTTCGAATCCCTGCTCCATCCCCCAGCACAGGTAGAGCAGCCAGAACGACCCGCCGTTGCCGGCATTCCCCGTCGAGGTGATGATCATCAGGATGATCACCAAGGTGAGAATGGCGCACCAGTACCGCCAGTCCGCACCAAAGGTGACCGCATACCACCGCAGGCGTCCCGACAGCATGCGCGTTGCGCGCGCAGCGGTCGTCTGCAGGCCGATCGAGAACGGATCGCCTTCCGGTGCATCGGTGCGTGACGTCGGTCCGCGTTGCGGGCCGGGCGGACCGGCCCTGCGCGGCACCCGACCGGCGATGCGGCAGGCCACGGGCGCGAGCATCAGCGCGAACGCCCCGATCACCCCGGCGATCGCCAGTGTCGCAGCACGACTGTGATCGGGATCCAACACCGTGTTGGCGATGATGAGGACATACGCAGTCATGACCATTCCGACCATGACGACGCCGGCGACGACGCGCACGATGGCCGAAGGCGCGTCGATCCACCGGTAGCCGAAGGCGTAGGTGATGGGGAAGACCGGCACCAGCAAGGCCAGCGCACCGACGCCTGCGAACGGGAACGACTGCTGCAGGGCGGGCGTCGCCCACGAGGCCACAGCGAAGCCGGCCAGTGGGACGACGGCCCACATGGTGGTCGCCAGGTACGCGGACATGCGTGATCCCCAGACTTGGGCCAGCGTCGCGGGAAGGCAGCGTTCGAAGGTCGTCACCTGCCCCATGCTGAACGCCGGCACGATCAGCGCGAAGATGTATCCCATCGCTGCGACCATCAGGGCGATCTGCGTCAACCCCCACATCCCAGAGGCGAGCACGATGGCTCCGGCGGCGAGAGTCCCCCGCGCCACCAGGCGATGCTGGCAGCAGCGTTGGAAATACCGGCGCATCGCGCCGCGTCTCTTCGCTGACGATGCGTCAGTCACGGCGCCCCCGTCAGCGCGATGAACAGGTCTTCCAGACCGATCGCCTGCACCTCGGTCGGCGCCGAGCCGATCTCCGCCGCCACGCCTGCCGAGGCATCGGCCGGAGCCACGCGCAACGTGCCGACCAGGCGCTCGCCCGTCCGCTCGACGCGTGCACAGGCTTTCCACGCGGACAGGCGCTCGCTGGTGGTCTCGGACCACGGCATCTCGATGCGGCAGGCGTCGGCCTGGAGGCGCTCGCTCGGTTCGTCGACCAGCACGCGTCCTTGGTGCAGGATGACGATGCGATCGGCGAGTCGCTCGACATCGCCGAACAGGTGCGATGCGAAGAGCACGGTGCCGCCGGAATCGGCGAGCACCTCGATCACCACCGAGAGGAAGTCGCGGCGCGCCACCGGGTCCAGGCCCCCGGCCGGTTCGTCGAGCACCAGCAGTTCGGGCCGATGCCCGACCGCGCACAGCAGGCCGACCTGGCGTTGCTGACCCTTCGAGAGCAGGGCGAGGACGCGCTGCTTCGTCAGTCCGAAGCGGCCGGCGAAGCGGTCGACCAGCGCCTGATCCCAGGTCGGGTAGACCTCCGAACACAGTTGGAAAAGATCCTCGATACGCAGGCCGAGCGGATGTACATCGCTGTCGGACAGGTAGCCCAGCCGCAGCTTGTTGGTCTCCTGGTACTTCCAGGGATCGTTGTCGAACACGCGCACCGAGCCGCGCGTCGCATGGATCAGCGGCGGTATCATGCGCAAGAGCGTGCTCTTGCCGGCGCCATTGCGCCCGAGCAGCCCGACCACCTGCGGACGGTCGATGACCAGATCGACCCCACGCAGCGCTTCGCTCGCGCCATAGCTGCGGGTGACTCCGGTGAAGGCTATGATGCTCATGTGTCCTCCGGTGATGCGGATGCGCGCCAGGCGCGGTCGTTCAGGGCGTTCCACTGCTCGCGGGTGAGCGCGAGCCGGCGGGCGGCCTGGGCGGCGCGCACGAGATCGGCTGAGACTTCGTCACGGCCCACCGCTGCGTGGCCAGCCGGCAGCCGGTCGGCGACGAAGGTCCCCAGGCCGCGCTTGGTGATGACCAGGCCCTCGGCTTCCAGCAGGTCGAAGGCGCGCTTGATGGTCAGGTGGTTGATGACGAGCTGGGCCGCGAGCTCGCGATGCGAGGGAATGCGCTCGCCCGGCTGCATCCGCCCGGAGGCCACCGCCGCCCGCAGCTGGCGTACCAGCTGGAGGTAGAGCGGTTCAGGCGAATCAGGAGCCAGGCGCCACAGCATGCTATGGTTATATAGTCCTCTATATCACTGCAAGCGCTATCGCCTCAGGGCTGGTTCTCGATCCACAGGTACTGCAGCGGATGCAGATCGCGGACGTTCTCGTGCCAGCCGCGGACGCGCTCGCGCAGCAGTCCTTTGTTCACGTAGATGTACATCGGCATGATCGGCAGGTGCTCCTCCACCAGCATGCGCTCGAGGCGCTGCAGCAGGGCCAGGCGCTTGGTGGGATCGCCTTCGCGCTGGCTCTCGGCGACCAAGCGGTCGTACTCGGCGTTGGACCAGCCGGTGCGGTTGTTGCCACCATCGGTGACGAACATGTCGAGGAAGGTGTTGGCGTCGTTGTAATCGCCGACCCACGAGCCGCGGCAAATGTCGAACTTGAGCGCGTCCATGTCCGACAGGTAGACCTTCCATTCGCTGTTGCGCAGGTTGACGGTGACGCCGAGCGCGTCCTTCCACTGGCTGACGATGGCTTCGGCGATGGCCTTGTTGTTCTCCGAAGTGTTGTAGAGCAGCTCGACCGGTGGGAAGTCCATGGTCTTGAATGACGGCCGTCCAGGCACGGAGTAGCTGCACTCGGCGAGCAAGGTACGTGCGAGCTCCCTGTCCTCCGCCAGGCCTGTGACGTGGCGGTATCCCCCGACCTCGGCGCCGATGTCGGGCACGAACCAGGTCGCCGGCACCTCTCCCGCGCGTAGCACGTGCTCGGTAATGGTCTTGCGGTCGATCGCCAGCGAGAACGCTTTGCGGACACGGGCGTCGTTGAACGGGGGCTTGGTGCAGTTGAAGCGGTAGAAGCCCGAGCCCAGATACGGGGTGGCGTAGTAATCGGGGTTGCGCTTGATCTCATCGATCTTGGCGACCGGCACCCCGGGGATCCAGTCGAGCTTCTGGTCGAGATAGAGCTGATACGCGATGTCGTCCTTGTCGTACGGACGCGCGATGACCTTGGTCAGGCGCACCTGCTGGCGGTCCCAGTAATGGTCGTTCGGCACGAGTTCGATGCCCTTGCCGCGTTCCCAGCTTGCCAGCTTGAACGGGCCGTTGGAGAGGATGTTCTCGGGCAGCACCCAGCGGTCGCCGAACTTGTCGACGCGATCGATCGGCACCGGGCTGAGGGTGGTGAAGGCCACCAGGTCGAGGAAGTACGGGCAGGGGGCGCGCAGCCGTACCTGCAGCGTGCGGTCGTCGACCACCGTGATGCCGACCTGCGCGACATCGGTGATCTTCCCGGCATGGAAATCCTCCGCGCCCGCGATGGGGAAGAGCTGGTAGACGTACTCGGCGCCGGTGGCCGGCGTGATCGCGCGCTTCCACGACCGCGCGAAGTCCTGCGCGGTGAGCGGGCTGCCATCGCTCCACCGCGCATCCGCGCGCAGCGAGAAGGTATAGGTGAGCCGATCGTCGCTGACCGTCCAAGACGTGGCCACGCCCGGACGCGGCTCGAGGGTCTTGGGATCGTTGGTCACCAGGCCTTCGAACAGCGCGATGCCCAGCCGCGATTCGAGCACGCCCTTCATGATCGTCGGGTCCAGGGTCTCGGGCTCGGCCTGATTGTTGAAGACGAACACCTGCTCGCTCTTCTTCCAGGCATCGGACTCCGGCTGCAGCGCCCGCTTCCAGTCCGGCATGGCCTCGGCGGCGGGCAGCGCACTCAGCGCACCGATCGTGAGCAGGACGACGTATCTCAGCATGATGCCTCCCCGGGTCGGACGAGGCGCGATCATAGCCCCGAGTCGGCGCGCGCATCCGATTCTAAGATGCCTGGGATCGCCGCTGATGTGACCGTCCAATTTTCAGGAGATTCACGTCCCGGGGTGCAGGGGCAGCGCCCCTGCCGGGGCGT
>JACCZE010000114.1 GCA_013696105.1 Planctomycetota bacterium | reverse complement strand
CCGCCGGACTCGCGCTGAGCGCCCAGCCGTTGCCGCGGGCGCGAGAGCTCTTGGCCGCCGCTCCCGACATCGCAGCGCGCGTCGCCAGCGGCGCCGCCTCGTGGGACGGCATCGCCGCCGCCCTCGTCGCAGCGGAAGCGGAGTGACCATGGACCGCCTGGAGGCCGCGTCCCTGGCCTTCAAGATCGCCGGCATCTACGTGATGGTCGCCGCGGTGAAGCTGGTGCCGACGATCGCGCTGCCGCTGCGCGAGGCGCTGCGCGCGACCCGGGTGAGCTGGGTCGACATCGCGGTGATCGGCGTGCCGCTGGTCGTATCGTGTACGGCCTTGGCGATCCTGGCGTACGTGCTGATCGCGCACAGCCATCGTCTGGCGGAGCGTTCGCTCGGCGAGCCGCGCCAGCGCGAGATCGATTTCCGCCCCACCTCCGATGCGCTGCAGGTCATGGCCTTCGCCATCGTCGGGCTGGTGCTGCTGGCCGAAGGGATTCCGCGCATGATCGACCTGGCCGCGGGCGCATACGCCAGCCGCGAAGTCCTGGCCCCCTACCTGCGCGACAACGCGGTCGACTGCATCGTGCTGTTCCTGCAGCTGAGCGCCGGCTATTGGCTGTTCTTCGGCCCGCGCTCGGCCGCCCGGGTGTGGTCGCGGTTGTCGGGCGTGCGCCCGGCGGAGCCGCCACCGCCCGCAGCCCCCTGAGCTCGCCGGCGACAGCCGTGCGGGGGTCTGCCCGATGGCTGCGCAGTCGGCGGGCTTGAGCCGCCTCCTCGCGGGTTAGATTGCCGTCAACCGCCGGGGTGCCGCCATGATGTTCATCGACCCGCACATCCACATGAGCGCGCGTACCACCGACGACTACGAGGCCATGCGCGCCGCGGGGGTGGTCGCGGTCATCGAGCCGGCGTTCTGGGTCGGACAGGCCCGCACCACGCTCGGTAGCTTCCAGGACTACTTCTCGAGCCTGGTCGGTTGGGAGCGGTTCCGCGCCGCGCAGTTCGGCATCCGCCACTACTGCACCATCGGCCTCAACAGCAAAGAGGCCAACAACGACGCCCTCGCCCAGCAGGTGATCGAGCTGCTGCCGCTGTACGCCGCCAAGGAAGGCGTGGTCGCGATCGGCGAGATCGGCTTCGACGACATGACCACGGTCGAAGAGAAGTACTTCCGCATCCAGCTCGACCTCGCGAAGGAGGTCGGACTGCCGGTGATGATCCATACCCCGCATCGCAACAAGAAGGCGGGGACCATACGCTCGATGGAGATCTGCATCGAGCAGGGCCTGGCGCCCGGGCAGGTGGTCGTCGACCACAACAACGAGGAGACGGTGCAGGACGTGCTCGATCGTGGTTTCTGGGCGGCGTTCACCATCTATCCCAAGACCAAGATGGGCAACGAACGCATGGTCGAAGTGGTGCGCCGCTTCGGCCGCGAACGCATCATCGTCGACTCGAGCGCGGATTGGGGCGTAAGCGACCCCCTCGCGGTGCCGAAGACCGCGCGCCTGATGCTCGAGCGCGGCATCGCCAAGGAAGACGTCGATGCCACCTGTTACCGCAACGCCATCGCTGCGTACGGTCAGTCGGGGCAGATCTCGGAGCGCGACTGGTTGAGTCCCGCGCCGATCGACCAGCGCATGCTGTTTGACGGCAACAGCGTGCTTCGCGGACAGGATCCCAAGGTGGATGCGGGCGTGATCCGCTGATGTGATGGCGTGACGCCATCCCCGCCTGCCTACGGCAGGCGGGGGCTCGTCGCCGCGGTCGGCTATTTGTTCTTACGCGCCTTGCGCGCTTCCCGCGCGGATTTCGCCTCGGTCTTGCTGATGTGCCCATCGCCGTCGCTGTCGATCTTGGCGAACAGCTCGGGGCGCTTGGCCTTGAACGCCTCTTCGCGCTTGGCGTGGTTGGCATGGCGGAAGGCCTTGACCTCCTCCTTCTGGAGGTGCCCGTCGCCGCTGGTGTCGGCTTGGGCGAAGGCCTCGGGATGCTTCTCCTTCAGCTTGGCTTCGTGCGCGACGCGGCGCTCCTGGCAGGCGGCCTTGGCAGCTGCGCGCTCGGATTCGTCCAGCTTGCCGTCGTGATTGGCGTCGAATTTTTCCAGCGCTTTCTGCCGGTGCTGGCCGCGCTGATGCGCTCCTGCGGCGTCCGACGCCGCGGCGCCGGAGGCGGCGATGGGGAATGAGATCAGGGCGAAGGCGGCGACGATCAAGGGCAGGCGCATGGCTGACTCCGGTGGTTTGGGGTTCTGGCCCCATCGTATCCGCCCTGCCCTGGGGCCAGTGTCGGGGATTCCAGCACCGGCTGCGATGGACGGTGCTCGGCCGGGCCGGCCAGCCCTCGCGCGCGCAGGTGCGAGCGTATGCTGCGCGCATGTCCGCAGATCCCTCCCGCAATCAGGGCCTGGCGCCCGACCCGGTCGATGCGCTCGCGGGAAAAGAACGAGCCCTGGTCCAGCGGCTGCAGGGCTTCGGCTCGGCGATGGTCGCCTTCTCGGCCGGAGTCGATTCGACCTACCTGCTCGCGGTCGCGCACGAGGCCCTGGGCGAGGCTGTCACGGCCGTCACCGCCGACAGTCCGAGCCTGGCGCGAGCGAGCCTGGAAGAAGCCGAGGCCTTCTGCCGTGAACGCGGCATCCGCCACGTGGTGGTGGCCACCGACGAGTTCGAGCGCAGCGAGTACCTCGCGAACGACGGTCAGCGCTGCTTCCATTGCAAGGCGGCGCTGATGCGCGCGATGGATGGACTCGCGCGTGCGACCGCTGGTACGCGCGGCGCGCAGGCGCTGCTGATCGGGGCGATCGTCGACGACCTCTCGGATCACCGCCCGGGCATGCGCGCCGCCGCCGAAGCCGGCGCACGCTGGCCGCTCGCCGATCTCGGATTCACCAAGCAGGACGTCCGCGAT
>JACCZE010000109.1 GCA_013696105.1 Planctomycetota bacterium | reverse complement strand
GCGTAAACTTGATCGCGTTGCTCAATAGATTTGCCAAGACCTGTAGGACTCGCTCATGGTCAAACCTTGCTAACAGCGAATCCTTCGCAACCTCTACGTTGAGCGACACGCCTTTCGCATCAGCCGATGGCTGGAACGCTTCTGCACTTTCAGCGACGAGCCTGGACGCATCGCCAACCTCCGCTGCCACCATAAGCTTGCCCGCGTCGATGCTTGCAACGTCGACCAGATCCCCAATGAGTCTGTTCATTCTGGCAGTGAAGCGCTGGATGCCCTCCGCGTTCCGCAGAATTGTCTTGGCGCCATCATGCTCCGACGTCTCTTTCACAATCATTGCCGCGTTAAGGGCAATTCCACCGAGCATGTTCCGTAAATCGTGGCTGACCATTGCCAGGAAATCATCACGAGAGAGGAGCGCCGCATCTGAACGTGCCCTCTCAACTACGAGATGCTCGTCGGTGGCCTCCCGTTCAAGGCGATGGAGCTCCTTCAGGGCCCTCGTGCGCTCGTCACGGTCCCTCTCTAGTTGTCCGTCCGCGACAGCTCGCTCTTCCTCAAGAATCTCATCTTCCTTTTCCCGTTCGCGGGAAACAGCTTCCCGGATGCGCACGGAAGGCTGGTTGCTTTCCAGGGTCCGCTGGTCCGCCTGACCCCTCGCCGTCTGGAGCACTCCATCTGCCTTGTCCCGCGCCATCTGGACCACCGCGTCGGAATCCTCTTCGACGGAAATACGTCTCTGAGTGAGTTCGGCGTCCACTTTCTTCCTCTCGACGCGAAGACTCTCGTCAGTGTCATCCCTCTCGACTCTGGGTGCCTTCTTCGCGCTGGGACTCCTCTGCAGGCCTTCATCAGAAGCGCCCGCGATAGGGGCCGGACAGGACCTCTGAACGACGCTGAGCAGCGCGTCCAGTTTGTAGGGCTTGCTCACGTAGCTAACGGCCCCGAGCGCAGTGGCCTCCGTCCGCACGTCGGCTGCGCCGGACAGGACGACCACCGGGATGCTGGCAATTGCAGGATGCTTGAGTTGCTCTGCACGGAAATGCCAGCCATCCATGACTGGCATCATCAAGTCCAGCAGGATTAGGTTCGGCACTGCTCCGGGATTCTGGAGCCGCGTAATGGCCTCGAGGCCGTTGGCAGCGGTCTCGACTTCGTACCCCTCGCCTCGAAGGACGTCGACGAGAGGCTCGCGAATCTCGGCGTCATCTTCCACGATCAGGAGCATCGCCATTCACCCTCTCCGGACTTCCTCTCTGGCTGGTGCAACGGCAAGCAGCGGCGCGTGCTGAGCCTTCGATGCCTCCGGCTTGGAAGGAAGGATGACGGTGAACGTACTTCCGTGCCCAACCTCCGATTCGAGCTCGACGTGGCCCCCGAGGGCAGCTGTGACGTCCTGGACGATCGTCAGTCCCAGGCCCAACCCGGGAGCATCCTTCAGCCTCGGCGGGTCCTCCAGCTGCGCGAACGCTTTGAAGATACGGGCTCGATCGTCGGCTCGGATCCCGGGACCGGAATCCTGAACGACAAGACGGCAGCCGGCGGCAGTGCAGTCGATCGAGATCTCGACGGCGCCCCGCTCGGTGAACTTGAGAGCATTCTCGACGAGGTTCAGAAGAATCAGCCGCGTGAGTGCGGGATCGCTCGTTAGGCTCGACTCCTTCGATCGAATCGTGAACCGGACGTCGAGGCCTTTGCCTTCCGCGTAAGGACGCAGCTCGTCGGCCACCTTGGCCGCGACTGCCTCAACATCGAAGGTTTCGATCTGCGTCGTGAGTCGGCCACTCTCAAGGAGCGCATACTGCAGCAGAGACTCGATCGTGGCCGTCATGCGGGCAACGGCTGCAAACATCCTTTGGATGCTCGGCTGCTGCCGCGAGCTCGGCGGGTTCTCCCGATCGCGCTGCATTCGCTCGAGCTGGAGCTCAAGGGCTGTGAGAGGTCCGCGGAGCTCGTGGGAAACGCGCGCCAAGACGTCCCACGGGATTTGACCCTCGCGCTTCGCGATCTCACGCACCCCACCGGCTGACTCAGGAGCCACTCGCGTTAGGTACGAAAACTCACGCTTGAACACGTCGGCGTCGGGTGAATTGGCCAAGGGGACTGCTGGCTGGCCGTGGACGTAAGGCGTCTCATCGGGCCGATCCGCCTCCACAGCCACGGGCAATGTGAAAAAGAAGGTGCTGCCCGCGCCGACTTCGCTGTCGACCCAGATTCGGCCGCCGTGTGCGTCCACGATGCCCTTCACGATGAATAAGCCGAGCCCACTACCCACTCGGGCCTTCCGCTGGGCCTGCCAGAACCGATCGAAGAGATGAGAGAGATCATCGTGCGGTATCCCAGGACCCGTGTCCGAGACAGAGAATAGGACCGCGTCGCCAGACGGGTGCGCGCGTACGGTGATGGTTCCCCCATCCGGCGTGAACTTGATCGCGTTGCCCAGAAGATTCGCGAAGACCTGCTGAAGACGTGCAGGGTCTGCGAAAATTGCGGGCAGTTCGGCTGACAACTCAGTTTCAAGACGGAGCGACTTTGCCGCCGCCTGGGGCTGAAGCACGTCTAGCGATTCGGAAATGACGGGAAGCGGCGCGACTCTGGCCCTCTCGACCGCGATCCGTCCAGCCGCGATGCTCGCGGTGTCCAAGAGGTCTCGAATCAGAGCATTCATCCGGTCAGCCGCGTGCTTGATCCGCTGGAGCTCCTTTCGGCCGTGCTTTCTCCGTTCGTCGTGCGCTGCCGACTCTCTCAGGACAAGCTCGACGCTCATGAGGATCGAGCCCAGCGGGTTCTTCAGGTCGTGGGAAACGATAGCGAGCAGATCCTCCCGGGCGCGCGTGCCTCTCTGCTCCAGCGCATAGAGCCGGGCGTTGTCCATCGCCATTGCTGCGCGTCGCGCGATCTCTTCGGCAAACGCGAGGTCCGCGGCGGAATAACGTCGATCCGATTCGGCCACTGCGAAGGTCAGAGCGCCGAGAATGTGACCACGCGCCATGAGGGGCACGACCATCTTCGACTTGACACCGACTGCACGCATCGCCTTCGCAAGCTCCGCGTCCTGCTCCACCCCGTTGAGCGCCGAGCCCTGGAGCTCCTCGTAAAGCAGAGGTTCGCCCGATTCGACAACCCTCTCCTGAGGCGTCCGACGCCCGGGGCGAGGTGCCCAGTACCTCACGCTATCGGCCAGGTCTGCTTCGTTCTTCGCATCTGCGAACGCAACCTCGAAGCGACACAGCGACCCGTCATCCTCGAGCAAGTCCACGATACAGAGGTCGGCAAGAAAGGGCACCGCGAGTCGTGCTAGGGCCGCGATTGTTCCCCGGTAATCCCCCGGAGAAGACACGACCTCGCCGACATCGGCG
Source organism: Planctomycetota bacterium (assembly GCA_013696105.1). Taxonomy (GTDB): domain Bacteria; phylum Planctomycetota; class UBA11346; order UBA11346; family UBA11346; genus JACCZE01. The sequence goes on along the minus strand of JACCZE010000109.1, from coordinate 836 downwards.
AGAAAGCGAAGCCTGGCTTCGAGGTGCTTGAGCGCCGAGATGTCCGTGATCGCCGTTCTGCAGCCGGTAACGGCGCCACCCATGTCGAGCGCCGGAGTGCTCACCAGTTGCACGGCAACGGAGCCGCGGCCTTTCACGGAAAGGGTAACTTCGCCCGTCGCCCGCGCCTTTTCCTGAAAGCACTTCTTCACGTGGCTCTGGAACACGTCCTTGCCCGCGATCGACGCGAGCGAGCTGACAGGTTTCCCGATGAGCTGCTCCCTTGAAATGCCGAAGAGGACTGCCCCAGTCAGGTTGATTTCCTGGATGCGTCCCTTCTCATCGAGCGTGCAGTAGCCGACCGGAGCAAAGTCGTAGAGGTCCGCGTACCGATTTTGCGAGTCCACGAGAAGCCCCTGGGCCTCCCGTAGCTCCCGATTCTGCATTTCGAGCTGAACCTGGTGAACGTGAAGATCTTGAATCAGCCGTTTGGGATCGGCGTCGCCGAGATTCTCGAGCCGCTCTTCGGCGGTTCGAAGCTTGCGTAGCTCCCGAACAAGCTCCGGCTTAGACATCTCCTCTAGATCTTGATCGCCCATGCCGTCACCCCTCCGCTTTCGTTCCGTGTGCCCGAGCGTGATCGTCTACGATGGAGACGAGCACCAACGATGCATCGGTGACCATTGGGATTCGGCTTCCGCCGAGCCTCAGTGTTCTTTCTCGGCCCTGCTGGAACCGATATCGGACCCTGAGATCCCGGAAGGACGTGCCTTCGCGCAGGACCCGTTCGAGCGCTTCGCGCAGCGAAGGGTCAGCCCACTGCTGATCTCGGACGTTCGAGATGGTGCTACCAATGG
>JACCZE010000104.1 GCA_013696105.1 Planctomycetota bacterium | reverse complement strand
CCACTACATCGACACGACCGGCGAGCAGAACTGGATTCTCTCCTCGCAGGCCGACTGGGCTGACAAGTTCGAGGACAGCCGCCTGCTGCTTTCGGCCGGCATCGCCCAGATGTACACCACGGGTGAGATCGCGGCGAACTTCGCGCTCGAGACCCCGGGGATCGACACCCTCGACATCCTCGTGCTCTGGAAGGGCGCACCGACCACCGCGTCGACCGAGACGATCTTTACCAACCTGCTGTCGGATTCGTTCTTCCTCGAACAGAACCAGTATGTGCAGTGGCCACCCCCTCAGGGTTACGAGGTCAATTTGCCGGGCGTCCACCAGACCGCCCTCACCCTGCCATGGGGCGGGACGTCGCACCCGGTCTGGTTCAAGGACGACCACCGTGTCGCCAACGTCAAGGTGCTCGGGGGTGTGTTCGACCGCGGCCTGATGGAGGGCGTGGTCCAGATCTCGCAGATGGTCGAGGAGCAGATCAAGCCGCTCCCCGAGGCCGAGGCGAAGGCCGCCCTGGCCGAGCAGGCCGCCGCGCTCAAGGCCGACATGCCCCCGCGCGAGAACCAACGGGTGAACATCTCGATTGACTCCGTGCACGCAAGTGGCCCGCTGGCCTCGGTCGATGTCGTGATCCGCGGCACCTGTAACTACAAGCAGACGGGCCTTCTGCAGGCCTACGCCGCGCACCGCCTGGTGATCGGCGAGCCGGATGTGGTGGGCTTCGGCTCCGCCTGCCAGGCCTTCGGCCACCGCGAGCTGTTCGGCACGCTCAAGAGCTTCGGCCTGGTCTCGGACCCGAAGATCAGCTGAAGCTGCTCATGCGCAGGGTTGTTCGAGAACGGCAGTCGCCCGGGTGCACCACAGCACCCGTCCTGCGGGGACGCCTCGTACGACTCGGAGCGGCTGGTCGTCGTGGGCCAGGAATGTCACGTCGAGTGCAAAACGCATGCCGAACGTATGGACGGACCTGCAACGGGGAATGAGCAGGCGGACCCCGGCCTGTAGCGGGTCCAGGTAGGCCAGCCCGAACAGGCGTGAGCGCAGGTCGTTCGCGAGCAGGGCGTGTGTGCCGTCCTCGAGGACGATGAGCGGCAGGCGGTCGAGGCGGGGAGGGAGCACGTCCGGTGAAGTCGGCCCGACCAGCGTTCTCGCCCCTCTCTAGACTGCCGACTCCCGCCGACGTAGCTCAGCTGGCCAGAGCACCGCTCTCGTAAAGCGGGGGTCGTGGGTTCGAATCCCACCGTCGGCTTGCAGTTGTAGTGCGGAATCCAGGGGTCGTGTTTCCTAGCAGTCCGCGATGGTTGTGACCGTCCAGGACGGAAAGGTGACGCGTTCCGAGTACTACTCCACGCCCGAGGAGGCCCTCGAAGCCGTGGGCCTCTCGGAGTAGGCGATGTCTCAGGAGAACGTCGAGATCGTGCGAGGCATCTATCGCGCGACGGGCCCGGAGGAGGACTTCTACGCCATTCTCGACGAGGACATCGAGTGGGACGCAACGAACACCCGCGCCCCCGATGCCGGGGTCTACCGTGGACTCCCGGCCTTCAAGAGGGCCTACGGCGCATGGCGGAGCGCCTGGGACTGTTACGAAGTCACGGCCGACGAGGTCATGGAAGCTGGTGACAGCGTCGTGGCCATAACGCGTCAGCGCGGTCGCGGAAGACAAAGCGGAATCTCGGTCGACCAGCCGATGGTGGCGGTCTATACGTTCCGAAACCGGAAGGTCGTGCGCTTCGGCGTGTACGCGACGAAGGCCGAGGCCCTCGAAGCCGTGGGCCTGTCGGAGTAGGCGCTGCGATCTTTGATCCTCTCCGGTAAGTATGCGTCCCCAGGCGCTTTTTCACGCACGCCAACCTGCTGCGATCACGAGTATGCTCGCCGGAGCATCAGCCAACGGGAGGAGCAGTGATGGAGGGGATTCGGCGGCACCTGACCTACGCGAACGTCGTCTCGTCGCTGTGTCTGTTCGTGCTGCTCGGCGGCGGCGCATACGCCGTCACCATCGCCAAGAAGAACTCTGTCACCTCGAAGTCGGTCAAGAACGACTCG
>JACCZE010000091.1 GCA_013696105.1 Planctomycetota bacterium | reverse complement strand
TGCACGCTGGGCGCGGCGCTTTCGGAACCGGCTGCATCGGTGCGCGACGTCGATCCGTCACCGCGCCTCGCCGAACTGGTCGGCACGGTCGCCTCGGTGAAATGGCAGGGCTACAGCTCGGGATTCGTGCTGCGCTGCGACGCGATGACGCTGCCAGAGGGCCAGGAATCTCCGCGCCGGGTGCTGGTGACCTGCCGCCAGCAGCTGCCCGGCATCGCGGTCGGCGATGCGGTGCGCCTGCGCGGACTGTTCCGCCTGGATGCGCGCGGCTGCGTGATGGACGCGGTGGAGCTCGAGCGTCTCGCGCCGCGCGACGCATCAGCACGCGGTTGGGCGTGGAGCTCGCTCGATCGCCTGCAGTCGCGGCGCCAGCTCGGCCAGTCGCTGCTCCTGGGCCAGGGCGATGCGCCCGAGAGCGCGGACTTCCGCCGCGCGGGCCTGCTGCACGTGCTCGCGGTCAGCGGCATGCACCTGGCGATCGCGGCGGTGCTCGGGCTGTGGCTGCTGCGCGTCGCCGGCGTCGGCTGGGGCACGCGTCAGGTGGCGCTCGCGGCGCTGATCATCGGCTACACCTGGCTCACCGGCGCATCGCCCGCGACCATGCGCGCGCTGGTGATGGGGCTGTGCGTGGTCGCGATGGCGCTGCTGGCGCGCGAACCGCACCGCCTCGCGGCGGTCAGCCTGTCCGCATTCGCGCTGATGGTCATCGATCCCACCAATGCCGGCAACATCGGCTTCCAGCTCAGCCTCGCGGCGGTGCTCGGCATCCTCACCATGGGCCTCGATCTGGTGCGCCTGCGCACGCAGGTGTTGCCGCTCGCGCCCTGGCCGCTCGATCGTCCGACCTGGCGCGCGGCGCTGTGGAGCTCGCGCGCGCTCTGCGACGGCCTGGCCATCGGCATCGCCGCCTCGGTGGCGACCCTGCCGCTGATCGCCTGGCATTTCCACACCGCCACACCGTGGTCTCCGATCACCACCCTGGCGGCGACGCCGCCGACCACCGTCGCGCTCTGGCTCGGCCTGCCGTGCGTCGCGCTGGCGGGCGCTTTCCCCAACGGTCCGTGGGAAGGGCTGTACGCGGCGCTGGAATGGAACCTCGAGGCGCTGGCCGCGATCGTGCGCTGGGCGGCGTCCTGGCCGGGCGCGTCGATGGCGGTCTCAGCGCCCGGGCCGGCGACGCTGCTGCTGTGGCCGCTGCTGTTCCTGCCGCTGCGCGACCGCATCGACATCGCATTGCGCACCGGCGCGTTCCTGGTGCTGATCGCGCTGTGGGCGTTGTGAGATCCGGAATTTCGCTGAATAGAGCCGGTCAAAAAATTGACCGAATCAGCGGACGACATCATCGCCTCGCTCCTACGGTTCTGCCTCCGCACGATCGCTAGCGATCGCGGCGAATGCGCTCGAACTTCAGAGTCGGGACACTAGACCATGGCACCCGTGATCACACTCTTCCAACTATCCGCGCAAAGCCGACTCCCAACGCTCAGCCGCATCCTCCACATGCGAGGTCGAGGGTATACGGGCTTACGCTCGCGTGTCTGCAGCGAGCACGAATTCCATTTCGTCAAGCGCGGGCGGTTGATCTTTGAAATTGATGGAAATGAGCGCGTCGTCCATGCGGGTGAGTTGTTCTATTCCCCTCGAGGCACCTCATACGGCCTATCTGACCATGCGCCGCCCGATCTGTCATGCTACCACTGCCACTTCATGATTCCCGATGCTCGAATCACCCAGGCGGATCCCGATTCCTTGTGGTCGATCTTCGGTTCGGCCGATGCGAAAGCAGCCGGACGTGATCGGACCTTGTGCCTGATGGAGTTGATCATGCCAAGAAGCATCGACGACATTGCTCAGATCTTCCTCTCCATCCTGCATGACCAGCGGGGTACATCGCCGGGCGACGCATTGGCCGCGCAGGCACGTTTCCTGCTCCTCTTGTGGGCGCTCTCACGGGAGGTGATCGAGTCGCAAGGTCGGGTCGAGCCGCGTGTCGTGACCAGCGCGGAGGCTCATGTCCGGCGCGCGCTGGATATCATCCAGCGGCATCCGGGGAAGCACACGACGCTGGCGTCGGTCTCTGACCTGGTCGGGGTGAATCCGGATTACCTCGCTCGCCTTTTCCGTAAGCACATCGGATGCACCGTGGGTTCGTACGTGCAGAGACGGACGATCGCCGTGGCGCAGGAGCGGCTGCTGTCCGAGGCGACACCGGTCAAACGCATCGCCAAGGGACTGGGATTCTCCGATCCTTTGTATTTTGCCCGTGTATTCCGTCGCGCAGTGGGATGTTCGCCGCGCGAATTCCGTAACCGCTGACGGTCGGGATGGTCCAGGTCCGGTCGGGAACCGTCGGGCTGAATCGGGCGACGAGGCGCGGCTAGATGCACTGCGCGTGACTAGTGACGTAATCAGGTGGCCTGAGGTCGCCTTCGTACATGTTCCATCCGTATCTGTCCTTCTGGCGGCCTGGGTGGTCCGGATACCATGCATGCGAGGAGTTCCTTATGCCCGCCGCTGCCGACCCCGACCAGTACGATGATGTCGCAGAACGAGGCTTCGAAGATCATGCGTGCTGGCCGATCACGGAGACGTTGCTCGACCTCGTCCAGATCGGACCTGGCGGCAAGCTGCTCGATATCGCCTGCGGCACCGGAATCGTCGCTCGTCGAGCAGCGCGCCGGCTCGGATCAACGGGGCGAGCCGTCGGAGTGGATCTATCCCGTGGGCGGCTCGAGTACGCTCGTCGTTTGAGCGCCACTGATGGACTGGTGACCACTGAATTCATCTTCATGGATGCGTGCTCGCTCGAATTCGCGGAGAACAGCTTCGACGCTGCGGTTGCCCAATTCCCGCATCTGCCAGATCGCGCCACCTGCTTCCGCGGCATACTCACGGTGCTCAGGCCGGGAGGATGGTTCGCCATCGGCAATGGCGGCGGAGGAGCCCCGCGGTGGCCAGGATGCCGAGCGCCCGTGTTCAGTGGCCGGCAAGAGGCCATCCTCGATGGCGTCTTCGACCGGATGTTCTCGGAGTCCTTTCGTGGTGCGACGGCCGCGGCGCCAAGCCGTCCTGGACCGGTCATCGCGTCCCCCGACCAGGAATTGCTGGCGGCTGGGTTCGTGGAGGTCCAATCCTGGTCGTGTGATCACACCGCGCCTTTCCTGAGTGGCGCAGATGCGTTCGAGTTCGAAGCCACGCGGAATTCAGGCTTCCGCACCCTCAGGTCGTCGTTATCGCCGGGTCTGGTCGCCGAGTTCCGAAACCGGTACATCGCCGAGGCGGACCGCCGGCGCCAGGATGGCGGCGCCATCGGACTCACCTCGGGTGCGCTGATCGCCGCGGGTCGTAAACCAATCGAGTGAACGGTGACGCAGGACCATTGCGTGATCCACAGGTGGTGGCGCCAGCCGGCGACTCGATCAGGCCGCTGTGGCGTTCCGGACTGGACGTGATTCAGTGCGCGCATGGTGCGGAACGGCAGAAGCAGCAGCATCATGCGGATGCAGTGCGACCAGCATGACGCATGAGCGCATCGTCATCCACGATCACGATCCTGCCTGGGCGCAGTGCTACGCGGAGGAGTCGCGACTGATCGCGGCGCGGATCGGAGCGCTGATCCATGCCATCCACCATGTCGGCAGCACGTCGGTGGCCGGCTTGGCGGCGAAGCCGATCATCGACATCGCGATCGAATCGCACGCCTACCCGCCGGGTGCGCGCAACGTCGCCGCGCTGTCGTCGCTGGAGTACGTGCACGATGGCGAATCGGGCGTGCCTGGACGGCACTTCTTCCGGAAGGGGACTCCGCGGCGGTTCCATCTGCATTGGTGCCCGGTCGGCGGGGCCGTGGTCCAGAGCCAACTCGCGTTCAAAGGCGCGCTGATCCGCAGGCCGGATCTCGCCGCGCGCTACGCGGACGTCAAGCGCTCGCTGGCGGGACGGTACACGATCGATCGCGCCGACTACGTCGCCGCGAAGGAGCCGATCATCCTCGAAATCCTGGGGTCGGGGTGACGCGCGGTGCGCGCTCGCACGGCACCCCCGCTTCGCTGTTCTTCAACAGCCTGCTAGGCCGGACCGAGCGCCTGCTCGATCGCATCGCTCAGGCGCGTGCTCACCAGGCGCCCGCGTCCAGCGCCCGCTCCCGGACCGATCAGCCGCTGGAAGCCCAGGCGACGCGCCTCACCCGCGCGCAGATCGTAGCGCGGAGCGGGTCGCAGCTCTCCGCCCAGGCCGACTTCTCCGACCGCGACCAGATCCGCGGGGATGGCGATGTCGCGCCAGGCGCTGGCGACGGCGAGGGCGATGGCGAGATCCGCCGCGGGTTCGGACACGCGCGCACCGCCGGTGGCGTTGACGAACACATCGCAGGTGCCGATCGGCAGGCGCGCGCGACGCGCGAGCACCGCCAGCACCATCGCCACGCGGTTGGGGTCCAGGCCCGAGACCCGGCGCACGGGCTGGGGAAAATCGGTGGGATTGACCAGCGCCTGGACTTCCACCAGCAGGCAGCGGTTGCCTTCGATGGTCGGCACCACGCAGCTCCCGGGGACGGTGGCGTCGCGGTCGGCGATGAACACGCCGGTCGGATCGGGGACCTCCTCGAGCCCTTGCGGGCCCATGCGGAACAGGCCGATCTCGTTGGTCGAGCCATAGCGGTTCTTCACCGCGCGCAGCACGCGCAGATCGGCGTAGCGAGCTCCTTCGAACGACAGCACGGTATCGACCAAGTGCTCGAGCAGGCGCGGGCCCGCGAGTCCGCCGTCCTTGGTCACGTGGCCGACGATGATCAGCGCAGTGCCCGAGCGCTTCGCCGCCTCGACCAGCAGCGCGGCGCAGGCGCGGCACTGCGCCACGCCACCCGGTTCGCCCTCGATGCCGTCCATGCTCACCAGCTGGATGGAGTCGACCACCACCAGGCGGTGCTCCTTGGAACTGATGGCTCCGGCGACGGCGTTGGCGTCGGTGGTCGCCGCCAGACCCAGGCGCGAGGTGTCGGTCGCGGCGCCCAGCCGGGCGATGCGCTCGCGCACCTGCGACGCGCTCTCCTCCGCGGTGACGTAGAGCACGCGCGCGCTGCGCGCCACCGCGCCGGCGACCTGGGCCAGCAGCGTGCTCTTGCCGATGCCCGGCTCGCCTCCGACC
>JACCZE010000071.1 GCA_013696105.1 Planctomycetota bacterium | reverse complement strand
GCTGCGGCCGCAGCCGGCGACGAGACCGGCCATTCCGCGGAGCTGTCCGCTGCGGACGGGGCGAAGGCCACCGCCGTGACGTCGACCTCGATCGAGAAGGCCGAGCCGGTCACACCGCCGCGCCTGACCGTGGTCACGCAGCGATCCTCGGCGCGCCTGCGCACCGTGCAGCCCTCGATCAACACGCAGAAGCTCGCGCGCAGCACGCAGTTCGGCCAGATCCTCGGCTCTCCGGCTTACATGTCCCCCGAGCAGGCGAAGGGGCAGGCGAGCCAGGCGGACCAGCGGACCGACATCTATTCGCTCGGAGTCATCCTCTGCGAACTCCTCACCCTGCACACGCCGTGCGAAGTGCGCGGCAACGAACCGCTGAGCGATCTGCTGCAGCGCGTGCGCGATGGCGTGCGCAAGTCCATCTCCGACTATTGGGAGGAGGTCCCGCAGGCGCTGAGGGTGATCTCCGAATGGTCGCTCGCGCACGACCCGCAGGACCGCTATCCGGATTGCGAGGTCTTCGCGCAAGAGCTGCGCACCTTGCTTTCGCAGCTGTCGGCTTCCTACAGCGAGCTCGAACGGCAGCGCTTGGCGAAGGAGCGCGAGGCGTCGTGGCTGCCAGTGGGACTTTGGGACTTCGGCGCGAGCTCCGACCCGGGGCCGTTCACGCTCACGTCGTCCGCGATGCGCGCGGAGCAGGTCGGGCAGGTGCACCACCCCGAGCTCGGCGGCATGCTGCTCGGTGGATACGGCCTGCAGATCTATCCGCTCGCGACGCGTGGCGGTGAGGACGTGCGCGTCACGCTCAACATCGACCTCGTGAAGGGCTCCGAATTCTGGATCCTGGTGCGCGGCGTGCCGCCCGATCAGGCATACCAGTTCCGCTTCGGCGCCTACCAGGGCAAATGGATGACGATCTGCCGCGGCGAAGGTGAAGAGGGCACACTCTCGCCGGGATTCCTCACCATGCGTCCGCTGCGCGACCGCAACATCACCACCACCTCGCTGCAGCGGAACGAGCAGCTCAAGAAGCGCTTGGTGATCGAGGCGGTGGGATCGCGTCTGCTGTTCACCATCGATGATCAGGAGCCGCTGGTCGTGCGCGATGTGCACCCGCTGGGCGCCCCGCTGGGACCGCATCTGGCGGTCGCGACCAACAACGCCCAGGTGCTGGTGCGCCAGCTGATGGTCGAGCGCCGGCGTTCGCCCCTGATGGTCGCCTCGTTCGCGATCGGCAACGAGCTGCTGCGCCAAGGCCTGCATCAGCAGGCGATCGATTTCTACCGCAGCTTCCTGGAAGAGCACCGCGAGGCCGCGGAAGCGGTCGAGGCAGACTTCATGCTGTGCATGGCGCTGGTGCAGTCTGGCCAGGTCACCGAGGCCGAGCGCGAGATCCGGCAATTCCTGTCGTCGCACATCGAGCATCCATTGGCTCAGGACGCGATGTTCGAACTGGCGTGCCTGCACCTGCAGAATCCCGCGGGCGGCATCCGCCGTGCCGTCCAGGAGATCCTGTCGTACCAGGAGTCGGGCGACTTCGTGCGTACGCGCTTCTGCCTGTGGTTGATGCCGTTCTTGAGCCAAGTGGTGCGCGAACGCGGATTATCCCAGGATCTCGAGCACGATCTGAAGATGCTGCGCGGGCTGATCAAAGGCTCGCCCGACGAGGCCCCGCTGCTGTCGACCTTGTCGGCGACGCTGACCACGCATATCCGGCTGTACCTCAACCGCTTGGTGGATGCCGACGACGCCGACGGACTTGCCGATGCGCGTGCGGCGATGGATCGCTGCAAGACGCTGGGGTTCAAGTTCACCATCGGCGAGCAGCGGCTGCTCGCCGATTTCGTCGTCCTCGCGCGGCATCTCGAGATGGTCAACGATCCGGCCGAAACCGTGCTCTGCATCGGCCGCGGCGAGGACAACCCGACCACGCTCTTCGACTTCGTGCGCGATTTCCTGGTGCTGGTCAACCTCGGATGCAGCGAGCAGCTGCTCGCCGCTCTCTCCGGTGACGAACTCACCCCGGTCGAGCACCTGCTGCGCGCCGGATTGCACCTGCGCGTGGGCGAAACCGAGAAGGCGAATATCGATCTGCAGTGGTGCTTCCGCCTCACCGACGTGCTCGAGACCGAGCGCACCTCGCTGGTCATCCTGCTGGCCGCGCGCCTGGGATGCTTCTGCCTGGGCTACCTGCCGTGGGAGCTGGTCGAGGACGGCCTCAAGCCGATCGGCGAAGACCCACAGGGCAAGACCCTGGCCGCGATCGCCGCCTGGCTGGCGCAATGCATGGGCCACCAGGACATCGCCGCGCGCATGTACCGATCGCTGATGCCCCCTGGAACCGGCCTGGTGCTGATCGCCAAGCAGGGCCTGGCCGGTCTGGGACAACTCTGATAGCCATCTGTCGCCACCCGCCGGCTCATCCGGCGCGATCGAGCACGCGGTAGCCGATCGCCTCGCTGACGTCGTCGATCAGCACCTCGTCGCGCGCGTCGAGGTCAGCGATCGTGCGGCTGACTTTCAGGATGCGATCGTAGGCGCGGGCGCTGAGCCCGAGTTCGTCGACCGCTTGGCGGAGCAGCGCCATCGCATCATCACGCGCGTTCAGGTGCGTACTGAGCGCGCGGTGCTCGAGTCCTGCGTTCGAAGTACCCTGGCGCGCGAGCATCCGCACACGAGCCGCTGCGACCCGGGTCCGCGCCTGGTCGGTGGTCTCGCCGCCGTGCCGACCCGCGAGCAGCTCCGGCTTCTGGGCCGGAACCTCGAGGTGGATGTCGATGCGGTCGAGCAGAGGCCCTGAGATGCGTCCTCGATAGCGGTGCACGGCGTCGACGTTGTCGACGCAGCGGCGCGACGGATGACCGAGGTAGCCGCACGGACAGGGATTCATCGCGCCGACGAGCATGGTCCGGCTGGGGAAGCGCAGGCGGCCGCCGCCGCGCGAGATGGTGAGGTGCCCGTCCTCCAGCGGTTGACGCAGGGTCTCGAGCACGCTGCGGCTGAATTCCGGCAATTCGTCGAGGAACAGCACGCCATGGTGCGCGAGGCTGACATCGCCTGGACGCGGTACCGAGCCCCCACCGATCAGGCCGACCATCGACACGTTGTGATGGGGCGCGCGGAACGGTCTGATGCGCACGAGCCCGTGTCCCATGGGCAAGAGGCCGCTGACCGAGTGCACGCGGGTGACGTCCAGCGCTTCCTCGAGCGTCAGTTCGGGCATCAGGCCGGGCAGCCGGCGCGCGAGCATGGTCTTGCCCGATCCGGGCGGGCCGATCATCAGCAGGTTGTGTCCGCCAGCGGCGGCGATGACCAGCGCACGCTTCGCGTGCTCCTGACCGCGCACATCCGAAAGGTCCTCGCTGCCGGTGCGCTCGTGCGTCTGCGGCAGGTAAGGCACCGTGGGCGCGCCGGACAATCCCGCTCGCAGCCATTCGCACACCTCGGTCAACGTCGCCGGCGCATGCACCGTGATGCCGGCGACGACCGCTGCCTCCTGGGCATTGCTTGGCGACACCACCACGCGCTTCATGCCCGCGTCGCGCGCGGCGATCGCGCAGGCGAGCACGCCGCGCACCGGCCGCAGACTGCCGTCGAGCGCGAGTTCGGCGAGGAAGACGGTCTCCTGCGGAGGGGGCGGCAGGCGGTTTTCCGGTACCGTGGTCGCCAGCCCGACGGCGATGGAGAGATCGAAGACCGGTCCTTCCTTGCGGCGGTCGGCGGGAGCCAGATTGATGACCAGGTGGTCGGCTGGCCGATGCGACAGACCGCTGTTGAAGATCGCGGGCGTCACCCGGTCGATGGATTCGCGCACCGCGGCGTCCGGCAGACCGACGACGGTGGTGCGGCCCGTGCCGGTGGTGGGCTGGGCTCGGCTCACCTCGACCTGGACGAGGTAGCCGTCGACGCCTTCGACATTCGCCGCGAACAGCTGTGCCAGTTCCATGCCGGGTTGTAATGGACCCATCGGAGTCGCCAGTGCCGGACATCCCGACACGGGCACGGCCTTCGGTGCTCCGTCCTCCGTCTTCCCTGACGTCATCGCTCCTGTCGTAGGCCGTCGCAGGGTAGACGGAGGACGGAGCACTGGGGCAATCATCGCCGTCTGCTGTCGACGGAGGACTCAGGACCGAGGACGGAGCACCGGGGCAATCATCGTCGACAGAGCACTCAGGACGTAGGACGAAGCACCGGGGCAATCATCGCCGTCTGCTGTCGACGGAGGACTCAGGACCGAGGACGGAGCACCGGGGCAATCATCGTCGACAGAGGACTCAGGACAGAGGACGGAGCACCGGGGCAATCCCCTGCAATCCCGTTCTCAGCCCGAGGCTTCGACCGCTTTCTTGGACTTCCGCAGGTAGACGCTGCTCCAGCCATTGCTGGCATCCGTGCCATCGGTCTGCATGGCGTCGAGGAGCTCTTGCAGATGTTCGCGCAGGCCGGCGAGCGACGCCGGGCGATCGATCTGCTTCTTGGCCAGCATGCGCATGATCACCGCGCACAGATCCTTGGGACAATCCGGCGCGAGCGAGGCGAGGTTCGGAGCAGCGGCATCGCGATGCTTGGCGAGGATATGCAGCGGATCGGACGCTTGGAACGGCGGGCGTCCCGAGCACGCGTGGAACAGCGTGGCTCCGAGCGAGTAGATATCGGATCGGCAATCGACGGTCTCGGGTGCGAAAGCCTGCTCGGGCGACATGTAGAGCGGCGTACCGACGATCGTCGCGGAATCGGGCGAGGAACCGACCTTGGGGGCGAGGTTGAGGTCCTTGGCGATGCCGAAGTCCACCAGCTTCACCGCGCCGTCGTTGGCGAGCAGGATGTTCGCCGGCTTGATGTCACGGTGGATCATGCCTTGGGCGAATGCCGCCTCGAGGCCGGCGCACATGGCGATGCCGATGCGTAGCGCGTCGTTGGCGGGCAGCCGGCCGGTGGTCGAGAGGATGTCGGCGAGCGACACGCCTTCGATCCATTCCATGACCAGGAAGGTGTGCAGCGGAGACTTGGTGACGTCGTGCACGCGCACGACGTTGGGATGGCTGATGCGGATCGAATTGCGCGCTTCGGTGCAGAAATTCGCCACCACGTCCGGCCGCGAGGTGGCGAGGGAGCGCTTGAGCACCTTGATCGCGCACGACATCGACAGCACCAGATGGGTGACGCGGTACACGTGCGCGAAACCGCCGGTGCCGACCAGCGCTTCGATGCGGTACTTGTCCACCACCGAGCCAGGCTTGAGCGTCTCGTCGGGGCGCAGCTGCGCGAGCGTATCCGTGGTCCAGGTGTCTTCGCGGCTGGCCAGCGCCGGTGTGCGTTCGCCCTGGTCGAGGAACATGCGCGGCATCACCGCCACGGCCGGGGGCCGCGTGGTGTCGCTCGCGGCGCGGGCTTCCGACTGCTTGCGATTCGCATCGCCGAGCGCCGAGGTGATGCGTTCGAGGTGGCGGATCTCCTCCAGGCAGCCGAGTCGCGATATGGCTTTCACCCCGGGCGCGAGCAGACGGTTGCGCAGCCGGCGGCAGTCATGGCTGGTGGACAGCACCAGGACCGGCATCTGTTTGCGGCCGCGCAACTGCAGCAGCGTGCGGACGGTCGACATGTCGGACAGGTCGCCGGGGTGGCTCACCAGCACCAGATCGAAGTCTTCGTTGACCCGGCTGATGCCCGTGGCCAGGTCGGTGGCGAGGCCAACCACGTACCCGGCGCTGATCAGCATCCGCGTGGTCGCCGAGCGCGCCTTCGCGTCGGGGTCGATCAGCAGGATATGGCGCTTGTCCGACATGGACCCGAAACATATGGCACAAAGCGCTCAAGTCGAACATGAACTGGGTAAACCTCTGCTCAAGCGTTGCGGTTTCAAACGGTTGTGGATACCTGATTTATGCTTCTGCATCCGCGGATTCCCCGCGATAGCTCGGGCGAGGGGACATCGCGGTGCCCTTGACGCTCACGCGCACATCGCATGATCGCCGCCTCGATGCGCAGCCACAATGGTTCCCTGCTGCTCGCGCGACTTACCCGGGGGTTCCTGGCGTAGGCCGAGAACCCGTTTCGCGGGTCGAGCGTCGCTCCCCGCACTCCCACAACCGATCAGACAGCAGGATGGCCCGGTCATCCGCGCAGGACCTCACATGAGCCCAACTCCCACCGTCGACCCCGACCGGGTCATCATCTTCGACACCACCTTGCGCGATGGTGAGCAGTCGCCCGGCGCATCCATGAACCTGGCAGAGAAACTCGAGATCGCCCGCACCCTCGAGGCCCTCGGCGTCGATGTGATCGAAGCCGGCTTTCCGATCGCCAGCCCCGACGACTTCGCGGCGGTCAAGGCCATCGCCGAGCAGTCGACGCGCGCGCGCGTCTGCGGCCTGGCGCGCAGCCTCACCGGCGACATCACGCGCGCGGCCGAAGCGGTCAAGCCGGCGGGTTCGCGCGCCCGCGTGCACGTGTTCCTGGCCACCAGCGCCATCCATCGCCAGTTCAAGTTCGCCAAGGCAAAACCCGAGATCCTCAAGCAGGCGCGCGAGGCAGTCGCCTACGCGCGCGGTCTGTGCGATGACATCGAGTTCTCGCCCGAGGACGCGTCGCGCACCGAGCCGGATTTCCTCGCGGAGGTGGTCGAGGCGGTGATCGCTGCGGGAGCGCGCACGGTCAACATCCCGGATACCTTGGGATACGCCTATCCCAACGACTATGCCGATCTGATCACGTACCTGCGCAAGCATGTTCGCGGCATCGACGACGTGGTGATCAGCGTCCACTGCCACAACGACTTGGGCCTGGCCGTGGCGAATTCGCTCGCGGCCGTGCGCGCCGGCGCGCGGCAGGTGGAATGCACGATCAACGGCATCGGCGAACGCGCGGGCAACTGCGCGCTCGAAGAGGTCGTCATGGCGATGCGCGTGCGCAAGGACCAGTTCCCCGGCATCACCACCGGCATCATCAGCGAACACCTGTTCGGCGCATCGCGCCTGGTGCAGTCGACGACCGGTTTGCCGCTGCAGCGCAATAAGGCGATCGTGGGCGACAATGCCTTCGCCCACGAGAGCGGCATCCACCAGGACGGGATGATCAAGAATCCCGAGAACTACGAGATCATCACTCCGCAGACCGTTGGCGTCCCGGGCACGACCCTCGTGCTGGGCAAGCACTCGGGCCGTGCGGCGCTGTCCAAGCGCCTGACCGAGCTCGGCCTGCCGGTCCAGGAGAGCGACATCGGCAAGCTCTTCGACGCCTTCAAGGCGCTGGCGGACCGCAAGAAAGAGGTCTACGACGGCGACCTGATCGCGCTGGTGGAGGAGGTCATCCGCGGCACAACCGTGTCGGCGTGGAAGCTCGACTACCTGCACACCTCGGCCGGCACCGAAGCGGTGGCCACCGCCACCGTGCGGCTCAGTCGCAACGGCGAAGTCGTCACCGACGCGGCAACCGGCGACGGCCCGGTCGACGCGGTCGTCTGCGCGCTCAACCGCATCTGCGCGGTCGCCGGTACGGTCGAGGATTATCGACTCCGTGCGGTCACCAAGGGCGGCGATGCGCTCGGCGAGGTGTCGATGCGAGCCAACGTCGGCGGCGTGATCGTCGGCGGCAAGGGCCTGTCGACCGACATCGTGCACGCCAGCGCGCTGGCGTACCTCGATGCCATCAACCGCTCCGCCTACCAGTCGAAGAAGCTCGACTACCACGCATCGGGAGCGTGAGGCTGAAAGTCGTGCCGCGTACGAGGGCTCCGCGCCCTCGTACCGCGGTCATTCCTCGACGTATTTCGCGCGTGAGACCGTGACGTTCGGCCGCATGCCGCGGACCATGGGCCCCAAACGCTCGATCGACTGGCCCTCGGACTGCTTGTTCTCGGGGTCACGGTAGCCCATGCGTACCAGCCGACGGATGGTGTCGGTGCGGTTGATGTAGGATCCGTGGATGGTGTTGATGTTGAAGACCACCACGTCGCCGCGCTTCGCGGGCACCGGCACGGTGTCCTCGAGGTGGAACTGGTCGGTCGGCAGGTGCGGCGTGCAGGGTCCATCGGGGGTCATGGTCACGTGCTCGAGCGAGCCCAGCTTGTGCGAGCCGTCGAGGAAGCGGATCTCGCCGTTCTCGGGGCTGGTGTCGTCGAGGTGCACGAGCACGTCGACGTAGCGGTCGTTCTCGTGCTTGTAGAACGCCCAGTCCTGGTGCATCGGGAAGGGATGGCCGGTCTCGGGCGGCTTGGCGTGGAGCGTGGTATGGTGCAGCTCGACGTTCTCGCCGATCAGGTCTGCCATCGCGTCGCACAGGCCGGGATTGTTCACCGCATCGTTCCAGGCCCGTGAATAGTGCTGCAGATCGTGCATGGCGATCAGCTTCGACTGCTTCTCGGTCTTCTCGTCCATGTACACCTTCCGCCAGGGACCCGACCAGCCCGGGCTGGAGCCAGCCCAGCTGCCGATGAGGGTCATCAGGTCGCGATCCAAGGCCGCCATCTCGGTTTCGGTGAACACGCCCGGGATGCGCAGATACCCGTGCTCATGATAGAAGGCGCACTGCTCGGCGCTCAGCGCGCGCAGGGCCGGTCTGACGGCGGTCGCGAGGGAGGTCGAGGTGGCGGCGGCGGCGGCGGCGGTAGCGGCGGCGGTAGCGGCGGCGGACATGGGCGGCTCCAGGGGTTGCCGCGATCCTAGCGCACGGGGACCTGTCCGCGCTTTCGACCTTGCGCCGCTCTTGTTCGAAATCCGGCCATGATCGGGCCGCTCCACCCATGGCGCTGATCCGCCGAGGGGGCCGAGTCGCTACCGCTTCCCGGCTGTGCGCCTGGATTCGCGGTAGGCGCGATCGCGCATCGGGTCGTCGAAGCGCGTGCCGCCTTTTTCGCGAAATGCGGCAGGTGGAATTCCGGTGGCGCGGCGGAACACGGTGGTGAAATAACGGACGTCCGGGAAGCCGACGCGCTTGGCGATGTCCTTGATCGCGAGCGACGGGTCGAGCAGCAGCTGGGCTGCGGAATCGACCCGGCTCTGG
>JACCZE010000265.1 GCA_013696105.1 Planctomycetota bacterium | reverse complement strand
CGTTGTATGGTCACCGTCCGGCGTCATCCCCACATCCGCGAGCTCTCCATGCCCCTCTGCACCCTGCGCGTCGTCTCACTGGTCTGCCTGTCGCTCGCGCTGTTCGGCGCCGACGCCAAGCGCGCCGGCGTGGTCAGCAACGTCCTCGTCTGCTCGGACAAGGTCGAGGACGTCTCGAGCTTCGAGGCGTGGGAGAAGGCGGTGCTCAAGCCCGGGATGACCGGCGAGCAGAAGGTGCTCGCGATCTACGACGCGGTGCTGAAGTTCGGCCACTTCGATCCGCCGCCGATGGAGTATTCCGCTCTCGACGGCCCCACGCCGCGCGACGCGATCAAACTCTTCAACGTCTACGGTTATTCGTCGGAGGCGACCAGCCTGGCGATGATCCAGCTCGCGCGCCAGGCCGGCATGCCGGCGCGCGCGTGGACGGTGAACAAGTGGGGCTGCGTCCCGGAAGTGCAGTACGACAACGCCTGGCACGCCATGGACCCGACCATGACCTGCTATTTTCGCAACGCCCAGGGCGCGATCGCCGGCGTCGAGGAGCTGCGCGCCGGGGTGAAGGCGTGGTACGATGCGAATCCGGGATTCCTCGGCAACATCGACAAGATCCGCGCGACCATCAAGGACGGCGGCATCGAGAAGGGGCCGGACATCCTCAAGAACTGCCCGGGGATGGACAAGAACGGCAACTTCATGTTCAACTACTTCGGCTGGTACACCGCCATGCTGCTCTACGACGGCTCGAACAAGACCCCGTTCCCCTATGAAGAGAGCTACAACCAGGGCTATCGCGTGAACGTGCAGCTGCGTGCGGGCGAGAAGCTGGTCAGGAATTGGGGCAACAAGGGCCTGCACATCAACATGGACGGAGACGGCGGGAAGCCCGAGACGCTCGATGCCACGGTGGGCAGTGGCGTGCTGTTCTTCTCGCAGAAGCTCGGTGACCTCGCCAATGGCCGCATCGGCAACGGCACCCTCGACTACCACATGCCCGCCGATGATGCTGGATTCACAGAGGCGGTGCTCTCCGCCGACAACGCGATCGGCGGCGCGACCATCAAGCCCAAGGACGCGAAGAAGCCCGCCTCCTTCGTGCTGCGCATGCCGTGCAGCTACGTCTATCTGTCGGGAAAGCTCGCCTTCACCTCGACCGGGGACGTCACGGTCGAGTTCTCCGACAACCACGGAGCCGATTGGCGCGAAGTCGCCAAGCCCGCGGCCGGCGAGCAGGCGATCGATCTGAAGCCGTTCGCATTCAGACACTACGATTACCGCCTGCGGTTCACCCTCGCCCCGGGCGCGACGATCACGCCGCCGTCGATCGTGCACGACATCCAGCATTCGCAGCGCGCGCTGCCGGCGCTCGCGCAGGGTGACAACAAGATCTCCTTCACCGCTGGGCCGGATGAGGGCACGCTGACCATCGAAGGCGCTGGCCTGAAGTGGACGGGCAAGCAGCCCACCTTCGAGGATTTCAAAGCCCAGACCGTCAATCTCGATCCGAACGCGCACAAGGATTGGGGCACCCTGGTTCCCCAGGCCGGCGGCAGCGTCACCTATCCGGTCGAGACTCCCAACGACCTCAAGCGCCTGCGCTTCGGATGCAATTACCGCGCCGGCGATGCAGCCGAAGGCTGGGACCTGCAGGTCTCGTTCGACGACGGCAAGACCTTCAAGACCATCGACCGGGCCGCCGGCCCCACGCGTCAGAACGCCAAGTTCGTGACCGTCTCGGACATTCCCCCCAAGACGCGCAAGGCGCTGGTGCGCTTCGCCGGCGCATCCAAGGGCAACACCGTGCTCTTCCGCTCGCGCATCGACGCCGACTACGCCGAGCCTCACGGCGGCTTCGCTCCCATCCAGATCACCTATCAATGGGAGGAGAACGGCCAGGCCAAGCAGGACGTGCACGTGGCGACCTCGCCCAAGGACACCTACACCATCACCTGCGCGTCGAAGCCGAAGATGACCGCGATCATCCTGGAGCGCGCGAAGTAGCTTCCCTCCGAGTGTGGATTCAGCGCAGGATCACCGTTCCTGCCCAGGCCCACCTCCACGGCCGGGTCTGATGAATCTCCAGATGAGCAGACCCGCGCACGCTCCGGCGAGGTCCGCGGCTGCATCCAGGAACTCGCCATCGCGATGGATGGGCAGGTACGCCTGCAGTACCTCGGTGATGCCCGCAAGCGCGATCGCGCCGGGCAGGATCGTGTGCCATGAGGCCTCCGACCACCGCCACACGATGGCCAAAGCAGCGAAAACCACCGCGTGGGCGATCTTGTCGGCATGCGGCAGCAGATGCTCTGATGTCACGTAGGAGCTCGGCGACAGGAGCATCGCCACCACCGCCGCCGTGGCGATGGTGGCGATGATGGCGGGCCAGCGGCGCAGGCGCGAAAGCGAGAGCATGAGGCCATCGTGGCTAGCAGGCTGTTGAAAAACAACAGCCTGCTAGCGTTGAAGAAACCCCGGCGCGACCTGCGGCCGCAATTTTGCCGGGGTTTCTTCAACTTCGACTTTTTGTCCAGGGGGCAAGATGCCCCCTTCAACCCCCAGCAGACTGTTTTTCAACAGCCTGCTGGGGGCGCTCAGCGCGGACGTGCCATGGCCGCCAGCAGGCGGTCGCGGGCGTCATCGATGATGTCGTTATGGCCGGCA
>JACCZE010000044.1 GCA_013696105.1 Planctomycetota bacterium | reverse complement strand
CATCGTCGGTACCAAGTCGGGATTGCGCCGGGTGGTCGCGCGGCAATGGATCGACGCCACCGAGACCGGAGAACTGCTCGCGCTCGTCGACCCGGGCTGGCGGCCTCCGACCCCGGCCGATAACGCGCTGATGCTGTATTTCAGTCATGCGGACCCGCTGCAGGCGCATGAGGTACCGGTGGCATGTCCCGACCTGCCGGGGGCCGAGCTCACCTGGCGCCCAACCCTGTGGCGAAACGAATCGGCGCTGCGGATCGTCCTCGGCGACCATACCAGGGCTCGCGAGCGGCGGTTGCGCGACCATCGCCCAGCGATTCCAGGCGGGCGGAGCGGCTGCCGCCTGGTTGGTGACGGCGCAGCGCTGCGATCCGCCCGTGGATGCGATCACGCGGCCGATCGTCGTGCCCGACGCACCCGAACGGTTGCACGCCGACGTCGTGGTCGCCGGCACCGGCACCGGAGGCGGCCTGGCTGCGATCGCCGCCGCCCGCGCCGGAGCGGACGTGCTCGCGATCGAACCCCTGCCGTTCGCCGGAGGCATCGGCGCCGGTGGTGGCATCCATTGGTACTACTACGGAGTGAAAGGAGGCCTCCAGGAGGAGATGGACGAGCGCATCCGCCAGGTCATGCCCCTGTTCAGTCCCCCCGGCCAGATCCAGGGCTTCCATCCCGACGCGAAGAAGTGCGTGCTCGGTGACATGCTGCGCGAATCGGGAGTGCGGCTGGTTTCCGGGTCGATGGTGGTCGCGGTGCGCGCATCCGGCCGTTGCGTGGAGTCGGCGATGGTGACGACCCCGGCCGGACCGCGCGTGATCAACGCACCGGCGTGGATCGATGCGACCGGGGATGGTGATCTGGCCGCCAGCGCCGGCGCGACGTATTCGTTCGGACGCAGCGGTGACGGCCTGTTCCACGCCTATTCCCAATCCACCGGCATGGTCATCGCCAAGGAGCTCAAGGGCGCGAGCGTCCCGTTCATGCGCCTGGTCAATTTCGATGCCGGCTACGTCGATCCGACCGACTGCGAGGACCTCTCACGCGCGCGGACGGAAGGCATCCTCCAGTATCTGCGCGATCGCTACACCGACGACGACCGTCCGACCTACATCGCGCCGGCCATCGGCCTGCGCCAGTCGCGGCACATCGATTGCGCCTACATGCTCACCCTCGCGGATCTCGCCGAGCGCCGGGCCTTCGCCGACAGCGTCGGCGCCACCGGCGCGCACTACGACAATCACGCGACCGACTACGAATTCGAGAGCGACGAATCGCTGTTCTGGGTCTGGGTCTGCCGCCAGTGGTCGGCGCCGATCGCCTGCGACATCCCGTACCGGATGATCATCCCCGCGGCGCTCGACAACGTGTGGATGGCCTGCCGCGCGGCGGGAGTGACCACCGACGCGCACCACTCGATGCGCATGCAGCGCGACATCCAGCGCATCGGCGAGGTCGCCGGCGAGGCCGCTGCGCTCGCTGTGCGCCATGGCTGCGCCGCCGCCGCTGTGCCTTATGCCCAGCTGCGCGAACGCCTGGTGGCGTCGGGGGCGATGTCGCCACCCACCAAGGTCGATGATGACTTCGGACCGGACTCCCACGGCGTCGAGACGCGCACCGAGGAGGACATCCGCGGATGGCTCGCTGAGCTCGGGCGTGAATCCACGATCGCGACCTGGCATCTCTACCGGCACCGCGAGCGCTGCGAGGCCGCGGTTGCGGAACTGGTCGCATCGCCGTCACCGCGGGTGTCCTTCGCGGCGGCCTGCATCCTCGCGATGTGGCGCGATCCCCGCGCCGAGGAGCGCCTGATCGCCGCGGTGATCGCGCGCGAGGATGGCTTCGAGGGCGCCGAGAAGCGTCCCGACAACTCGAATCGCGTCGTCCCGTTCTGGCTGGTGGCGATCTCGATGCTGCGGCGTTGCGGCACTCCCCGCTGCTTGGGAGCATTGCTGCAGACGGCGTGCGAGTCCGGGCTCGTGCTCAATGTCCGCACCGCGATCGCCATCACCTGCCGCGCGCTCGCCGAGCGCACGGTGCTGGAAGCCAGCGATCGCGCCACGGCCGAGGAGATCATCCGCGCGCTGGGCCGCGATCCGGTGCGCAACGCCGTGGGGGTCATCCAGCGGCACATCCTCGATGTGCCGACCTTCAAACCCTATGGGCCGCGCTACGTCGGCTCGGTCGCCGAGGATTCCACCTGGCAGTTCGACCTCTGCATCGCTCATGCACGCGCCGCGCTCGGCATGCCGATGGATGCGCGCTGCGACGCCTATCGCGCCGACCCTCGTGCGATCGTGCGCAGGGTCTTCGCAACGGTCGCAGGTGGGGAACCAGGCTCCTTGTGCGCGACAAAGCTGCTCTCGGCGAGCGGCAGGGCGCGGTCCGCGATCGCCTCTTCGACGCCCTGAGCGGGCATATCGCTGGAATGGAGCGCTGATCGCATACGCTGCGGGGCCCGCGAGGACCCGACATGGCACGCTCCGTATCAGCTCAGCTCACCGGCACGGGCCGTCGCTTCGCGGTGGCGGTCGCCCGGTTCAACGGCCACGTCGTCGAGGGTCTGGTCGCGGGAGCGATCGACTGCCTGCTGCGTCACGGCGTCAAGGACGAGGACATCACCATCGTGCGCGTACCCGGCGCCTGGGAGCTGCCGGTGGTGGTGAAGAAGCTCGCCGAGGGCAAGAAGCACCACGCGATCATAGCGCTAGGCTGCGTCATCCGCGGCGAGACCCCGCACTTCGATTACGTCGCCGGCGAATGCGCCAAGGGACTCGCCGCGGTCGCCTTGCAGACCGGCGTCCCGGTGGCGATGGGCGTGCTCACCACCGACACCACCGATCAGGCCATCGCCCGTGCCGGGCTCAAGGCCGGCAACAAGGGCGTCGACGCCGCGATGGCGGCGATCGAGATGGCGGGCGTGCTGGAGCAGCTGTGACCGGAACGGAATCCCGGCGGCGGGTGCCGTCGCACACGGCGCGTGGCCCCGGCCGGGTCCTGGCGCTGCAGCACCTCTACAGTTTCGAGCAGAACCATTACCGCGATGACGGCTGCCTGGTGCCTGACGAAGCGCGCGAGGGGGTCGACGACGAGTCGATCGCGTTCGCCAAGGAATTGTTCGAGGGTTTCCAGACCGAGCGTCCCGCCATCGACGCCGCGGTCGACCAGCGGCTCGAGAATTGGACGATCCAGCGCTTGGCGGTGCTCGACCGCGCGATCCTGCGCCTGGGCGCCTTCGAGATCATCTACCGGCCCGACACCCCGCCGAAGGTGTCGATCAACGAGTACATCGAGATCGCGAAGCGCTTTGGCAGCGAGGCCAAGACCGCGAAGCTGGTGAACGGCGTGCTTGACCGCATCGCGCGCGAGCACCGGCCCGACGAGGTCGCGAAGCGCGACTGAGCCAGCGTGACTCGCAGAGCGTTTTCGCGCGCTCTGACCCGATGCTCAGGGCGCCACAGGTTTGCCCAGCGCCGCGCGCACCGCCGTCCAATCGATGGCGATGGGCTGCGGCGCCTCTACTTGTAGCCGCGACGCGAGCACGCGGATCGATGCGATGCGCTCGTCGTGTCCCGGATGGGTGCTGAACCAGGCGAGGATGCCGGGGACTTCGCTGCCCGGCTGCTGCTTCAGGAGCGCGAAGAAATCGGCCATGCCGCGCACGTCGTAGCCGGCGGCGGCCATCATGCGCGCGCCTTCGGCATCGGCCGCGCGTTCGGCGTCGCGGCTGTAGCCATTGATCACCGCTGACAGGGCGCCCTGGCTGGCCAGTCCGCTCAGTCCACCGAGATCGCCGACCAGCACCTGGAACGCGATGGCGATGCCGGCTTGCTTCGCCAGGCCATGCAGGCCATGGCGCAGCGTCACGTGCGCCATCTCGTGCGCGAGCACACCCGCGACCTGCTCGGCGCGTTCGGCTTTCGCCAAGAGCCCAGTATAGACCACGATCTGACCGCCCGGCAGCGCGAAGGCATTGACCAGGTCGCTGCGCACGAGCTGGAAGCGGAATTCGAAATCGCTGCGGGCGGAGTGGGTGCGCAGGCGCTCGACGATCGTAGCGACCGCGGCGTCGGCGACCGGGATCGCCTCCTTCGCCCCGCCGAGATCCATCACCCCGTAGGCCTGATCGCCGATCTGGCGATCGACGGTGGGGGGCAGCGACTCGACCGCGTGGCGCACGCCCCAGGTGGCGAGGATCCAGGTCCCGACGCACAGCGACACGACGACCAGGACCATGGCCGTCCAACCGATGCGATGGCGCCGGCGCGATGCCGCGCCCTGCGCCGCGACCGCGCCCAGCTGCTCGTCGAGCATGCCGCCCGATGCGCGCCCGAGTTCGGCCAGGAATCCGGGAGCATCGCAGCAGACGATCGACCCGGACGGGCGGTGGTGGCAGAACACCATGCCGCCTTCAGCGCCCCCGACCTCGAGCCGGAGATCGCGCCAGGGGATGTCGAGCACGCCGCCCTCGGCCACGTTGGCGTGGACGTCAGCGCGCGTGCAGGTGATCTCGGCGCGTTGGCGCGCGCTGGCTCCGGCCGGGATCACCCAACCGGGGAAGGTCCCTGCCGGGTCGCTCATGCGCGGTCCTGCGCGAACACGAAGAAATGGTCCCAACGCTCGTCGAGCTTCTCGAGCGCGCGCGGCAGCGGCTCGGCATGCCACTTTCCGTCGCGCTCGACCGCGATGCCCAGACGTGCGAGCTTGGCGAGCGCGTCATCGACCTCGAAATCGAGGGAGATCTTCCAGCGTTCGGCGAACCATTTCTCCACCGCCGAATCGAGAGCGGCCTCGGTGATGCCGCCATCACCGGCGGCGCGCAGGAACACGTAGGCCAGGACCGCCTCCTTGCATTCCTCCTCCTCGGCCGCGTCGATCAGGTGGTGGAAGACGCCGGCATTGTTGTCGAGGTTCTTGAAGTAGAGATTGTCGGCGAGGGCCTTCATGAACTGGATCTTCCGGTTCTTGAAGCGGCCGTATTGGCGGAGCAGGTACATCACCAGGGTGAAGACGCCCAGGCCGAGCGCGATCAGCTGCGCGGAATCGATGGCCTTGGGTTCGGACGAGGTCAGCCCCAGCCAGAAGGCGAGCACCAGCCAGACCACCAGCAGCGACGCGCCCAGCTTGGCGAGGATGCCGAACGCTCCGAGGACCGCCGGCACGCCGATCATCGCGCGATCGGTGAGCTTCATGCGCACGTCGACATTGGGGAACAGCATCTCGAGGTCGGCGCGGGGGATGTTCTGGAACAGTTTCAGCACGGTCGATCCCGGCACCGAGGTCGGCTGCCGCGATGGCTTCGCCGCCGGGTCGGCTACCGGGGCGTCCTTGAAGCGCACGTAGATCGCGACGCGTTCGAAGTAGTCGACGTCGATCACGCGTTTGCGCAGGCCGCCCCAGATGGGAATGGTCTCTTGGCGCCGGCGTTGGCCGCGCCGGAACAGGATCAGCTCGGCGAAGTCGTCGAGATCGGTGTGCAGCTGGACGCGGAACACCGACTCCTCGGACAGAGCGTGGTTCAGCTCCTCCTTCGAGACGCGCGTGTAGTTCGCCTTCGCGAGGACTCCCTCGAGTTCGACCACCAGGGCCTTCTGCAATGCGTCGCGGTCACCTGGCGAATGGGTCACCAGCGGACGCGTGTCCCCGGTGGGGTCGAATGGCGCGTAGAGGTCCTTCAGACGCTCGATGCGCTCGTGGAATTCGAAGTGGATGATGCTCTGCAGGATGTCGCAGAAATTACTGAACGGTTCGCCGTCGACGGACGCGACCTTGCCGTCCTCGACGCACATGGTCGCGATGTCCGTCTTGCGGAACGGGATGAAATGCTCGCGCTGGTCGGATTGGTCCACGTGCACCTCGCGGGTACCCTACGGAAACCGACTGCCAAGCCAAGGCGGCGGCGACCGCCGTTCAATGGTGGCGCACCAGTTTCATGATGTTGCTGCGGTGCTTGTAGAGCACGAGCGCGCTGAGCAGGCAGCAGAAGACGGTGATCGGCAGGCTCGGCATGGCCAAGGGATCGCGCTGCATCGCGAACGCGGCGAAGGGCACCGCGGCCGCCGCGCAAATCGATGCCGGTCCGACCGAATTGGCCGCGCCGGCGCGGAAGACGAGATAGCCGATGGCGTAGACGATCAGCCAGACGGCGAGGATGGTCAGAGCGATCTGATAGACCAGGGCGGCGAGCACGCCTTCGGATGTCGCGATGGCCTTGCCGCCCTTGAAACCGTGGTAGCAGGTGAAGGTATGGCCGAGGATGACCGCGGCGCCGCACGCGAGCGGCAGCCAGCCGACGTCGTTGCACAGCCACCGCGCCGCCAGGACGCATGCGACGCCTTTGCCGAGGTCGCAGAGGAAGACCAACAGGAACCATTTCTTGCCGAGCACGCGCCCGGCATTGGTCGCACCCAGGTTCCTCGATCCGTGCTCGCGCAGGTCGATGCCCTTCATCCGTCCGGCGATGTAGGCGAAGCTCACCGAACCGATCAGGTACGACACCGGCACCAGCAGCCAATACCAGTTCATGGCGAGGGACCAGCGACCCGCGACGGCTGGCGGCAGGCGGCCGTCCCCCCCGTGGCGCCTGGGCGTCTGGGAGGTTCGGTCGTCACTTCGCGTCCCGGCGTCGGAAGCGGCGAACGCTGCGGCCCTTCTTGGGGATGATCAGAGAAGAATTGCGTTCAGCCTTGTGGCGGGCCTGGACGACGCTGTGGCGGTCGAGCTGCTCGTGGAAATTGCTCTCGCGCGACTTGAAGAGGATCCGGATGGGCACGCGCTTGAAGGGCAGGCGCTCGCGCAGGAAGTTCTCGAGGTAGCGCGAATACGCCGGCTCGACCCAGTCGGTGCGGTTGACGAAGAAGATGAAGGTCGGCGGCAGGGTCTCGGCCTGGGTACCGTAGTAGATCTTGGTCTGGACGGGGCCGATCTTCTTCGGACGACGTCGCTGCACCGCGGCTTCGATGAGCTTGTTCAGCTCGGACGTCGCGACGCGTTCCTGGTTCTCTGCGTGCAGCGCGGTGGCCAGCTTGAGCGCTTCGCCGATGTTCGATCCGGTGAGCGCGCAGGTGAACGTCACCGGGGCGAAGCGCAGTCCGGGCAGGCGGTCGTACAGCCATTCGCGGTATTCGGCGCGTTTGCCCTTCTTCTCGGGGTTGGTCTGCTCGGCGATGTCCCACTTGTTGATGACGATGATCGTCGGCTTGCCTTCGGATTCGCAAAAGTGCGCGATCTTCTTGTCGACCATCCCGATCTCGTCGGAAGCGTCGAGGACCAGCATGATGACGTCGGCGCGCTTGATGGCGCGCTCGGTGCGGCAGGCGGCGTAGAATTCCAGGTCCTGCTCGATCTGGTTCTTCTTGCGCAGGCCCGCGGTGTCGATGAGCGTGAACGAGCCCTCTTCGCGGTCGATCGGCACGTCGATGGCGTCGCGCGTGGTGCCGGGGAGGTCGGCGACGATCACCCGCTCCTCGCCGCACAGGGCGTTGGTGAGCGAGGATTTCCCGACGTTGCGCCGCCCAGCGAGGCAGATCTTGATGCGGCCGGACTGATCGGGCTCCTCGTGATGGTCTTCGCGCGCACTCGGCAGGCCTTCGCACAACCGTTCGAGCAGCGCCTGCATGCCGTGGGCCTGCGCGGCGCTGATGCCGATCGGGTCGCCGAGACCGAGCTTGATGAACTCGAACAGTTCGCTGTCGAGACCCTCGTGATCGAGTTTGTTGACCGCGACCACCACGCGCTCGGCCATGGGTCGCAAGGTGATCGCGATGTCGCGATCCATGTGCGTGAGGCCGTCGCGGCCGTCGGTCACGAAGATGATGCGGTCGGCGGTGCCGATCGCGCGTTCGACCTGGCGGTACACGTCGGCCTCGAGCTTCGCCTCATCGACGATGCCGATGCCGCCGGTATCGATGATGTCGAAGCACCAGCCGTCGCGACGCACTTCGTGCAGCAGGCGGTCGCGCGTGACGCCCGGAGTGGGGTCGACGATAGCGATGGGCTGACCGACCAGGCGATTGAAGAG
Source organism: Planctomycetota bacterium (assembly GCA_013696105.1). Classification (GTDB taxonomy): domain Bacteria; phylum Planctomycetota; class UBA11346; order UBA11346; family UBA11346; genus JACCZE01. Next base: position 23,413 of record JACCZE010000044.1, on the reverse strand, counting down.
CGACGATTTCCCGACGTTCGGCCGGCCGACGATGGCGATGGTTGGGCGCATGGGAGGGGAGCATTCCAGCGGCGTGGCCGCGCAGTCGGGTCGGGAATCATGCCACAAGGAAGTGGGAAGGAAGCGCCTTTCCCAGCTCGGGGCGTGACGGTCGCCCCTCAGGGCATGACCGGCGCGGGCGTGCGGATGTCGTCACCAGCCGTGGGAACGCGCTCGTTCTCGGCGGGGATCAGGAGATCGAGCGGCAAGGTGAAGCAGGGCACGCGCCGCAGGAGCGTCCACTCCGGGCGGGCACCCATTTCGGGCTTGGCCTCCTGCATGGCGAGCGCGGTGGCCAACGCCTGAGCGGGCGGCAGCACCGCGGGGTCGTGCAGCCAGATCTCGTCGGTGGTCTCGGGCTTGCCACTGAGCAAATGCTCGAACGGCCGCAGCTTGTCGGGAAACGCCAGGATGCTGCCGGGCAGGTCGGCCTCTTTGGCGCGCCACTTCTCGCTGACGAGATCCTTGAGCTGCGGATTGCGCGCGAGCATCAGGCTGGCGATCGCGAAGGCGAGAGGGTCGCGATGGATCCAGGGCAGGCCGCGATCGTCCTTCACCATCAGTTTCTCGAAGGCGGCCTCCTTCGAACCGAGGTTCTGCAGCGCCACCAAAGACGCGGCGAGTGCGGACTCGCGTGCAGGCACGCCGTCGAGCGCCGCCAGGGCCTCTTGCGTCGCTCGCGCGATCTCTTCGCGCGAGCGCAGGTTCTGCTGATCACGCAAGGCACGGGCCACCTGTTTGAGGATGCGGTCGATCCGGTAGCGCATCGACACCGCAGCGACCGGCTCGAGGACCGCGCCCTGCGCCAGTCGTTCGATCGCGATCACCACCGGATCCGAACGCGAGCCCGGCATCTCGGGGAAGTTCGCGACCTCGGGATCGCCGCCGGCGAAGGCGCGCCACCGCGACGAGAGCCAGGGTGGGGCTTCGGCCGGACTCGGCTGCGGGACCGCTGCCCTGGGCCCTCCCGCCTCGGTCGGCGACTTCGCCTCGCCCGTGGCCCGGCTCTGCAGGCATCCGCAGGCGTGGATCAGCAGGCCGATCTGGTACTGCAGGTCGTCTCCGATGGCGGGATTGGCGCTCGCGCGCGCCGCGACCGCTGCGGCGCCGAGGACACGCATCCACAAGGAGCGGTTCGCGAGTACTTGCCTGGGCGATTCCGGATAGGCCGGACGGAAGCTCGCGTTGTACGCCAATCGCGGGAAGAGCGACATCAGGATGCCGGTGGTTTCAGGGACCGCGGCGGACTGGCAGAGCATCACCAGCTGATCGATGGCATCGCTCGCGCGTTCGGCCGATGCCAGCTCGTCCGGTCGTGCGAGCGCGAGCTGGATCTCGCTCAGCGCCAGCCAATGGCGCAGTCGCAGCTGCAGCACCGAACCGGTCGGCAGTTCGGACAACGCCTGGGAAGCGGCTCCGAAAACGGTCTCGACCTCGGATGGCGGGCACTTGGTGGCGTCGATCAGCATCGCATCGCGCACGCGCGCCAAGGCGATGGACTCGCGTGGATCGTCCTCGACGGGAAGCGGATCCTCTCCCGGCTCCGTGCGGCGCAGGGGCTGGTCGTCGGCGAGGGTGAGCGCGGAATCTCCCATGCTACCGATCGTGGAGCAGCCCCAGGCCTGCATGGGGTCGTCGCCTCCCGCGCGCACCGGCTCTGCGGCTCCGATGGGATCCAGGCACGACAGACGTGGCGTGCCATCGCAACGCACCACCAGCCAGGCGCCTCGCCGCACGAACTCCACCGTGCGCGGCATGCGCTCGAGCCGCGTGGTGCCCAGCAGCAGGCGGTCAGGAGCGCGGAACACCTGCAGTCCGAGCTTCTCGGGGAGCCAATGCAGCTCATAGCCCTCGCCGACCTGCTTGCCTTCGTGCAGGATCCAGCGCGGTCCCGGAGGCTTCGCCGCCGGATCCAGGCGCAGGTGCATGGTCCAGGCGGTGGTCACGCCGGGATTGCTCGCGGTCAGGGTCACGCCGGATGCGACGCGCGCATGTCCGACCAGCGTCGGTGCGGGCATGCGCTTGAGCGCCCAGAGGCTGAGGACCGCGATGACCAGGACGGCCAGCGGGAACAGCCAGCGTCGGGGTCGGTGCGGTGGAGGGGGCATGGCGCTCGAGTCCGGCGAGCCTACCGGCCGAGGGGCTCGCGGCCAGTGGTCCGGCGGAGACCGCTCGCGCTCTGGTCAGCGGGGATCACTCCGCTGCGAGCTTGGCCGCCGCCAGGACCGTGTCGACGTGGCCGGCGACCTTCACCCCGCGCCATTCCTTCGCCACGGTCCCGTCCGCTCCGACCAGGAAGGTGGTGCGGATGATGCCGAGGAATTTCCGGCCGTAGAGCTGCTTTTCTCCCCACACCCCGAGCTTCTCGGCGAGCTTGTGGTCCGCGTCGCAGAGGAGGACGAAGGGCAGCTCCTCTTTGGCGATGAACCTCTGGTGGCTGGCGATGCTGTCGGGACTGACCCCGAGCACGGTGACGCCGAGCGCACGCAGCTTCTTGTGCTGGTCGCGGAACGCGCAGGCCTGGACCGTGCAACCGGGCGTGTTGTCCTTGGGATAGAAGTACACCACGAACGGCTTTCCCAGGTAGTCGGCGAGCGTGTGCGTTGTCCCGTCGGAACCGGGGAGTGAGAACTTGGGGAATTTCATGACCTCTCACCGTAGGGGGCAGCGGTTGGAGGGGCAAGGAAGGTCGGTGGGACCGAGGTTGGTGGATAGTGGTTGGTGGTTGGTGGTTGGTGGTTGGTGGTTGGTGGTGGACAGCCGGGCGACGTCCCGCCCACGGCATCCGCTGAGCGACCACCCGCTTGTGGTGAACATCCTTCACCCTCACCGCATCCGTAGTCCAACCACCAACCACCAACCACCATCCACCAACCACCATCCACCATCCACCAACCACGCCCCTGTTGATAAGGCGTCTAAAGCACGCCGATAACCTCGGCTTGCGGTAGGCGGGGTCCTGGCACCATACTGGTTCAGAGGGGATCGCATGCTCACCAGCAGCTTCGTCTTCGCCAAGGGGATGACCGAGGAGATGGAGCGGACGGTGTGGGCGCACGGGATCACCTCGTGGGACCTGCTCCGGCGACATCCCGACGAAGTCGCCGAGGTGATCGGCGCTGGTCGGTGCCAGCGCCTGCTCGAGGCGGTCAATGACGCGCAGCAGGCCCTGTTGACCAAGGACCTCGCCTGGTTCCGCACCAATTGGCCAGAGCGAGAGCTCTGGCGCCTGTGGCAGGGATATTGCGAACCGGCGCGGGTCGCCCTGGTGGACATCGAAACCACCGGCCTCACGCCCGGATACGACCAGATCACCGTCATCGGCTTGGCCGATAACGCATCGGCCCGGGTATTCGTCGCCGGCCGTCCGCAGCCCGGCGACGAGACGCTCGAGAAGTTCCGCGATGCGATCCGCGGTTACCAGCTGCTCGTGACGTTCAATGGCACCAGCTTCGACGTCCCGTTCATCGAGAAGCAGTTCCGCGACACCAGCTTCCACTTCGAACCGCCGCATTTCGACCTGCTGCCATCGGCCCGTTCCCTCGGGCTGGGCGGCGGATTGAAGGACATGGAGCGGCAGCTGGGCATCGTGCGCGCGGCCGACATCAAGGACATGCGCGGTACCGAGGCGATCCAGCTGTGGGGTGCGTGGAAGAACGGCGATGCGGCGGCGTACAAGCGCCTCACCACCTACTGCAAGGCCGACTGCGTGAACCTGAAGGAATTCGCCGATCACATCTATCGCCGGAAGTGGGAGAAGACCTACACCCCATTCGCGCGCACCATCGATTTCGATGGGATCAAAGGCCAGCAGCTCACGCTTTTCTGAGGCGTCTGCGCTGCGGCAGATGACGGCGGCTGCGCCGTCCCGTGGGGCCTCGCGCGCTGGAGCCGGGTCGATGCAGAGCCCGTGTACGGCCGCTGGAGACAGCTAGTCACCGCGAGGCCCGATCAGGGTTGCCTGCCTAAACACAACCACGGCAACCATTTGAGACCCTTTGCCTGTTGGAATCTCCTGGACAGGCGCGCGTGGTGGGAGAGGCTCGCGGCTAGGCGTCGAGGACACTGACGCGTAGAAAGCAGGAAGCGTTCCGCATGGGTGAACCCATCGAGAGCGACATCGGTTCGTTCGTGGATTCGCTGACGCCCCATCAGCGCGTCGTGCTGCAGCGCATCCTCGGCGAGTGCCTGACCGTACTTCCGCGCTCGAGCGAAGAGACGACGGTGGAGCGCCTGCACCTGCTCGAAGAAGGCATGCGGCCACTGACGACTCTGCTGGCGCAGCTGCGGCGTCATCCACCGGCCGGCGATCCACAGCCGTTCGTGGTATCGATGAGCGAGGTCGGGCACGCATCCGTGCTGCTGTCGCGCGACATCCTCTCGTGGAGCGCGATCTGGGAGGGCCAGTCCCATGCGTGGGTGAGCGAACAGCGCATCCAGCACGTAACGGTGGATGTGTCGCGTTTGGAGGATCTGAACTCGTCGACCGTAGCCTGGCTGGTGACGCTCGCCCAGAAGCTTCCGATCGGTTCCGTGCGTATCCAGGGCATGAACGACACCATGCGGCGCGCCTTGGCGATCCTGCACCTCGATCGCATCCTGATCGCAGAGTGATTCATCAAGCCGAGAATCATTGCCTCTGCCGTGACCGGGTGTTACGACAGGAGTCATGTTCAATCTGGTGTTCCTGAGCGGACCCAAGGCCGGCGAGATGGTGCCGGTCAAAGGTGCTCTGGTCGCCGGACGCAGCCCCGACTGCTCGCTCGAAGTCCCGGACCCCAACGCCAGCCGGCAGCATGCCCATTTCCAATGGGACGGCACCAACCTGACGCTGGTCGACAACGGATCGTCGAACGGCACCTACCTCAACGACCAGCGCGTGAAGGAGTCGAAACTGCATCACGGCGACGTGGTGCGCATGGGCGAGACGCGCATCCGCGTGCAGAAGCACAACGACAACGTCCGGGACGCCAACTCGAGCTCGATCTTCTCCTTCAAGGAGGCCGACGCCGACATCAGCAATTCGATCGTCATGTCGGTCGCCGACATGCCGAAGGGGCAGGTCGTGACCTCGGAGATGCTGACAACGCGCCTGAACGCGATCATGAAGGTGTCGAAAGCGCTGGTGAACATCGCCAAGCTCGATGAGGTGCTCGGCGGCATCCTCGACACCTTGTTCGAGGTCTTCCCGCAAGCCGATCGCGGATTCCTCATGCTCGGCCGCGAAGTGGCGAAGCTCGAGCCCAAGGCGATCCGCCAACGCAACAAGGCGTCCACCGAGACCCTCACCGTTTCCACGACCATCTGCGCCAAGGCTCTCGAATCCAAGAGCGCCTTCCTGTTCAACGATCAGAACAGCGGGGATTTCGACCAGGGCATGTCGATCGTGTCGCTGAAGATCCGCAGCGCGATGACCGTACCGCTGGTGGTGAACGACGAGATCCTGGGAATCCTGCAGATCGACACCGCCGATCGTTCGCGCTCATTCACCGCCGCGGATCTCGAGCTCGCGGTATCGGTCAGCCAGCAGGCGGCGATCGCGCTGCACAACGCCCTGCTGCTGGTGAAAGTCGAGACCGAGACGACCAACCGCAAGAACCTGCTGCGCTTCCTGCCAGGGCCGGTGGCCGACCAGGTGCTCGCGGGCAACCTCGACATCGCGCCCGGCGGCCGCACCTACCACGGCACCATCCTCTTCAGCGACATCATCGGCTTCACCCGCATGTCCGAGACGCTCGATCCCGAGCGCGTCGTCCATCTGATGAACAGCTATTTCGACCGCATGGTTCCGTGCATCGTCAACGAGAACGGTGCGATCGACAAGTTCATGGGCGATGCGATCATGGCGTTCTGGGGCATCCCCTTCGACAAGGGCGAGTCCGAGCTGCACGCCTGCCATGCGGCCCTGTCGATGCAGAACGCGCTGGTCGGATTCAACAGCCTGCAGCTGCGCAATGGCGAGATCACCCTCGGCCAGGGCGTCGGCATCAACTCCGGCACCGTGGTCGCCGGCAACATCGGTTCGAGCGGACAGATCGGTTACACGCTGCTTGGCGATGCGGTCAACACCGCTTCGCGCATCGAACATGCGGCAAGCCGCGGGCACGTGCTGGTCAGCGAGACCACCTGGAATGCGCTCAAGGGCAAGGGTCATGGCGTGCGCATGCCGCCCTTGACCGTGCGCAACAAGGCCGAGGCGCTGGTCGTCTACAGTCTGCGCGGACTGTGCCTGATCGCCGGCGAGCTGACCCTGCACCTGCCGGCGCGCTGCGGCGAGCACGAGGTCGCGATCATCCGCCGCCTGTCGGACCATTCGTTCATCGTGCTCCACCCCAGCGACTGCGATCTCTCCGTGCATCCGCTGGTGAGCGCGATCATCGAGTGGCCGGACATCGATCTGGGCAAGGCCACGATCCTGCAGGTGCTGCAGACGCAGGTGGCCGACGGCGCGCTGCTGCGCAGCCAGGTCAATCTGGCGGACCCGTCGCTGCAGGGGCTGCTCGCGGCGGAACCGGTGCCGAGCATTCCGGGCTGGGACAAGATGACGCGCTGAGCGCGCGGGACGCGCGCTGTTGGTGGTTTGTGGTTGGTGGTTTGTGGTTGACGGCAGCGAGGTCGGCGGCCTTGGATCCGCGTTCGCAGACCAACCTCTACGAATTCCAACCACGAACCACGAACCACCCCACATCAACCTCGCCCGACTGGCCGTTGCAGGTCGGCTCCCGATTCCATCGTTTCACGCAGGAGCGTCCCATGGCCAACCCCATGCCTACCACCGCCGCGGGGTGGCTGCAGGAGGTCGTCGACGGTCTCGAACAGACCCAGGCCGAAGCCGAGGGCGGCCTCGACGCAGCGATCGATGCCGAGCGTTGGCGTTTCGCGGCCGAGCGCGCCGTCCTCCTGGCCTTGGCGGCGCGGCAGGAGGATCGCGCCGACCGTGGCCCCGTGGACATGGACGCGGTGACCGACGTGACCGTCGAGCTCAGACGTCTCGCGCCCGGTGATCCGAACGACGTGCACCTGAACGACGTCCAGCATTTCCTGCTCTATTATCTCGCCGCCCACGTCCACGCGGGGCATCTGCCATTGCTCGCTGCGGGCGTGGTCGCCACCGACTGCTGGAACGCGGCCGATGACGTGGGGGCGGCTGCCGAAGCCGCCGACCAGAACGCTGACGCTGAGGACGACGCAGGAGATGACGAAGACGAAGACAAGGACGATCGTACCGGCGATCCGGGCGGCGGCGATGACGTTGATGCGGAGGATGCGGAGGATGCGGAGGATGGTGAGCCCTGGCCGATCAGCCGTCGCCCACCCGGCTCGCTCGACGCATGGGCCGACGAGATCGTCCTCGCCTATCAGCAGACCGACGAGCCCCCGCCGCTGATCACCGAAGATGGCCAGGCTTTCGTACCGGGCGATGGCGGATTGCTCGAATCGGGGGTCATCCTCTGCCTGCACAACCGCGGCGCGCGCATACCGGTCGAGGCGGTGTTCGGCCTGATCGGCGTGATCGAGGACATGGTCAAGGACATCCGCTCGATGGGTCCCGAATGGCAGAGCATGCAGCAGGTGCCGCCGCTGGCCTTCACCATCTATTACGTCTGGGCCCACATCGTCATCGGCCACCTCAGCGAGGATCTGGCGATGGACGTGGTGAAGCGCTGCACCGATCAGCTCGATCGCTTCCCCGACCGCCAGGACACGAAGCCCCGGGCGGATAAACGGAAGCGGTAGGAACGTCCGACGTCCGACGTCCGACGTCAAAAACAAGCAAGTCGATGGAGCAATGGCTCGGCGGATCGCCGTCCCGACGGAGCTTCGTATGCTCCGACATCAACGTCGAGACCGCAGTCGACGTCCGACTTACGGCATCATCCACACCGTGACCTCATCCTGGACGGGACGACCACGTCGGGTCAGGCGCAGCCACCGACCGTCCGCTTCGAGCAGGCCTTGACCGATCATCGCCTCGGCGCGTGGCTGCCAGCGCGCCGCATGATCGCCGAGCGCTCCCGTGCGCTCGGTATCGACGCCTTCCCGCAGGCGCAGGCCGAGCATCCAGCACTCGCGCAGCCGGTCGCCGGGGGTGAGGATCTCGTTCCGCCAGGCCGCATCGTTCCCGGAGGCGATCGCGTCGATGTACCGGCCGCTGTGCTTCTCGCGGGTCATGCGCACGCCCGCGAGGGTGCTCACCGCACCGGCGCCGGCGGCGTGGTAGTCGTGCTGACGCCAGTAGGCGAGGTTGTGGCGCGACTCGTTCCCGGCCCGCGAGAAGTTGCTGGTCTCGTAGGCCTCGAGGCCAAGCGCCGACAGTCCGCTCCAGAGCAGATCGAACTGGCGCCGACTGGTGTCGGGGTCGATATCGGACAGTTCGCCGCGTGAACGGCGGGCATGGAATTCGGTGCCGGGCTCGTACGTGAGGTGGTAGACCGAGGCGTGGTCGAGGTCGTGGCGCGCGTACAGCGAGAGGTCCTGGAGCATTTCCGCATCGGTCTGTCCCGGCAGGCCCATGATCAGATCGGCGGACACCCGCGGCACGGCCGCGCGCGCCAGCGCGAGCGCCGTCTCGGCCTCGCGCGCGTCGTGGACCCGTCCGAGGAAGCGCAGGTGGTGGTCATGGGTGGATTGCACGCCCAGGCTGAGGCGGTTGATCCCGTGCTCGGCCAATACGGCGAAGCGCTCCGCGTCGGCGGATCCCGGATTCGCTTCGCACGTCCATTCGTAACCGTCGGCGAGCGCGATGTGCGCGCGCACCGCCGCGAGCAGACGCGCGAGCAGCGCGGGCGGCAGGATGCTCGGGGTACCTCCGCCGATGAACAGGGTGTCGTAGGGTCCGCGCGGCAGCCGACGGACCTCCTGGACGAGGGCATCGACGTAGCGTCCATACTCGGCCTCGCGTCCGGCGACCGAATTGAAGTCGCAGTATGGGCATTTCGCCGCGCAGTAGGGGATATGCAGGTACAGGTGCATCGGGCACGACAGCGTACGACGAGGGATTTGGAGCCAATGGACGTCGGACCGGACGATCGTGGGTCGTTGGCCATGCTCCGGAGGAGGCCCACCGTACCCTCCCGTGCTTTTTCCAGCACCTCGCTAGAGTCCGCCGAATGGCCCTGCTCAACTGGTCGATGACCATGATCGGCTATCCCGCCCATACGCGCAGCAGCACGCGGGTGGTCGGGCTGTCGCACATGAGCACCTTCGCGGCCATGCGCTTCGTCGAGGATCTCGGCATCGTCAGCGGCTGGCTCAAGGCCGAAGGATCGCAGCCCCAGCTCGAGCGCGTGCGTGTCGGGTCGCCGACCTGGATCGGCTTGCCGGAACTGTTCCAGGAACGGCGGGTGGTGATGACCGAAGGCCTGGCCAGCGGTTCGCTGGTGTTCGCCGCGGGCGCCAAGAGCGATGGGGCTCCGCCCACCGATCGCACCCTGATCGCCTGGGCCGAGAGCCGTCGTCAGCCGTGGGTCGAGGTGGTGGACAACGAGACCGCCTACTGGGGCGGGTTGGATGATCGCCAACTCACCATGCTGATGGCGTGGTTCTTCAGTCAGCGCCCATTCGATCACGATTGGCACAAGGTCACGATCGAGAACCGCACCCTGTCGATCCTGCGGCACGGCCTGTTCGAGCATGGGTGGACGCGCAATCTCGGCCTGGTGAAGGCGGAGCGACGCACCTCGGACATCTGGGGCGGCGTGCATCGCAATTGCCTCCTGGATCATGCCCACCAGCCCGAGCCCTCGCGCGTCCAGGCGGGATTGCGCTTGCGGCTCGAGTTGAACGAACTCTTCGGCAAGGACCTGCTCGAACGTTGTCCTCTCAACGACGAGACCGGGAAGGTCGGAGTGAAGTGAGCGCGACGGCCGAGCCGCCCGACCACTATCCTCCCAGTCTGCGTGTCCAAGGCGTCGGTCATGATCCTGGTGCTGGTGGTGGTGCTCGCCGCGGGTGCGATGCTGGTGAATCGCGAATTCAAGCAGGCGCAGGAACGGCCGAGCGTGCAGCGGCTCGAGAGCCAGCGTCGCCTGAGGCAGTTCGCTGCCGCGTTGGATGCCTATCGCACGCAGCATCGGGCCTGGCCCGACCAGCTGTTCCAGCTGATGAAGGACCAGCGCATGGGATTCGGAGCCAACCTGGTGCGCGGCGGCGGATCCTATCGCTATCACCGGCCATCCGCTGCGGATGCGGGCGACCGCCTCGTGATGTGGAGCGACATGCCGCATCGGAGAATCGCAGCGGGCGAGCCATGGGGCGGCGAAGGCGGAATCGCGATCACCGGGCATCCACCGGTCGGCTATGTCCTGACCAAGGACCTGAGCGTGCTGGAATTGCCGCTCGATGACTGGAAGCGTCGCACGGGCCAGCAGTAGTCGCTCCGGCAGCCTGTGCGTGCCAACCACGGCCGCAGCGCGAAGCGGGCGGGGATTGATCCGAGCGCTCGCCGACGAGACTGCGCCGATGCCAGTGTCCCGGAGATCGACCCCATGCGTCTGGTGAGCTTCGGAGCCCGCGGAGCCGAACGAGCGGGTGTCATCGTCGGCGAGAACATCGTGCCGGCAGCCGATCTCGGCGAGCCAGGCACTGTCCGCCAGCTGATCGCCGCTGGAGCGCTCGCGGATCTCGCTTCGAGCGCGCGTGCATTCACCGGACCAACCCTACCCCTGGTGGGAGTCCGGCTCGGTCCGCCGGTGACCGACCCCGGCAAGATCATCTGCGTCGGCCTGAACTACAAAGGCCACGCCGATGAGCAGAAGAAGCCGTGGCCAACGGTGCCGCTGCTCTTCGCCAAGACCGCGAACACCCTCGCCGGCTGCGCCGATGACATCGTGCTTCCCGCTGATGACTGCCGCCCCGATTACGAAGTCGAGCTGGTGGTGGTGATCGGCATGCGGACCCGGCGGGCATCCGCAGCCGATGCCGCGCGATCGATCGCCGGGTACATGGTCGGCAACGACGTCTCGGCGCGGCGCTGGCAGCACGACGATGGACAGTGGTTCCGAGCCAAGAGCAGCGACACGTTCTTCCCCTGCGGACCGGCGCTGGTGACTCCGGATGAGGCGGGTCCGGTCTGCGACATGCGACTCGTCACCGAGATCGGCGGAACGGTGCTGCAGGATGCCCGCGCGTCCGACCTCATCCATCCGATCGCCGAATTGATCGCCTACATCAGCCGCGACATCACCCTTGAGCCCGGCGATCTCATCAGCACCGGGACCCCCGCCGGTGTCGGCTGCTGGCGCTCACCGCCGAGATTCCTCGCCCCGGGCGATGTGGTGGCGTGCGCGATCGAGCCGCTCGGCCGCTTGCGCAATCGCGTCGCGTCGACGATTCCATGAACCGCGTGGCGACGGCGTTCGGTCTGGTGCTGGTCATAGCCGGCGCGCTGCTCCTGTGGCCGCTGGCGCGCACCTATTGGCGGTACGAGCGCACCACTGGGCAGATCGTCGACGTGTTCGCGCTGCCGGTCGGAAGCGAACAGGCGCGGCTCCAGCTGGTGTTCGAATTCACGCTCCAGTCCAAGACCGAGAAGGTCTCGTACTACGGCTACAACCAGGCTGACGGGCTGTATCGGCCGATCGAGGATCCCGTGGTCGACAAGGCGCGCGTGACCGAGATCACCCGCCGCATGATCGGCGAAGATCCGCGCTACCGCATCCAGCGCCGCGTCTTCTATGACGCGGCAGATCCCGCGGGCACGGCTTTCATCGTCGTCGATGGTGTCAGCGATCATTCGCACCGTTACGAGGTCGGCATGGGATGCGTGGTTTCTGGTCTGCTGTGCATGGCGTTCGCACGCCGCAGGAGGAACGATGATTAGGATGCTCACTCTGGCCCTGCTGTGCGCGATGCTGCCGTGCTCGATCGCCCCAGCCGCGGATCCGGCGCTCGCCAGCATACGCCCAGCCGGGACGTTCGAGATCCACGGGAAGCTCGCTGGCCAGCCATTCTGGGCCCGCGTGCTCGCTGCCGATGCCAAATTCAACCATCACCGGGTCATGCAGCTGGTCTACACCCCGCCGGCCGCCGACATCCTGGCCGGTGCGCGCCTGTTCGACTGCCCCTTCGTCTTGGTCGATTCCCATGCCTGCATCGTCGCGTGGAACGGACGAGACTCCCTGTCCCAGGTGGTCCCTGGGGCGCCCAACGGCTATGCGGTGACGCGCGAACTGCATACCGGCGAAGGTGACGGGGCGAGCACCACCTCGGACAAGCGCACCATCCGCGGTGAACGCGGATTCGATCTCCACCTCGCCCCGCTGTCGATCGCGCTGACATGGGGCCCGGACACCACTGGAGACGTCGCGGTGGTCGATCTCTTCGGTGGCCGCTGGAAGGAGGGGCTGCGTGCATCCTGGAAGGGGGCCGAGGTCACGATCGCCGGCGACGGGTACACCGTCGCTGCGGACGACCAGGGCCAGCTGGCGCGCCTGGTCGACGCCCGTGGTATGGCGTGCATCGAGATCGACGGATGGACCGTGACGAAATGATCAGCGAGGCATCCATGACCAGGCGCGGAAACGGATCCCTCGGACGATTTCCAGCCCGCTCGGTGGCGATGGTGGCGACGATACTCACCGCCGCAGGGTGGGTGGCCATCGCCGGCTGTGCCTCGCGGGCGCAGGTCGCGCCTAAGGATTTCGAGGTCATCCGTTCCTACGGATTCGACGCTGGTGTCGATCCGCAGCCATCGTGGAGCCCCGAATCGTATCGTATCGTCGCGCGTGACGCCGGAGGCTTCGTCGTGCTGCAGGAAGTCGACGGCAACAAGGGCCGTCAGAAATTCACATCCTCCGAGAAGCGCGAGACCCACCACCCGGTCTGGATCAACGAGCAGGAGGTCGTCTTCGGTCCCAAGGCCAATGCGGAGCGCGTGCCCGATGGACGCGTCGTTCCGGCCAGCGATGGGCTCACCGTCGTCACCATCGGCGGATTGAAGCCCGAGCAGAAGCTGCTCACCAAGGTCGGTTACCGTCCGCGCGTCGGCCAGGCACACGTCTTCGCTCAGGTCGAAGACCGGATGGACAAGATCGATGAGCACGGCGATATCGAGGATTTCGGCCAGGGATTCTTCGCCGAGCCGCAGTGGACCGGTGAAGGCGTCTGCTGGCAAGAGACCCCGGTCACCGAGCCCGACTGGTGGACGGGCAAGCCCGTGCGCTCGAACCTGGTCATCCGCTGGAACTGGCGACGCACCGACGTGGTCCCGGGCGGCATCCAGCCGCGTTGGACCTACGACGGCGGCGTCGTGGCGACGGTGCTGCGCGCCGAACCGGGACCCGGAGCCGCATGGGACCAGGGCGGGACCGACGTGGTCTTCGTCGGCGGCCCGAGGCAGGCTCCCGTGGTCATCGCGCGCGACGCGCGCGAGCCCGCCCCGCACCCGACCAAGTCGGTGATCGCGGTCGCCACCGCCGACAACCGCATCGTCCTGGTGTCGCGCGACGGATCCCAACGCGCAGACATCGCCGCCGGCAGACGACCACAATGGAGCTTCGACGGCACGCGCCTCCTGGTCGAGCATGTCCCCGAGCCGGCAGCCGCTGCGGCCATACCGTCGATGCGACCCGACGATCGCGAGCGATCGGCCCAAGGACGGGAGGGGAATGTCCAGGCCAAGCGCTTGACCATCTACGTCTTGCGCATCGGTCCCGGTACGAAGTGATCCGGCTCTAACACCCGCGCCGGAGTTTCTTCAACGCTAGCAGGCAGTTGTCTTGCAACAGCCTGCTACAGCTCGGAATCCTTGATGAAGTTCATCCCGTGGACGAGGACGTTCGCCTCTTCCTTGCCATTGTAGATCAGGAGCTGCAGCTCCTTGATGTCGTTGAGATCGACGATCGTGCCATTGTTCGCCCAGTTGGTGGCCTGGCTCTTGTAGTCGTTGCCGCGGAGATTGAAGCGCACCTCCTTGAAGGTGTCGCTGGGCGGCACGATCTTGAGCGCGCTCTCGTGGTAGAGCCATTTCTGGCCGTTGGTCTTCATGGCGATGGCGATCTTCATGGGCTTATCGCCGCGATTGAGGATATTGAGCGACAGCACGGAATGGTCGTCATCGACCGCGTAGGTGACGCTCTTCTTGATCGCGGCCTTGTCCTTTCCGCCACCCGGTGAGGTGACCGCGAGCGCGCGCACGCCGCCTTGCTCTGGCGGTAGCTGCTGGACCTTCGCCGCGACGGGATTGGAATACTTCTCGTTCTCCGCGTCCCAGCCCTTGCCCTCGATGCCATCCTTGGCGACCGTGGCGAGCTTGCCATCGGATGCGATCGGCGCTTCGGCCGGGGTGGAATCCGACTGCGGCAGGAATCCGGGCGGCAGGTTGAGCTTCTTGAGCTGATCATTATGCGCGGCGATCGCATCTTCGAGCTCTTGGAGGCGCCCCAGGATCTTCTCGTCGCTGCCGCCGTCCGCCTTGTAGGTGCGGTAGATCGGCAAAGCCGCCTTGGGCCCGCGGGCGGGCGCCTGGTCGAGCAGCGTCGCATAGAGGCCGAGGGTTTCGAGGTCGAGCGTGACGCCGGGCAATCCGCGCGCGCGTTCGAGCGCGGTCAGCGCCTGCTGATCGTGTCCGCGCACCAGGCACCAGCGAGCGAGCGCGATGAGCGTGGCGGGATCGGTGCTATCGAGCGCCTTCATCTGGCCTTCGAGGCCGAGCGTGACCTTCTTCACGCGCTCCTTGCGGATCCACATCACGCCGGATCCCGTACTGATCACCAGGAACCCGTCATCCTGCGGGTGCGGCAGGATGCTGCAGGCGATGCTCTGATCGTTGTCGAGCGTGAGAACATCGCCGAGCGCGCCCGATGCCTTCGGCGCTGCTGCCGCGGGATCGGCCGCAAGAAGGGCCGACGCCACGCAGGCGAGCAGGAGCAGGCGGACGGTGGGCATCGAGTCGGACTCCGGGCGGGGATGGTAAAGCCTCCTGGGAGGAGGCCAGGGGGCGGGCCGAGAATCCCCCGAGTGGATACCGTCGCGCTCGTGGCCTGTTGATCGCGGCGCTGCTGCGGACCAACCGCGCATCACGAGGTTCCTCCACCAGGGCTCCGGGTGGCGATCTCGTACGCGCGCTACAGCGTTCGGCCCACGGCTTGAGCGACGGCAAAACTACTATTATAATAATAAATAATCATCCACACTGCGAGGACACGGACGTATCCAGGGTACACTCCTTCCCGATGCCCGATTCCGCAACGCCCGACGCTCGGCATGGATCGACGCTTCCCTCGGAGGCGTTTTCTCCCGAGGGGATGGATCGCCACGCGCAGGCCGCGAACGCGGTGCGCGCACAGCTATCCGCAGTCTCGCTCGATGCGAGCTTCCATGAGCGCCCGCTCGCGCGCGAGCTCGCGCGTTTCGGCAAGGCTATCGGGGATCAGCCCGGCCGCTTCACGGTCGATCGGGTGCTGGGCGTCGGAGCCACCGGGACGGTGTACTCGGCAGTCGACCACAACCTCGGGCGTCCGGTCGCCGCCAAGTTCCTGACCGGGGGCCAGGACGCCGCGACGATCGGCGATTTCATCGAGGAGGCGCGCGTCGCGGCGTCGCTGCAACATCCGAACGTGCTCCCGGTGTACGAGATCGACCTCAACGACCGCGGCCAACCGTACTTCCTGATGAAGCGCGTCGAAGGCTGCTCGCTCGGCGACGCGATCAGCCGGTCCAACGCGCACGCGCGCTCCGAACGCATCGCCTCGCCCAACCAGATCGCGAGCATCTTCATTGCGATCGGCAACGCGCTCGCCTGCGCGCACGCCGCCGCGATCGTCCACCAGGATGTGAAGCCTGACAACATCATGCTCGGCACCTATGGCGAGGTGCTGCTCGTCGACTGGGGCAGCGCGGTGCGTCTGCACGGCGGAACGCCGCGCCTCTACGGCACGCCCCTGTACATGAGTCCGGAGCAGGCGCGCGGCGAAGCTGCTGAGCGGCGCTCCGACGTGTACTGCCTCGGGGCGACCCTGTTCCAGGCGCTGCTGCTGCGTCCTCCGACGTGGAGCGACGATCCCGTTGAATTCTGGCGCCGGAAGCGCGCGGGCGTGATCGATGAGCCGTCGCCCGAGGAGCTCCGGCCTCTGCCCGGGGCGCTGATCGATGTCGCGGTCAAGGCCATGGCCCCGCGCCAGGAGGACCGCTATCAGCGCGTCGAGGACCTCGTCGCCGATCTCGAGGCCTGGCAGTCCGGGCAGGCCGTCACCGCGCACCGCGACTCCTGGCTCGCCCGTGCGCGCCGCTGGCATCGCAGGCATGCGCGCTGGTTCTGGCCGGCCGCCGCGGGCCTCGTGGTGATCGGCGCGTTGGGATATGCCCTGTACGGCGAACGCCTCAAGGGATTCGCGGCCTGGGGAGATGCGCTGGTGGCGGAGGACTTCGCCGATGACGGCTGGTCGTCACGCTGGCTCACCGTCGGCGGCGCGTGGGAGCGCGTCGACGACCGCCTGATGTCGCGCGGCACCGAGAACATCCTGGTGCATCCCCTCGAGCTCTCGGGAGCGGTCGCGATCGAGTACGAGGCCGAGATCCTCCCGCACGCGTTCCTCGGCGACGTGTCGGTGTTCCTGTCCGACTCGTCTGAATCCGGCACGCCCCCGGATCCGCTGCGAGCGGCGAAGTCGACCTCCAACCGGCTTATTTTCCAGTTCGCCGCGAGCGAGGGCAGCTGCTGCCGGATCCGCGACCGCGACGGCCAAGTGGTCTCGATGAGCCCGTTCCAGCCCGAACGCGGACGGCGCTACCGTCTGCGCTGCGAGGTGATCGGCAACGACGCGCGGCTGCTCGTCGATGGACGCGAGCTGTGCCGGTACCACGACCAGTTCGCCTTCCGCCGCGGCTTCGCCTCGCTGTACGCGTATTATCCCGACAAGGCCATCAGCCGGGTGCGGATCCGGGCGCGAGGAACGCCGCTGCGTCTACCCTCGACCGCGCTCGGCGACGATGCGTCTGCGCACGGGCGATGGAGCGAGGCGGCCAGCGACTACGCCCGCGTCGCTGACGACCATCCCGATGCGGCTGAAGGCCAGGAGGCGCGCTACAAGCAGGGCTTCGCGGCGCTGCGCGCGGGCGATGCTGCCGCAGCCGAGCAGGCCTGGACACGCCTGACCGACGCGCGCTGGGGCGCGCTCGCCGAGCTCCAGCGCTGCGATCGTCTTAGCGCCGACGGCGACGACGATCAGCTCCTCGCCGCGCTCGAGCGCGTGTGCGCGCTCGACGATCCCGATCTGCGCACGCGCGCGGCCGTGCGCTGGTCGCGGTACCTCTATCGCCCGGTCGAGCGTATGGACACCCAAGGCGATGCGGCCCTGCTCGAACGGTACCTGGCGTTGCAGCGGCGCTGCTTCCCGGACGAACCCCTCGCCCAGGAGTCCGCTGCTCGCGGCCTCATCTCCCTGGGCCGCGAGCGGGAGGTGACCGGGCGCTTCGAGCAGATGCCGGCGATCGCATCACTCGCCTGGCGCCATCTCGGCCATCCCGAGGTCGCCGCAGCCCTGACCCGGGACATGCCCACGGTCGGGATGCAGGCGCTGGAGGACGCCGGCATGTTCGCGGAGATCCGCACCCGTTATGGCGGATTGACGGGCACGGGCCAGGTGCTGACCGACGGCGAGTGCGAGCAGCGCGTCGACGCCGGACGGGGCGATTTCTCCTCCTTCCTCCGGCTCGGGATGCTCGACGAGGCGTATCGGTCGGCCGGCTCCGACCACAACCGCCTGCTCGCCGCGCTGTTCATGGGCAGACCAGAGCTGGTGCCCGAACCCGAACGGTGGCGGATTGAAGTCGTGATGGTGGAGAAGCCGATCGACGAGAGCTGGCGTCTTTTGCGCGACCACCGCTGGGGCGGGATGTGGGTCAGGCACCGGCACGCCCTCGTCGCAATGCAGAACGGAGACTTCGCTGCCGCGCGCGCCGAGCTCATCCAGCCCGCGCGCCTGCTGACCGTGCAATGGCCGCACCTGGCGCAGGCCCGTGCATTCGCCGTCCTGCTGCTCGAACTCGCCGGAGACCAGGAAGCGTTCGCGCGCGAGCACGACACCTGGCGCGAGTATTCATTCGCGTACCAGCAGAAGCCATGGTTCTGCCTGCGCTTCCTCGCTGGAGAGATCGACGAGGCGATGTTCCTGGCCCAGCCGCAACGGTCGCGCGTGGACCATGAGCTCGTCCTGCTGCAGGCGATACGCGCGGATCGAGCGGGTCGGCTGCGCGAGGCCGCCGACGGGTACCGGGCCTGGCTGCAGATCCCCGCGTTCCGGCGTCTCGACGTACCGGATCCATTCCTCGAGGCGGCCGCCACGTGGAGGATCGCCATGGCGGCGCGCGCCGAGCAGCATCGCTGACGAGTCGCTGACGAACCCGGTCGCCCCGTCGCTCGGCCTCTTCGCCGAGGGCATGCCGGCACGTCGATGGCAGCGGCCGCGTTGGATCATCGCGGTCTGAAAAAATCCTCCGATTGCCCGAGGCGTGCCGGCGGCAGGATCCCCGCCCATGCTTCCCTTCGTCACCAACGACCTTCCCGGGACCGGGGGCGTCAGCCATACATCGGACCGGGTGTGCGAAGAGGTGTTGGCGAAGCAGCCCGCCGCTACCGGCGACCACCTGTGGCTGAAGGTCTCGAAATCCGGCCTGGGGACGCAGCAGGCGCGCGCGGCGATCGCCCGAGCCGGCGCGGTGTCGATCGATTTCATCGAATGCGGAGGCAATCGCGATCGCCATGGCCGATCCGTGCAATGGTTCAGTGTTCCGGCCAACCTGGTAGAGAATCCCGGGGCGCTGCGCCGTGCGGGCACCCAGGGGAAGATGTCGGTGCTCGAACTGACGGCTTCGCACAAGCCGGTCACCCCGGCCCATATCTCGCGCCTGCACTGGAAGGTGCGCATCCGCGGCGCCAACCGCGATGGCGGATACCACCGGGCGAAGGCGATCTTGGATCACCTGCGGCGCGGTGGGCTGCCGAACTTCGTGCCCTTATCCTGCTTCGGCCGCGAAGCCTCGTTCGTCAAATGGGGGCGGATGCTGCTGCAAGGCCGGCGTCTGCCGGCGCAGGTGGCGTCGACCGGTGTCGATGAGCACCGCTGCCTGCGTTCGGTGCAGGAGTCGCTCTTCGATCGTTATCTGTCGAGCCGCGTCGAGGACGGGAAGCTCGCGACCTGCCTCGAAGGCGACGTGGTCGAGAATCGCCAGGGCGAAGTCTCCGTCGTCGCATTCCGTGAGCATGTTCAGAAACGCATGGACAGCTGGGAGGTCGCGCCCCTCGGCCCATTGTTCGGTTCGGGCATGGAACCAGCAGCCGGAGAAGCGGCCATGCGCGAGGAGGCGACCATCGCGGCGGCCGACCTGCCGACCGCAGCGCTGGGTCGGCTGCACGGCTCTCGCCGCGCGGCGCGCGTTCAGCCGACGAAGGTCATCCTCGACCTCGACGGAGAGGATCTGATACTCACCTGTGAACTGCCGACCGACACGTACATAACCGTGCTGCTCGACGAGATCATGAAGCCAGGTCCGGCGACCGAGGTGGCCGAAGTCGATCCGGAGGCCTGACATGCCGGATTCGGTCGCTGCGTCATCGTCGCTGCGCACGGTCTTCATGGGTACGCCCGAGATCGCGGTGCCGGCGCTGCGCCTGCTGGCGGCGCGCACGCGCGTCTCGTGCGTCATCACCCAGCCGGACCGGCCGGCCGGTCGCGGTCACCACCTGCATTGCCCGCCGATCAAATCCGTCGCGTTGGAGCTCGGGATCCCGGTCTGGCAGCCAGAGACGTTGCGCGACGCCGAAGCCGATCCTCGGCTCGATTGCGATCTCGCAGTGGTGATGGCGTACGGTGAACTCCTACGACAGCCCGTGCTCGATCGGCCGCGCGCGGGCTGCATAAATCTCCACGCCTCGCTCCTGCCGCGGTGGCGTGGCGCGAGTCCGCTGCAGGCGGCGATCCGCGCGGGCGATGACCGCACCGGCGTCACGGTGATGCGCATGGTCCGAGGTCTGGATGCGGGACCGATCATCCTCGCCGAGGAGTTCCCAGTCGCTCCGCGCGTCACCCTCCCCGAGCTCCACGATCGCATGGCCGAAGCGGCTGCGCGCGCCCTCGAACGTTTTCTCGCGGTCTGGCAGCAGGTCCGCGCCGTGCCCCAGGACGACGCGGGGGTGACGCTCTGCCGCAAGCTCACGGCTGATGATGGGCGTCTGGACTTCGCCTGCTCCGCTGACGAGATCGAGCGCTGGGTGCGCGCCTACACCCCGAGTCCGGGCTGCTGGACGATGCTCTCGGGCGAGCGCGTGCGCATCCTCGCGGTCGAGGTGCGGACTGGCGCTTTCGCGCCAGGGCAGCTCGCCCGCGTCGATGATGGGATCATCGTCGGCTGTGCACAGGGGGCCCTCGCGATCGAGCGGCTGCAGGTGCCGGGCAAACGTGCGATGACGGCGCGCGAATTCCTCAACGGCCATCGGCTTCCCGAAGCGGTCGGCTGAGCGACAGCATCGTCAAAACACATGAGCCCGGCTGACGCCGAGCTCATGGAGCATCTCCTGCTGCGAGAGCGCCTATTTGACGTCGTTCCCCGGTTCAGCGGGCGGAGCGAAGCCGCCGTCGCCGCCAGCGCCGCCGCCCATCATCTTCTGGAGATCGTTCAGGCCCGAATTGTTCTCGGGGCTGACCGACCATGTGCCGCCCTTGTTCTCGACCTTCACCGGCATCTCGTAGGGATTGCCGAAGGCGGTGAAGCCGACGGTGAGGACGCGCTTGTCGCCCTCTCCGGCGCTCTTCGCGGTGAACGAGTCGAGGAAGGGATCGACCTGGAGGTCGTACACGGCGAGGGCCTGTTTGACTTCCTGCACCATCGGACCCAGACGGTCGAGGAACTCGGTGAGCTGCAGCGCCTGCATCTCGGCGGCATCCGCGACTTTCAGCGCCTTGGCGCCGGCGACCACATGCTCGATCGCGGTGCGCAGCTTGTTGGGATCGTTGATGCCCGAGGTCAGCACCCATTGCGATGCGTCGTTCATCAAAGATTGGATCATGGCGATGCTCTTCTGCATATCGGCGTCCATCGGCTTGGCGCCGGCCTTCTGATTCTGCATCTGGGACTGCTGAATGAGCATGGGCAGCAGTCCGCTGATCATCATCAGGCCCTGGCTCATCTGCTGCGGATCCATCTCCTGCAGCTTGGGCTCGGCCTGGGCCATCAGCTGGTCGACGGCGTCCGGGGCCAGCAGCATGGTCATGGTGTCGTTGAACTGCTTGGTGTCCTTCGCCTTGGGGTTGACCTGGGCCTCCTTCCATTGCGCCTGGGCCTTGGCCTGGTCCTCGGCGGGAAGGGATGCGAAGAACGCCTTGAAATCGTTCTTCCTGAGGACCTGGACCGGCAGCAGGACCGCCGCTTCCGGGCTGGCCGGGTCCACCGGCGTGGCGGCTGACGAGGCGACGGTTGTCAGCGCCAGCATGGCGAGGACGGCGAAGATGATGCGCATGAGGGGGTGTCCTTGAGGGCCGGCAGTATCCAGGGACGAACGCCTACGCAATTGCCACCAACCGTCCCTGGTACGTAGAATCGGGCGTTTCGACACGGTCCGTATGGAATTGTATTTGCTTCCCATGGGAAACGATGGTGCAAGACACCTGGTACCGAGGAGGTTCCCATGTACGGATTCGATCCCATCTACCTGATCATCCTGGGTGGCTGCATGCTGCTGTCGCTGCTGGCATCCGGGTACGTGAAGCTCGCCTTCAAGCGTGGTCAGAACGTGCCGATCCGCTCGGGGCGCACGGGAGCAGAGATCGCCCGCATGATCCTGCGCGACCAGGACATCACCGACGTCGAGGTGGTCGAGCACCAGGGCTTCCTGAGCGACCATTACCATCCCAAGAAGAAGACGCTGAACCTGAGTCCCGACGTCTATCACGGCCAGAACGCCGCCGCCGCGGGCGTCGCCGCGCACGAGGTCGGACATGCCCTGCAACACGCCCAGGGCGACATCACCATGTGGGGCCGCTCGATCCTGGTCTATCCGGCGTACTTCGGTTCGATGTTCGCGCCGTACCTGGTGATGGCCGGCATCTTCATGGCCGCCGGCCATGCCCTGGTCGAGGGCAGCGGTGCGTACTACGTCGCGGTCAGCGGCGTCGCGCTGTTCGCGGTCTCGACCCTGTGCGCGATCATCATCGTGTTCAACGAGTTCAATGCCTCGAGCCGCGCGCGCGTGGCGCTGGTCCGTCTCGGTGTGATCGATCGGGGAACGGAGGAGGCCACCGTCCGCACCGTGCTGAACGCGGCCGGCATGACCTACCTCGCCGCGGCGGTCGCGGCGCTGGCGCAGCTGCTCTACTGGGCCTGGCGCGCGGGACTGATCGGCGGCAACCGCCGCTGAGAGCGTCGGATACCGCGGTCGCGATGAGTGTAGTGCCGTGGTGCTAACCGCCTTTACAGGCCACCACCGCACCTAGAGTCTTCGTCATGCGTTCATACACCAGCGACTACGACGATGAGGAATCCACGCCCATGACCAAGTCCCCGAAGGTCCTCGTCGCGAAGGGCAAGGACAGTCGCGAGATCGACCTGGTGTCGCGCCTCCTGCTCGACCGCATCATCTATCTCGGCCAGGAGATCGACAACACCTTCGCCAACAACATCGTCCAGCAGTTCCTCTGCCTCCAATACGACGATGCCAAGAAGCCGATCACGCTCTACATCAACAGCCCCGGTGGCTCGATCGTCGATGGCATGGCGATCTACGACACCATCCAACGCTGCTCGTGCCCCGTTCACGCCGTCGTGGCCGGCATGGCCGCGAGCATGGGCGCGGTGATCCTCAGCGGCTGCACCAAGGGCGAACGCGCGACGCTGCTGCACGGCGAGGTCCTCCTGCATCAACCCCTGGGCGGCGCACGCGGGCAGGCCACCGACGTCGAGATCAGCGCCAACCGCATCCTCAAGATGAAGCGCCGGCTGCTCACCACGCTGGCCAAGAACACCGGTCACCCCTACGAGAAGCTGGTCGAGGACTGCGACCGCGACTACTGGCTGGACGCGGAAGAAGCCAAGGCGTACGGGATCATCGACAAGATACTGTAAGCTCAGGGGCTGTCGCCCCTACGGCCCTGTGGGCCTACCCCCGGGCTTTGTCGCGGGCTGTTTGCTCAGGGGCTGTCGCCCCTACGGCCCTGTGGGCCTACCCCCGGGCTTTGTCGCGGCTCGATCACTGCGGCTGCGCCTCCGTGATCGTGGCGGGATCGGCTTCGCCGATTGTATGCCGCCACCGCTGCTCGGCGCCCGGTGGCTGCGCCACGGTCAGCTCAGGGGCTGTCGCCCCTACGGCCTCACGGCCTACCCCCGGGCTTTGTCGCGGCTCGATGTCCGGTGGCTGCGCCACGGTCAGATCAGGGGCTTCGCC
>JACCZE010000043.1 GCA_013696105.1 Planctomycetota bacterium | reverse complement strand
GCTGCGGCTGATCCCGGAAGGGGGCTGCTTCGTCAACACCGGCCGCGGCGCGGTGGTCGACGAGCGCGGGCTCGAACGCGTGGCCCGCGATGGGAAGATCCTGTTCGGTCTCGACGTCTTCCAGACCGAGCCGCTGCCCGCCGATTCACCCCTGCGCGGCATGACCAACGTGGTGATGACCTCGCACGCCGCCGGTCCCACGCCCGACCGCCGCCAGGACTGCGGACGCTTCGCGTTCGCCAATATCCGTGCCTACTTCGCGGGCAAACCCGTGGAGTCGACCCTGGACGCCGTCCGCTACGACCTCTCGACCTGATCCGGCTCGAGGCCGATGGTGGTCCCGTGATGGCCCCGTGATGGCGAAGGAGGGGGCGCCAGCGGTTGTGCGCTGAGCGTAGGGCGGACACTCCGGCCATGGCCGATCCAGTACCCGGTGCGACATTCCTCAATTTCCTCAGCGGGCTGGCCAGCCAGGCGCTCATGCAGTTCGGGGAGATTCCCAATCCCATCTCCGGCGAGCGCACGGTGAATCCGGCCTACGCCCGGTACACGGTGCAGCTCCTGGAGGTCCTGCAGCAGAAGACCGCGGGAAACCGCAGTCCCGAGGAGGAGCAGTACCTCGCGGCGGTGCTGACCGATCTACGGAGCCGACTGACGCGTCTGCCGTCGCTGTAATCGTCCGCCGACCAGCGAAAACCGTTGTCTCGCCCGCGGTTGCGCGAATGCTGCCGGCCCTCGTGCGCGCATCGGCGCTGTGGATCATCGGAAGGAACGGCTGCATGCGGATGTCAGGCACCCAACGCCCGGGACGGTTCACGAGTCTCGCCAGGTGCCTCGTCACCGCGCTGACGTGGATGGTCGTGTTCGCCGGTGCGTCTGTCGCTTCAGAGCCGGACGTCGCCCCCGCCGCAGAGCAGAAGCCGAAGCCGGAACAGAAAGGCGAGCAGTCCCCCGCGACCACCGTTCCGACGTGGAAGCGCATCACCATCCGCAATGCCGCTGCCCAAGTCGAGCTGTCGACGTACCGGGCCTCCATCGCGCGCATGTTCCTGATGAGCCAGCATCCGGTGCAGCTGCCCAAGTGGCGCACCAGTCAGGTCAAGGTCGATACCAAGGCGCCGCTGTCGATCCTCGATGGTTTCGACCCCAAGGCCGACATGCATTCGTTCGTCGAGAAGATGGGCTTGCCGACCTTCCCGTCGGATCCCACTGAGGGCGCATGGGCGGTCGATACATCGGCCGATGGCGCCGAGGCGACCTTCACCATGACGCTGCCGGCAAAGTCGCTCTCGTACCGCATGTCCTATCGCATGGATGAGAAGAAGCCGCAGGTGCACGTGCGCCTGACGGTGGCCAATGCGGGAGAGAAGGATTTCAGCGTCCATCCCCAGCTGGATGCGATCAATGGGGTGCACCAGGATGACCCGATCGTCGAAGCGGGCTACCAGCGCATCGTGTTCCATGCGGGTGGACCGGATGGCAAGCTCGACTACGTCGACTTCCCCGGCACGGGCGCAACCGGTGAACGCAGCGGCTCTTTCGATTACGTCGGTCTCAAGAGCCGGTTCTTCGCGGCCTGGTGGACCCCCGAGGGGGTGGCGCTGATCGCGCCCACGACAGCGGCGGCGACCACAGACAACTCGGACAAGGGACAGGCGGACCTGCGTTCCGCCAACACTCCCGAGACCGGCACTCCGCACACCACGAAGATCGTCTACCGTGGCGTCGCCACCAAGGGCACGGCGGGCGATTATCACCAGGCATCGTTCGACGTGCAGTGGAAGCCGGCAAACGGCGAGGACTTTATCATCGCCCCCGGCGGACGGCTCGAGCTGGCGTGGGCGATCTCCGTCACCTGCATGACGCGCTCTGAACTCGGCCAGCTGAGCGAGGCCGAGAAGCGCATGGAGTACACCGACTGGTACTACTCCTTCTTCAAGAGCCTGGCCAAGCTGATCACCTGGACGCTCAACCTCATCGTCCACGTCGTGCAGTATTACGGGATCGCGGTCATCCTGCTCACCTTCCTGATCAAAGCGCTGCTGCACCGCTTCACGCACAAGCAGTACGAGAGCACGATGAAGATGCAGAAGCTCGCCCCAGAGCTGAAATACCTGCAGGAGCAGTACAAGACCGACAAGCAGAAGCTGGCGATGAAGCAGATGGAGCTGTGGAAGAAGCACGGCGTCAACCCGCTCGGCGGATGCCTGCCGATGTTCATCCAGATCCCGATCTTCATCGCGCTCTACCAGGCCTTCAGCCACTGCGCGGACATGCGCGGCCAGCCGTTCCTGTGGGTGCGCGATCTCACGCTGCCCGACCAGATCTGGTACCTGGGCTTCCACATCCCGATCATCGGCACGCTCGCGACCATCAATCCACTGCCGATCCTCTACATCGGGGCGACGGTGTGGATGAGCATGATGCAGAAACCACCGCCGGGCGGAGACCCGCAGCAGGAGCAGATGTTCAAGATGATGCGCTGGCTGCCGGTGATCTTCGGCATCATCTTCTACAACATGCCGGCAGGGCTCGTGCTGTACTTCACCGTGCAGGCGGTGCTGACCACCATCGAGATCAAGCTGGTGAAGAAGCGCCTGGGCATGACCTGAAGGGAGAGGCTCGCGCCATGGAGCCGACTCTGTGCGCAGGTGCGTCCGCCACGGGTGGTCTGCTGTCCATCATCCGGCTGAGCGGCCCCGCGGCCATGACGATCGCCGAGGTCTCGGGTCTGTCCCCCGGCCAGTCCTGGCGCAGCGAACCGCGTTCATGGCAGATCAGCGGGGGTGCATGCCCGTGCCGCGTCTTCACCGCGCGCGCACCCAGGAGCTATACCGGTTGCGATCTCATCGAGATCACCTTGCCCGGCAGCCGCGACGTGGTCGCACTCGCGCTCGAAGCGCTGGTCGCCGCGGGGGCCGAGCACGCAACCCGTGGCGCGTTCACGCGCCAAGCGCTCGCCCACGGACGGCTCACGCTGGTCCAGGCGGAGGCCATCCTCGCGGTGACGAGCGCGCCGGACGCCGAAGCCGCCGAACGCGCCATCGCGGTCCTGAGGGGCTCGTGGTCGCGCGACCTGACCGACGCGCGCGAGCGCGTGCTGCGTCTGCGGGCTCTGGTCGAAGCGAATCTCGATTTCCTCGACGAGGCCGATGTCACGACCTATGGAACCGAGTCGCTGCGTTGCGAATGCGCAAGTCTGCGTGACCTGATCCGCGGTTGGATGGTCGCGGCCGGCAGCATTGAAGGCTTGCCGATGGTCTGCCTGGCGGGGCCGGCGAATGCCGGAAAATCAGCGTTGTTCGCCCGGCTGACGGGGGAACGCCCATTGGTGTCGCCCATTCCCGGGACCACCCGCGATGCGCTCGAATGCGTCTGCCGGATCGGCGGTCGGGACGTGCGCGTGGTCGACACCGCCGGCTGGCTCGAGGACCACCCAGACGCGGATCCCTTGGATCGGGCGAGCGCCGCATCCGCCCGCCGGATCGCCGCCGATGCGTCGCTGATCCTGATCTGTTCCGCTGCGGATGCCCCGGCTCCCGAGGTGATCCCCCTGAACCTCGAGCGCGCGGTCATCATCGCGACCAAGAGCGACCTGGGATCGACCGACGCGCGCGCCGAGCTGGCGGTGTGCGCGCTCACGGGAGCCGGCATCGGCGGACTCGAGAGCCTGATCGCCGGGCGCCTTGCGCACGCCTCGGCAGGCGATGCACGGCAGCAACGCCTGCTCGGACGCGCGGAAGCGATCTTGGCGCGGCTCGCGAGCCGGATCGGTCCGGACGAGGTGCTGGCTGAAGATCTGCGCCAGGTGTCCGAAGCGCTCGGCGAGCTGATGGGCGCGACCACTCCAGACGACGTGCTCGAAGCGATCTTCTCGCGCTTCTGCATCGGCAAATGACGCGAGGACACCGGACCCTCACCCTTCGGTGCGGCTCACGGCGGGATCAGCGGATGTTGCCCGAGCCATGGACGAGCATGAACACCGCGGCGGCCATGGCCAGGGTCGCAACCAGGTATTTGACCCCGACCCAGGCCCAGAAGCGACCGTGCGTTCCATGGAAATCGCGGGGATCGTCACCTCCGGAGGGTACCGCGCGCACCTCGCGGATGGCGCGGGATGCGACCGCGAACTTGATCAGCGAGAAGCACGCCATGAACATGGCCAGGAACATGCCCATCCGGTCGCCCCCGTCGCGAAGGAGCGAGGCGATGCTCACCGCCACGATCGCCAGCGCCGCCCCGGTCGCGGTGTAGAGCACCGCCCGCGGCCAATCGAATCCGGCCGCCGGAATCGGCCCCCTGGAGACATCGGTCCCGGTCCCGGGCCCTGGCTGGGAACCAGGCGTCAGAGCAGGCGGGGATTCGGGCGCACGGTCGATCATGTCCCGATTATTCGCCGGCAGAGGCGGTTGCACACGCTTTCCCAGGCCAGGAGCAGCTGTCGGCCTCCAGCGCATCGGCTGCGTATCGGGTCTGCGACCCAGGCATGGATGTCGAGATCCCCAGGGTCACGATCCCCACCATGCGTGCCGATTGTCGTATCCTGCTCATAAGCGATTCGGACATCGCCATTGCCGATCTCAGGCAGGCCCTGGGAGGAGAGCTGCACATCACCGATTCGCTCTCTGGCAACGACGCCGAGATATTTTCGCTAGTGCTCGACGAGATGCTGGTGAGCGGCGAGGACCTCATCGAGCTCGACCAGCCCTACGACCTGGCGATCGTCGCCTTGTCCGCATCCCCAGCCGCCGCGTTCCTGTCGCGCAACCAGATCCTGCGTCAGAAGGCGACCTCTCGCCTGATCATCCTCGACGAAGGGCGCGAGCCCGTGCCGGTCTGGAAGCAGCGAAGCCGCTACGACCGGGTGCTCTGCCGTCCCTTCACCGACGGCGTGTTCCTCGAACGCGTCGAGCAGCTGCTGCTCCTGGCGATGCGCAAGGTTCCCGCGGTCATTCCCGACGACGCCTTCCTCGCCTTCCTGGGCGACCTGCTCGAGCGCGATCGCACCGTGGTGCGGCCGGTGGTCAGCCCGGAGCACGGAGCGGGCTTCTATTATCCCACGGTGGCCTCCGCTTTCGGGTTCACGGTCAACGACCATGGACTGCTCGAACGGCTGGCGGAACTCGGCCTGTGCCGCCGCCGCATCGCCATGCGCATGCGCAAATGCGCCGCTTGCTCGAGCCACCAGCTCGCCTTCGGGGATGCCTGCTCGGGATGCGGATCGCCCGATTACGGCTACGAGCAGATCGTCCATCACCGGGTCTGCGGCTTCCGTGACACCGTGGCCCGCGCGAAGCGTGGCGGCAGCCTGGTATGCCCGAAATGCGAACAGCCGATGGCGGCGGGCGATTTCGAGATCATCTCCGACCATTACCGCTGCCGGAGCTGCGAGGCCGTATCCGACCACTCCGTTTCGCTCGCGCGGTGTCTCGACTGCGGCAACACCACCGAGCCCGAATTGACGCGTGAACTCGTGCTGCACGAATACGAGCTGACGCCGCAGGCGGAGGAAGCCGTCGCCGCCGGCACCATCGGCGGATTCGGCCTGGCGGGCGCATTGCGGAATTTCCACGCATCGCTGCATTCGCGCTCGTATTTCCTCAATGAGCTCAATCGCGAAGCCGGGCGCTTCAAGAGCTACGGCATTCCCATGTCCCTGGTGCTGGTGCGTCTGGAAGGCCTCGACGCCCTGGCCAAAGGCGATCAGCAGCGTCTGGCTGCGTGCGCCGAAGGGGCTTGGCGAGCGGTGCTGGCGATCCTGCGGAAGCTCGACACCGCCTGCGTCTGGAGCGACGACGTGCTGGCGATCCTGCTGCCGGGTACGCCAGCGGATGGTGCGCGCCTGGTGGTGCAGAGCCTGGAAGCGCAGCTCGGGGCATTGAAACCGCATCTGCCCTGCACGGTCGCGGCAGGCGCTGTCTCCGATGCGGGAGCGGATGCGCTCCTGAGGCATACGCTCGGGCTGGTGGGCATCGCACTCGAGACTCCCGACGAGGTGTTCATCGCCTCCGACGAGGGCTTCGTGGTCATTGAGGACGAAGGCGACGTGGTCCTGGATATCAACCAGTTCGCCCGCTGACTCCGTCATCACGCATGTGATCGGTCCGCCAACTGCCGCGCCCAGGCGTCCCTGGGCGAATCCCTGTGGATTTTCGCGGGGCGATCCGTCCGATACGTCTGCGGATCCGGCGGCTCGCCGCGGCACCCCCGCGGGATAGGCTTCGGGCACGGAGCCCGCGCGCCCCATGTCCGCCCACCACCCGTTGCCGCCGGCTCTCACGGCCACGATCGCCGCCTTCGCAGCGCGGCGTCGGCGCCTGCAGGTGATGCGCGGATCCGGTGACGCGATCGTGACCATCGGCATCGGCATCGCGGTCCTGGCGACGATCGATGCGCTCGCGCTTCCAGGATACGGTCCGCGTCTGGCGATGAGCTTGCTGGTGCTGGCCGCAGGCCTGGGCGTGGCTGCGCTGCGCTTCCTGAAACCTCTGATCCGACCGCCGACCCGGGTCGAGCTGGCGCGTGCGTTGGAGCGCGCCGCCGGGGGCCTGGACGAGCGACTGAGCGCGGCGATCGAACTCTCTCTGTCTCCCAACTCGGGAGTCAGCAATTGGATGGTGGAGCGGACCATCGCGTTGGCGGCCCTCGATGCGGCGACGTTGGACGTGCACGAGCTGGTCGACGCGGGTCCGGCGCGGCGAGCATGGACACGCGCGGTGGTGCTCACGGCGGTGATGCTCGTGAGCTGCGCGGTTTCGGGAGCTGGCGCGCTCTACCTCCGCGCGCTCTGGCCGATGACCGCGGCAGTCAGACCCTCCGAGGTATCGCTGACGGTGTCACCGGGAGATCAGCTCCTCGCGCTGGGCAGTTCACTCGCCATCGAGGCGATCGCTGCCCCCGACCCGGGGGGCGCGCACCTCGAGATCGTCTGGCAGGACGGTGTGCGCGAGCAGGTGGAGATGCGCCGCCGGGACGATTCCCCCGCGTCGGCACCCTTCGGGACCTATGTCTACCACGTGGACGCGGTGACGAGTGCATTCACGTATCAGGTACGGGCGGGCGACGCCGAGAGCAGGCGCTGCCGCATCGCTGTGGGATCCCCGCCGCGCGTCAGCCGGGTCGCGCTGCGGGTCACACCTCCAGAATATACCCGACTGCCGGTGCGCGACATCAGCGGCGGCGATGCGCAGATCGTCGCAGGCAGCACCGTGGCAGCGATCATCGAGGTCCAAGGGGAGCCGGTCGCATCGGCGACCATGGTCACGGCTGCAGGTGAGAGCGCGGCGGTCATCGAGACCCTGTCTGAGGGGAATGCTGAGGGAACAGTCACGCGCATCACCGCGGAGTTCAAGCCCGGCGCGGATCTCGCCTACGGCGTACGCCTGGTCGCCGACAGCGGCCTGGCAACGGAGCCGGCGCAGCGCTGGCTCATCACGGTGGTGCCCGACCGCCCGCCGGAGTCGGCCCTTTCCTACGAGGGCGGCACCGGTGGAGAGGATCCCGTGCTCGGTACGACGGACACCGCCCATATGACCCTCGCTGCGACCGACGATCTCGCATTGAAGAAGGTGTGGCTCGAGGTCGTGGACGATCGAGGCCACCTCACCACCCGCACATTGCCGTCGGAACGCATGGCGGTATCGGTCTCGATCCCTGTGGTCCTGGATCTCTCGGTGTTGGGCATCGCCAGCGGCGATGTGCTGGAGGTCACCGCCCTCGCGAGCGACTTCGGAGGACAGACGACACGCAGCCGCGCCATACGCATCCTCGCAGCGGATCCCGGTGGGGGCGGGATCGTCGAGCAGGCGAACCGCGTGCGCCATCTCCTCGCGCGACTCGATGCGCAGGCTGAAACCCTGCGCGGCCACGCGCGGACCTGGTCGGGGTTGTCGCGCACCGGTGGAGCCGAGAACGCTGCCCATGTGCGCGGCGATCTGCTGCTGATGCGC
>JACCZE010000025.1 GCA_013696105.1 Planctomycetota bacterium | reverse complement strand
GTGATGGTAATACCGGGTTCCACCCGCGGAGGCCACGAGCTGGGGCAGGTTGCCGGCATGGCCGAAGGTGTCGGGCGCGTGATAGGTCGAGGTTCCGGAGCCGAGGACCTCGCGCGCGTACCAGACGCCTTCCAGCAGGTGACGCGCGGTGGCCTCGCCCGAGGCCATGTTGGTGTCGCCCTCGACCCACTGCATGGTCATCGGTTCCCAGCGGCCCTCGGCAATCAGCTGCTTGACGCTCGCGAACAGGTCCGGGCGCTCGGTGCGCAGGATCTCATAGGTCGCGGGCTGACTGTGCGAAAACGTCAGCTCGGGGTAATCGGCCATCATCGCCACCAGGCTGACGGAATCGCGCTTGACCACACCCACGGTGTCCGGCCAGGTCCACAGCCAGTTCATGTCGATGTGGCTGTGGCCGATCAGATGGACGGCGGTCGCCTTCGCCCGGGCCGAGAACGGTGCGAGCATGGCTTCCATGCGCTCCAGCACCGCCTCGAGCTGGGTGGTGCTCGGCTCGGCCAGCGACTCGGGGATGACGGCGGCGGCCTGGGTCAGCAGGGCACGATCCGTGGGCGTCGTCGCGAGCTGCTGGCACCACCAGAGCTCGGACCACAGGACGTCCAGCACCTCGGCACGCGCGCGCAACCGCGGCGTGGTCAGGACGAGGTTGCAGGAGTTGCAGACCTGGTTGTCGGGCATGCGCAGCCGCACCACGATCTCGCCGTTGGCTCCGGCCTTCAGACGCGGGACCACGGTGAACAGCGCCGGTCCGGCGGCGATCGGCACACCCTCGTCGGCGAACAGCGCCCGGCCATCGTGCGTGACCACCGACGGATAGTGGCTGATGAACGTGGCCTCGAGCGCATCGCCCACGAGTTCGACGCCACCGACGCTCGTGGGCAGATCGAGCGCGCAGCGGACGACCAGATCCTGACCGCGTTCGAGCGCGAGGCCGTTGAATCCGCCCCACGAGTTCAGCACATAGGTCGCTGGACCCGGACCCGAAACCTTGGTCCAGGTCGTCTGGGGGAACGCGGTCGACGTCTTGTCGGAGGCGTGACGCAGACGCGCCAGGGTGGAAGCGACATCGGTGGCGGGCTTGGGCTGCATGGGTGACCTCGACGGGGATTATACCTCCGGAAATCGAAGGTCTTTGCCATGCGTGGTCGGGGCTTTGTCTGTTCGTGCTGGGAGCCGGCGCGGGGCCGGGAGGATCGGATGCGGATGCGGGGACCACCGGCATCCACCAGCTACCGTGCATCCGACCACCTTGATCCCCAGCCCTGTCGAAACACGCGCCCACGGCGCTGGTGGATGGGACGACCTCGCCAAGGTCCGCACATGATCCGAGCGCTGCCATGGCTCGCCTGAACTGGTGGCTGATGCCCCCGGAACCCGATGCCTCCGGATACCGACAGGCGATCGCGGACCTGCGCGCCGGTCACGGGGGACCCGACTTCGCACCGCATATCACCATCGGCGGCGGATTCGAAGGCGAGGCCGCACGCGCGCTGGAGGAGGTCGGGAAGCGCGCGGGGACATTCCTCGCGCCCCCCATCGGCATCGCTGGACTTTCGGATTCCGATGCGGTCCACCGCTGCATCTACCTCGACATCCGGATGGCTCCGGAACTCCTCTCGCTCCATGACGCGCTCTGCCGCCTATGCCCGCCGCGCTCGCCCAGCACCTACCGTCCGCACCTGAGCCTGCTGTACGGCCGGCTGCCTCCCGACGAACGTGGTGCGATCCGGGATTCTCTCGCAAGCCGCACGTTTCCGGGATTCACCGCAAGCCGGCTGGCCCTCTGGCAGACCGGAGACTCACCGTGGCGCGAGGTCGGTGCGGTCACCATCGCCTGACGAACCAGCAAGGGCCCATCACAGATGATCGGTCGCTTCAGTACCCATGGATTCGACCTCCAATGCGTCGGACGAGCGGCCTGGTTCATCAACCAACTCGCGTGCAGACTTTCCAGAGTCCAGCGAGGGTGTGCATCCGTGATCCCATACAATGCCAGCTACGAAGGAGAACGTCATGGATAAGATCAATGGTCTGATTCTGCGCTCGCAGAACGCTGTCCGCACCGGTGCTATCGGCGGTTATTCGCTGGTCGGCATCGCCGTCATCGCCCTGGCGGTGATCGGCCTGCTGTACCTCTTCAACCGCGCCTGAGTCCCGACAACGGACACGTACGCGTCGGCCGGCGCGACGGGCACCCCAAGCC
>JACCZE010000470.1 GCA_013696105.1 Planctomycetota bacterium | reverse complement strand
GAACGGCGTCAGCTCGATGTGGAACGAGGTCGAGAAGGCGTAGCCCAGACCGGCGCGGATCTGCGGCACCAGGGTCATGTAGTCCAGACCGTTGCTGCCCGTGCCGCGCGGCGAGAAGCGGCCGCGGGCGGCGTCCAGGCCGATGCCGTAGACCAGGCCATAATCGTGCAGCTCGCCGCCGGCGAATCCGGCGTAGACATCCACCGCCTGCGCGGCGTTGGCCTTGTAGGTGTTCGACCCCGACGCTCGCACGGATCCGGATCCAGCGGAGTAATCCTCGGTGGTGCGGCTCGGTCCGGGCGTGACACCCGCGGCGAGGCGGAAGTCGCGGATGAGGATGTCGGCGGCGGACAGCGTCCCGGTCGAGACGGCGGCGGCGGCGAGTGCGGCGATCCAGCGCATGGAGGGCTCCTGTGCGCAGGAAGGTCGTGGTTGGGGCGCCTGTTCAAGGGGCGGTTGGCGTTCCGAGGCCGATTCGCGCTTGTGGCGGGATGGCGCTGTGGCCAAGGTACCCGGGTCGCGCGGACATGGCGGAATTGGCAGACGCGCCGGATTTAGGTTCCGGTACCGCAAGGTGTGTGGGTTCGAGTCCCTCTGTCCGCATTTCAGCAATGCATCCCGACGAGCGTGCCGACCCTGCCATCGGGCAGGAGCCGCAGCGTCAGGTGGGGGCGGTGGCGTGCGCGTCCGCGCACAGCTCGGACGGCGTGCACCAGACCAGGCGCTTGCCGTAGCGTCGGACCAGGCGGCGCGTCGCCTCGCGCGCCAGCGCCATGCCCTGGCCGGTATTGTTCGAATTGATGGTTTGGGTGTGCAGCACGAACGCGAGGGTGCGGCCGGCCTCGGCGTCGGCGATCAGGCGGCCGGTCGCGAGATCGGGACTGATCAGCGCGTCGACTTCGCGCGCGACGTCGGCCGCGCCGTGGAGCGTGGCGAAGGCGATATCATCGATCGCGTAGGGGGTCCACACGCGGCCTCGGCGCGGATCCTGGTAACGGATCTCTGGGGTGCGCTGGTCGCGCGCGGGCGCAGTCATCGCCGGAGCTCCGCACCAGATGAAGGTGTCGCGGACGTTCGCGACGAACTCCTGCAGGGCAGCATGGTGAATTTGCCGCGGATGGCGAATTCCTCGAGGTAGTCGGCGAGGCCGCGCACGTCCTCCAGGCGGAATCGCGGCGCCGATTCGAGGCTGCGCCACCCCGCGCCCCAGCCGGTTTCGCTCGGAGTGAAGCCGAAGGCGTATTGCTGCAACCGCCACCAGTAGGTCGCGTTGATCGGGGGATCGTCGACGAACAGTGAGGCGCGGATCGGACGTTCCATCTGACGATCCCTGGCGAGCGGTGGTCACGGCGGGCGACCAAGAGACGAGAGCTACTCCGGCTCCTTCTTGTTCACGGTGTAGGTGACCGTGTTGCCGGAATCGTTGTAGGCGAGGGTGTCGGCCATGTTGGTGATCATCTTGAATCCGAGACCGCCGAAACCGCCTGCCTGGTAACGCTCGCGCGCGGCTTGCGCCGCATCCTTCTTCTTCATCGCATCGATGACCGCACCATGGTCGAATCCGGCGCCTTGGTCCTCGATGGACAGCGACAGCTTGTCGCCGAGGTCACGGTAGCGGAGCACGATCTTCTTGGACTCGTCGTATTTGTGGCCGTGGCGGTGCGCGTTGAGGATCAGCTCCTTGGCGCAGGTCATGAACGCATCGATCTTCGATTCGTCCATGCCGCTCTGCTTCACCAACCGGGCGAGGAAGACCTGGGACTGGTCGATGAACTTGTCCTTGCTGGGGATCACGAAGGACACCGTCTGGCGGAGCTGTGGATCCTTGGTCGAGAGGTAGAACAGATCCTCTTTCGCGAAGTCATAGACCTCGTCACCCGAATGCGCCTCGAAGTCGGCCATCAGCTGATCCAGGCGGAGGGCGGACTGGCTGACCTTGGCGTCGTCGATGACCTTGAGCTTGAGCGGTCCGACCGTGATCTGGTCGTTGTGGCGGATCTCGCCGCGCATCACATCCTTGCCATTGACGAACAGGTGGGCCTTGTCGCTGGCGATCTCGACCATGTGACGGGGGCCATCGTCGTAGAAGCGGACGTGCACCTCCTGCATGCCATCGGCCTGTGCACGGATCTGACAGTCGGGTCCGCTGCCGATTTTCAGGCCGGCTTTGACCCGGAACTGCTTGCCCTTGAAGGCGGTGTTCAGAACTTCCAATTTGAGCATAGGGCGCGGGTATTGCGGATTGTGGTTAGGAAACTTATGGCGCAAGTCCGTCGACGACTAACCCTCCGTTAGAACGCCGGAAAATACCGGTGCAGCGCTTGTATGCAGGGGTTTTCGGCGCAAACTGCCGCGCCCGCCCGAGGAGCTCCATGAGCAGCCGCACGTTGTTCGACAAGGTCTGGGACCTCCACGCCGTCCGCGCCCTCCCCAGCGGCCAGACCCAGCTGTTCATCGGCCTGCACCTGATCCACGAGGTCACGAGTCCCCAGGCCTTCGCCATGCTGCGCGAACGCGGGCTGAAAGTCCCATTTCCCGAACGCACGGTCGCCACCGTCGACCACATCGTGCCGACCGAGGACCAGTCCCGGCCTTACGCCGACACCCTGGCCGAGGAGATGATGGTCGCGATCGAGACCAATTGCCGCGAGTTCGGAATTCGGCTGTTCCAGCCCGGAAGCGGCAAGCAGGGGGTGGTGCACATCATCGCCCCCGAGCAGGGGCTCACGCTTCCCGGCATGACCGTGGCATGCGGCGACAGCCACACCGCCACCCACGGTGCGTTCGGCGCCATCGCTTTCGGGATCGGCACCTCGCAGGTGCGCGACGTGCTTGCGAGCCAGACGCTGTCGATGTCGCGGCTCAAGGTGCGCAAGATCCAGGTCGACGGCGCGCTGAGACCCGGTGTCTACGCCAAGGACCTGATCCTGCACGTGCTGCGCCACCTGACCG
This sequence comes from Planctomycetota bacterium, assembly GCA_013696105.1. GTDB lineage: Bacteria > Planctomycetota > UBA11346 > UBA11346 > UBA11346 > JACCZE01. The sequence continues at coordinate 4,796 of JACCZE010000470.1, read as the reverse complement.
CCAAGGGCGGGGTGGGCTTCGCCTACGAATTCGCCGGCTCCACCATCGACGCCTTGTCGATGGAGGAGCGCATGACCGTCTGCAACATGGCGATCGAGGGCGGCGCGCGCTGCGGCTACGTCAATCCCGACCAGACCACCTTCGCCTACCTGAAAGGACGCGAGCACGCTCCGTCGGGGCCGGCCTGGGAACGCGCGGTGGCGTGGTGGAAGCAGGTCGCCTCCGGCCCCGACGCCCAATTCGACGACGTGCGCACGTTCCGCGCCGAGGACATCGAGCCGACCGTCACCTGGGGCATCTCGCCCGACCACGGCGTCGGCGTCGGCGAGACCATCCCGGCCAAGGAATCGTTCACCCAGGATGAATGGGCGACCATCGAGGAAGCCTACCAATACATGGATCTGAAGGCCGGTCAGCGCATCGCCGGCGTCGCGATCGACGTCGCCTTCATCGGCAGCTGCACCAACGGACGCCTGAGCGATCTGCGCGAGGCTGCCCGCGTCATCACGGCGCATGGCGGCACCGTGGCCAAGAGCGTCAAGGCATTCATCGTCCCGGGCAGCGAAGCGGTCAAGATCGCGGCCGAGGCCGAGGGGCTCGACAAGGTGTTCGTTGCGCACGGATTCGAATGGCGCAACGCCGGCTGTTCGATGTGCCTGGCCATGAATCCGGACAAGCTCCAAGGCCGCCAGGTCAGCGCGTCGTCGTCGAACCGCAATTTCAAGGGCCGCCAGGGTTCGCCTGCGGGCCGCACCCTGCTGATGAGCCCGGCGATGGTCGCCGTCGCCGCGCTCGAAGGGAAGGTCACCGACGTGCGCACGGTGCTGCAGGCACCCGCAGCGAAGGCCAAGGCCTGACATGTCCGCCGAAGCAACGTCGCGTCGCACGATGGTCATCATCGCGCTCTCCGCCATCGCCATCATCGCCATCGTCGCATGGGTCGCTTCGGCCGGCAGCGACACCGCCGCCCGCATGGAGAAGCCGGCGACGAGCCATACCCGCGGTCTCGAGGAAGCGGCCGAGGCCGCTGACAACGCGGCGGCAGGCCGCGGGATGAACACCAGCACGCCCTCCGGATCCACCCAGGAACAGCCATGAGCAGCGTCGTCTCCCTCGTCTCCGGACGGGCCCTGCCCCTGCGCGGCAACGATATCGACACCGATCGGATCATTCCCGCGCGGTTCCTGCGCTGCGTGACCTTCGACGGCCTCGGGCAGTTCGCGTTCGAGGACGACCGCAAGCAGCTCACCGCGCAGAGCAAGACGCACCCGTTCGACGATCGCCGGTTCGCCGGGGCGAGCGTCCTGGTGGTCAACAGCAACTTCGGCTGCGGTTCCTCGCGCGAGCACGCGCCGCAGGCGATCGCCAAGTGGGGCATCCGCGGCATCGTCGGCGTCAGCTTCTCCGAGATCTTCTTCGGCAACTGCGTGGCGATGGGCCTACCGTGCCTGCGTGTGTCCGCCGCCGATGCCGAGGCGTTGCAGGGCGACATCGAGCGCGATCCGGCTGCCGACGTGACCCTCGACCTGGCCAAGGGCGAGGTCCGCTGCGGAAAGAGGTCTGTGCCCGCGACCATGGCCGAAGGACCGCGCAAGCAGTTCCTCACCGGCCAATGGGACGCCTTGGGGCAGCTCGTCTCCGGCATCGATGAGGTGCGCGCCGCGGCGAAGAAGCTGCCGTACGTGGGTGGATTCGCATAGACACGGATAGCCGTCCTCCGTCCTTGGTCCTCCGTCGGGAGAATCCGAAGCACAGGCAGGGCTGTCGACGGAGGACCGAGAACGGAGAACCGAGAACGTTCTTCTCATCCCCCGCACATGATCTTGAACAGCGATTCGCGCAGTTTCGACGCCCAGCCGAAGTCGCGGGCGGTGCCCTTGTTCAACAGGATCGCGAAACCGAGGCGGTGGCCCGAAGGAAGGTCGACGTATCCGGCGAGGCAGCAGGCGATCGCAAGCGTCCCGGTCTTGACCATGCCGCGGGATTTTCCCGAATCCTTGCTCTTGAGCGTCGATGTGAAGGCGTCGCGCCAGTCGCTGCGGTGCATTGCGCGCAGGAGCGTCACCATCGCCTCGGCGCTGGCGCGATTGTCGTAGCTCAGGCCAGAGCCGTCGAGCAGCGAGACCGTCGCCGCCGATCGTCCCAGCGCCGGTGCGAGGACCTCGAGCACCGCCTTGCAGCCAGCGTCGATCGAGCCCTGGCGCAGACGGTGCGCCCCGATCTGCCGCAGGACCTGCTCGGCGTAGAAATTCTGGCTGTGTTGATTCATCAGCGTCAGCGCGGGGACCAGGTCGTGCTGCAGATCGATGAGCAGGGGGCCCGCGTTGGGTTCGACCGCGCCGATGCGCACCTCGCCCGAGACCGCGATGCCCGCACGTTCCAGCACATGCTTCAGGTGGTCGGCGGCGAGCAGGTCGGGCTCGTCGGCGATCGCGAGGGGGAACCACGCCGTGGGCTTGGTGTACGTGCCGCTCACCGTGAGGATGTTGTCGTCCCCGTCGCGGGTGACGCTGAAGCGGCTGTCGCTCTTGCCGGCGACGGTGCGCGTCAGGTTGCGCACCTGGATGCGCCGTGAATGCGGCCGCACCTGGGCCTCTGCGGGATGTCCGGGCACGGTCGGGACCATCCGCACCTCGATGCAGTTGTCGTTCCAGGCGAATGCGCTCGCTGGCGCGCTGTACCAGCGCTGCTGGTTCTCGGCGTCCTGCGGGTAGGTCTCGGGGCGGATCGGTCCGGCGAAGAGCCGGTTGTCGATGACGATGTCGCCGAGGATGCGCGCGATCCCGAGGCGTTTGCAGTGATCCGCCCATTGCCGGAACACCAGGTCGGGATCCTCGTCATAGAAGTGGCCGTCCAGACAGGGATCGCCGCCGCCGATGATCCCGAGCCCGGAGAGGGAATCTCCGTGCTGGGGTCCGATCCCGACCACCCGCGTCGAGAAGCGGAATGCCGGTCCGAGTTCGGCGAAGGCCGCAGCTGCGGTCAGCAGCTTGGTCGTCGAGGCGAGCGAGAGCGGCTGCTCCGCCTGGCGCTGGTAGACCCAGGTGTCGGTGGTGAGGTCCAGCAGCGCCACACTCGCTCGGCCACCGGCTGGCACCGCCTGCAGGGCACGGTCCAGTTTGGCCGCGACCTCCGAGGCACCTGCGACACATGCCAGGACGAACGCGAGCACAAACCGCATCCAGCGCATGGGTTCCACCCTAACAGGGACTGCGGTCAGGTCACGGCCAAGGGCCGTGCAATGTTTCAGGTGTTTCAAGGGAAACATCATGGCTCGCTTCATGAGACGGAGATCTTGCCTACGTCCAGCGTGTGCGACACTGGAAGGATGCCCACGTCCTGGTCGTGCCCGACCTGCGGGAAAGCGTTGTCCGCGGAGCCGGCGGAAGTCGGAGAGACGTTCCCGTTCTGCTCGTCGCGCTGCCGCCTGCGCGACTTCGGCCGCTGGGCGGATGGCCGCTATGTCGTCGCGGGACCGACGGTCGACATCGCCGAGTCAGCCGCATCGGGTGCCGACGACGCATGATCCCGCTGCGCATCCTGCACTTCATCGGCTCGCGACCGGGTCCCGCCGGCGACGGGGCGCGCACCCTCATCTCATGGCTCACCCGTCAGGGGCACGCCTCCGCGGTCGCCGTTCCCGAGGACGACGGCGCGGCGACGGTTCCCGGCGTGCAGGTCATCCCCTACGGCACCGGGCTGTTCGCGTCGCTCTTCGGCGCGCGCGCCGAGTTCGCCCGCACCATCGCGGTGTGGACGCCGGACCTCATCCACGTCCATGATCTCGAGCTGCTGCAGGTCGCCCTCGATCTCGCGCGGCGCCTGTCATTGTCGGTGGTGGTGAGCGTCCATGGTCGCGAAGACGCGCATACCGCGCGCCTCCTGCGCGATCCGCGCATCGCCTGGGTCCTGCTGCCGACCGAGAGCCTGCGCGCGCATTACCTCGGCAAGGTCGGGCTGACCCGCGACCGCGCGACCATCCTGCCGCCGGGCGTGGATGTCGCGCTCGCGGGAGCATGCCCATACCGCTCCGCCGACGGCAGCACGGTATTCGGCTTCGCGGGTCCGTGCGATACCGCGTCGGGCATCGAGCGCCTGTGCGATGCGCTGATCGAGCTCGCCCGCGCGCATCCGGTCCGCGGACTGTTCCGTCCCGCCGGCGCCGACGACCGTGAACGCTTCGACCAGATTGTCACGCGGAAGGATGCGGGCGGCATCATCGCCTCCGTCGCGCCGGATGCGGCCGACTTCATGGCGCGCGTCGATGTGTTCGCCGATCTGCGCAGCGATGACCGCACCGCGGTGCCAGTTCTCGAGGCGATGGCCTGCGCCCGCCCGATCATCGCCCTGGCGGTGGGCGGCATGCCCGAGCTGATGCGCGATGGCAGGACCGCTCTGCTCGCGGCGCCGAACCGTCCGGGCTCGGTCCTGGAAGCGATGAACCAGGTCCTGGATCCGGCCCGTCGCCGCGTGCTCGGCGAAGCCGGCCGCGCGCTCGCCCAGGAACGCTACGATATGCCGCTGATCGGCGAGGCCCTGGTCGAGCTGTACCGTGTGGCGCTCGGCGATCTGGCCAATTCCAGCGCCAAGGCCGAGGGCAGCACCACCTATCGTCGGATCTCGGAAACCCGGATCCGCTGAGGGCTTTTTGCTCAGGGGCTGTCGCCCCTACGGCCTGCGGCCTACCCCCGGGCTTTGTCGCGGCTCGATGTCGTCGGAAGCCTCCGACATCGTGGCGGCATCGCCTGCGGCGATTGTATGCCGCCACCGCCGACTCGGCGCCCGTTTGCTCAGGG
>JACCZE010000440.1 GCA_013696105.1 Planctomycetota bacterium | reverse complement strand
GGACAGCCGAGAGCCCGACTCCGGCCACTGCCCCGACTCGCCGTTGCTGTTGCTGTTGCTGTTGCTGTCCGACGTCGGACGTCGGACGTTGCCACCCCGTCGGACGTTCTCACTCCGTCGGACGTTCCTCCTCGTTCCGCTTGCTCGGGAACGAACCCGGCGAATGGTCTGCTCCCCGCGGCGCGCTGTCGCGCGCCGGCACCCAGGAGTCGACCATGCCCCCTTCCGTCCGCACATCGCTCACCGCGCTGTCGCTGCTGATCCTGAGTACCAGCACGCAGGCGTTCGAGCAGCCGGTCCGCGTCGCCGACATCGTCCCCGGCGCCACCGGCAGCAATCCGCAGTACCTGACCGATGCGGGCGGCACGCTGTTCTTCGTCGCCAACACCCCCGCCGCGGGGCGCGAGCTGTGGAAGAGCGACGGTACCGCGGCGGGCACCGTGCTGGTCAAGGATATCGCTCCCGGGGCCGGCAGCTCGCAGCCGCTGAGGCTGACGGCGATCGGATCGCGGCTGTTCTTCAGCGCCAGCGAGACATCGAGCGATCGCGAGCTTTGGACCAGCGACGGCACGACGGCGGGGACCGTGCGGCTCGGGGACATCTATCCGGGCGCGACCGGTGGAGATCCGGCCGATCTGACGGTGGTCGGTCAGACGTTGTTCTTCAGCGCCATCGATGGCGTCAACGGGCGTGAGCTGTGGAAGAGCGACGGCACCGCAGCCGGCACCGTGCTGGTGAAGGATGTCAACCCCGGTGCGGCGAATGGCGTGTTCGCCAATGGTCTGATGATCATCAGGTATGCCGGCCGCGATGGTCGATTCTATTTCCAAGGCAGTGATGGCGCGAGCGGGTTCGAGCCGTGGGTGAGCGACGGCACCGCTGCCGGCACCGTGCGGCTGGGAGATTTCGCGCCTGGTTCATCGCCGTCGAATCCAAACCTGTTCGTAGCGCTGTCGCAGGGCGTGCTCTTCGCCGCCACCAGTCCGTCCGTCGGGAACGAGCTCTGCCGCAGCGATGGCACCCCGGCGGGCACCGCACCGCTCCTGGACCTGGATCCCGGCGCACCGTCGTCTGATCCCAGCCAGTTCATCAGCCTCGGATCGGTGGCGGTCTTCACCGCGAGCACCACCACCACCGGCAACGAGATCTGGCGCTCGGACGGAACACCCGCCGGGACGTTCATGCTCCGCGACATCGATCCGGGGCCGGCAGGCAGCACGCCGGTCGCACTGAGGGCGGTGGACGGCATCTGCTACTTCGCCGCCACCGAGCCCGGCATGGGACCCGAATTGTGGCGTACCGACGGCACCATCGCGGGCACGTACCTGCTGCACCAGGTCGCCGGCCCCACCGGCAGTGATCCCGCCGACTTCGCGGGAGGACGTGGTCGCGTGTATTACTCGGCAACGTCACCGGCGGGTGGCTTCGAGCCGTGGTCGACCGACGGCACCGCCGCCAGAACCGTCCCTCAGGGCGAGATCGTTCCCGGCGCCGGCGGCTCCAGCCCCGGCTGGTTCACCGCATCCGGTGATCGCGTCTTCTTCGCCGCCACGGACCTGTCGGGAGACAGCGAACTCTGGGCGCTGCCGCTGCCCGCGCTGCCCGGCGGCGATGACCGCACCTATCTGGAAGCGCGCAACCTGGGAGCGATCGACAACGCGGTGCCACAATTCTTCGGTGGCCGCGCTTGCGGCACCGGTGCTGGTGGCGGCGCCGCGGCGGTGGTCATCGTGCTCGCGCTGTGGCGGCGGAATCTTGGCTCTGAACGCCCAGCCTGGCGAAGAAAGGCGTGAGGCAGTTCCATCTGTGCGCCAGTCTACGTGGCGACGACGCTGAAAGGTTTGCGGCGATGTCGCGTCGACGTATCGACCGGTAGATTGATCCCTCCGATCGGTGCCTCCCATGCCGCGTTCCATACTGCTCGTCACATCCGGGGTCATGGTTGCGACGATCCTCTATGTCCTCTCCATCGGCCCTACCCATGTCCTCTGCTACCGGGGCAAGGTCAGCTTCGCGACCAGGGATAGCATCTACGCGCCTGCAGGTGCCTTGACCCGGCGCTTCGACGTCCTGTATCGCATCGATGGCCGCTACAAAAAGTGGTGGCTGGACGCGACCAACACCAAGCACCCGTGGGGAGGGTGCTGACGAGACGGCGCCGACGACCAGGAGTGCGGGACGTTGCATCGCCTGCCCCTCTCGGAGCATCGTCCTCGACCAGACCGCTGACCCACGCAGGACGCCGCCATGACCGCGGTCGCATCAGGAACGACGCCGGTGACCCCCGTCCAGCGGGGCGGCATGCGCGACGCAGTGATGTCGCAGGCCTTCGGGTCTCTCGGATTCCTGGCCTTCGGCAATGGCGTCATGCTGCTCTACCTGACCAAGAGCGGCTTCAGCAGCGCGACGGTGCTGTTCCTGCTCGCGCTGCCGGCGATCGTGCAGACCTTCCTGACCCTGCCGGTGGCATTCCGCGCCGACCGCGAAGGCAAGAAGGCTTGGATCAATCGCGGCGGCTGGGTGCGGATGCTGGGCTTCCTGCCGCTGGCTGCGGCGGGCTTCTTCGATGCGGATGGCGCGCGCCTGGCCATCGTGGCGGGGATCCTGCTCTATGCCGTGGGACAGGCGATGCTCAACGGCAGCTGGTTCGCACTGCTGAGTCCGATCGTGCCTCCGTCGATGCGAGGTGCCTTCTTCGGGCGCATGCGCCTGACCTGGCAGGGTGCCGGCTTCGCCTTCGGCATCACCTGTACCGTGATCCTTGGCCGTGAAGCCCCGCTGATCGTGATGCAGATGATCATGGCTGCGGTGATGATGGCGATGTTCGTCGGCATCCTCTACTTGAGACGCTTGCCCGAGCTGGAGACGCCGACCCCGGACGACCGCCATCTGCTCGTGGCGACCGCCGAGGTGGCGCGTGCGCCCGGCTACGCGTCGTTCTGCTGCTACGCATTCCTGCTGACCCTGGTCACTTTCAGCTCGCCAAACCTGTTCGTGCTGGTCGAGAAGGATGTGCTGGGATTCGGCGATCAGCAGATCGTGTGGATGGGCAACCTGCTGATGCTGGGCTCGGTGCTGGGATTCCTCATCGGCGGGAAGCTCGTCGACCGCATGGGCGCGAAGTTCGTCTTCCTGGTAGCTCACTTCGCATTCGGCGCCATCCTGTTCACATTCCTGCTGCGAGAGCTGGTTCCGGTGGCAGCGGTGGCGTGGGTGGGCGCGCTCACTTGCCTGTTCGGCATCGCCCAGGCGGCATCCTCGATCGCGATCTCGACCGAGATGTTCGCGCTGATCCCGCCAACCAACAAGTCGTTGTCCACCGGCGTCTGCACCACCCTCCTGATCGCGGGTCAGGGGCTGTCGGGATTGCTGGTTTCCGGGGCCCTCGCGCTGGGCCTCTTCCGTGAGAAATGGATCATGGCCGGCAGCGTACTCAGCAGCTACGATGCGATGCTGCTGATATCGGCCGTGAGCGTCGTCATCCTGGTGGTGGCGCTGGGGCTGGTGCCGTCGGTGATGACCAAGGCACGCGAACTCTAGGGACCGCGTGCGTGTCGGCGACCCTGCCCGCAGTGGGACCTCTCTGGCACCAGAGATTGCTGCCCCTTCAAAGTATGGCTGTATGATGTTGGGGACCGCCCGGAACGGCTGACTACCGGCGTCGGCGCGGATGCGTCCTCGCCAGGGCACGACACCCAGGCGGTTCAATTGATTCCACGGCGCATCTACTGGTCCCCTCCAGGTGAACACCGTGCCTGTGCAAGGTTGCATGCGGCCCCTTTCCGAGATGTACAACTCGGCCACTATCCGGAATGCCGCGCCGCCAGACGCCCCCGCCCCTCCGCCTGAACACCGCCCAGCTGCGTGCGCACATCGCTGACACCGTGGACCGGGTCGCGAATGGAGGTGGACGCATCGTGCTCATGCGCCGTGGCCGGCCGCTCGCGGCGCTGGTGTCGCTGGCTGACCTCGCGGTGCTCGAACACGCGAGCGATCATCGGGCAGACCCTCGTGATTGAACGTTCCTGGTCCACGTCGCGGACCCTGGCAGGCGTGGCCACGGTGCTCGCGCTCGCCATGCGCTGTCCAGCCGCCGAAGAGCCGGTCGATCCGTCCCTGCCGCGGCCGCCGTCCACCAGCGATGAGGTCGACAGCTTCAAGCAGTTGACCCTCGAACAGCTGATGGACATCGAGGTGGTCACGGTGACCTCGGTGTCGCGCCGCCCGGAGCGCATCATCGTCGCCGCCTCGGCGGTGCAGGTGGTGACCCAGGACGACATCCGCCGCTCCGGCGCCACCAACCTGCCCGACGCGCTGCGCCTGGCCACGAACCTGGCGGTGGCGCAGATCGATCCGCATAGCTGGGCGATCAGCGCGCGCGGCTTCAACAACAACCTCGCCGACAAGATGCTGGTGATGATCGATGGTCGGACGGTGTACACCCCGCTGTTCGCAGGCGTGTTCTGGGACATGCAGGACACGCTGCTCGAGGATGTCGACCGCATCGAGGTGATCAGCGGTCCTGGCGGGACGCTGTGGGGCGCCAACGCGGTCAACGGCGTGATCAGCATCACCACGCGCCGCGCTGCCCAGACCCACGGGCTGTACGTCGAGGCCGGCGGCGGGAGCACGCTGCAGGCGTTCGAGGCCGTGCGCTACGGCGCCGAACTCGCTCCGGATCTGCACTACCGCGTCTACCAGAAGGCCTTCCACCGCGACGATCTGGTCGAGCCCTACGATCGCACACGCAACGCCCAGTGGGATGCGGGCCAGGGCGGGTTCCGCATCGACTACGAGGGCTGGGGACCCGATCTGCTCACGGTCCAGGGCGATGTCTACAAATCGGTGATCGAGCAGGTCAAAGCGGGTGCGATCAGCGCCGCCGGCGGCAACCTGCTCGCCCGCTTTACCCACCGCTTCTCCGAGGAATCGGATGCGAGCCTGCAGGCGTATTGGGACCGCGTCCACCGCGCCATCCCGAATTCGATCACCGACGATCTCGACACCTGGGACCTGGATTTCCAGCACCGCTTCCCCCTCGCTCCCCGCAACGACGTGGTGTGGGGTCTGGGCTACCGCGTCTACCACGACGAAATCCAGAACCCAGCCACGCTGGCCTTCGTGCCCGCGGATGTGACCCATCAGGTGTTCAGCGCGTTCGCGCAGGACGAGATCACCGTGGTGCGCGACCGGGTGTTCCTGACCATCGGTTCCAAGGTCGAGAACAACGACTTCACCGGCTTCGAGTTCCAACCCAGCGGGCGCGTTGCGTGGCGCGTGGACGAGCGCAACTCGCTGTGGGGCGCGGTGTCGCGCGCGGTTCGCACCCCGTCGCGGATCGATCGCGAGCTCTACCTGCCGGGCACGCCGCCGTACACCACGCTGGTCGGTGGAAACTTCACCTCCGAGAAGCTGATCGCCTACGAACTCGGCTACCGCGTCGAGCCCGAGAAGCGCCTGTCGTGCTCGCTCGCGACCTTCTACAATGTGTATTCCGACGTTCGCAGTGTCGAGCAGGCGAATCCCCCTGCACCCTTCCCGCTCATGTTCGGGAACGGCCTCGAAGGCGACTCCTACGGCGCCGAGGCGGTGGTCGATTCGCGCCTGATCGACCGCGTGCGCATGCGCGTCGGCTACACCGCGATGCGCGTGCGCCTGCACCCCAAGCCCGAGAGCACCGACACCTCCAACGGCCGGTTGGAATCGCACGATCCCAAGCACATGGCCAGCCTGCGCACGTCCGTGGATCTGGCCGACGATTGGGAGCTCGACGCCAACGTGCGCTACGTCAGCGGCATCGACACCGATGACGTCCCCGCCTATGGCGAGCTGGATCTGCGGCTCGGATGGTCGCCGATGCGCGACCTCGAGCTGGCGCTGGTCGGCCAGAACCTGCTGCACGACCACCACGCGGAGTACGGGGCCGCAGCGACCCGGCAGGAGATCTCGCGCAGCGGCTATGTGAAGCTGGTCTGGCGTTATTGAGCATGGCGATTCCCCGGTCATCGCCCCCCGCCCACACTGATCGACGCGTTGCCATGCGTGGTTGGATCCGGCGATCTCTGCTCGTGCTCATGGTGATGACGATCGGCATCTCGCAGGCGGTAGCCGCTGATCCACCAACCCCGACCACGCCAGAGGAACTCGTCAGCAAGGAATACCAGGTCAAGGCCGCGTTCCTGTTCAATTTCCTGAAATTCGTCGAGTGGCCGGACTCCGCATTCGCCGATGCCGATGCTCCGATCACCATCGGAATGCTCGGGGCCGAACCCTTCGGGAGCATGCTCGACCGGATCATCGCGGGAGAGCGCATACAGGGCCGCCGCATCGCCATCCGTCGGGCGGATACGACCGAGGCGCTCACTGGCTGCCACCTGGTCTTCCTGAGCAAATTCGAAGCCAGGCGCACGGCGGAATTGCTGTCCGCCTTCGGGTCGGAGCCGGTCCTGACGGTGAGTGGAGTCGATGATTTTTGCGCCGCAGGCGGCATCATCCAATTCACCATCGAGGCAGGAAAGGTGCGCTTCCTGGTCAACGCCACGCGCGCCCAAGCGATCGGCCTGAAAATCAGTTCGCAGTTGTTGAGCGTGGGAAAACAGTTCCCTCCCGCCAAGAGCGAGAACCGGCGCTGACATGAATTGGCTCGCGAATCTCCCGATCCGACGCCGGCTCACCCTGCTCATCCTGGTGACCTGCTCCACCGTGCTGCTGATCGCCTGCGCCGCGCTCGCGGTCTTCGAGATCCTGGATTTCCGCCATGCGGCGGTGCGCGACGCCACCGTGCTCGCCGACATCCTGGCCGAGAACACCCATGCGGCCCTGAGCTTCGACGACGCAAATGCCGCGCGGAAGGTGCTGAGATCCCTGCAGGCGGAGCCCAACGTGGCACTCGCGCGGGTGTTCAAAGCCAATGGCGACGCCTTCACCGATTTTGCCGACACCGGCCACAGCGGATCGCTACCCCTGACGCCGGCCGCGGATGGCCACCGCTTCTCGACCGATTGGCTGGACGTGTACCGGCCGATCACCTTCCAAGGCGCTCGCATCGGCACCATCTTCCTGCGCATCGACCTGCGTGGCATGTACGAACGACTGACCGTCTTCGCGATCATGGCGCTGGTCGTGCTGCTCGGCTCGATGGCGCTCGCCCTGGTCCTGTCGTCGCGGCTGCAGCGGCCGATCTCGGAGCCGATCCTGGCCTTGGCGCGGACCGCCCGGGCGGTGGCCGAGCAGCGGGATTACACCGTGCGCGCGCCCAAGCTGGAGGCCGCGAACGAGCTGGGGATGCTCACCGACGCCTTCAACCACATGCTGGCGCAGATCGCCAAGCACGCCGACGACCTCGCCGCCACCAATGCCGAACTGGAGCAGTTCGCCTATATCGCCTCGCACGATCTCAAAGAGCCCCTGCGCATGGTCACCCAGTACATGGGCATCGTCGAGCGCCAGCTCGGGCCAACGCTCACACCCAAGCATCAGCGCTTCATCGCGTACGCGGTCGAAGGCGCGATGCGCATGCAGACCCTGATCAACGACCTGCTCGCCTTCACGCGCACCAGCCATCTCCAGGAGCACCACCAGCCCGTCGAGCTCAATCAGGTGGTCACCGAAGTGCTGACCACGTTCCAGGACAGCATCCACCAGGCGAAGGCCACGGTGCAGACCGGCCCCCTGCCGGTGGTCGCGGGGGAGCGGACGAAGCTGGCGATCGTCTTCCAGAACCTGATCGGCAACGCCCTCAAATTCCAGGCCCAGGATCGGCAGCCGGTGATCGATATCAGCGCCGAGCGCGCGGGCGATGATTGGAACATCTCCATCACGGACAACGGCATCGGCATCGATCGCCAGCACCACGAGCAGATCTTCGCGGTGTTCCAACGCCTGCACGGTCGCGACGAATATCCGGGCAACGGCATGGGCCTGGCGATATGCCGCAAGATCATCGAACAGCATCACGGTGCGCTGACCGTGGAATCGGAAGTCGGTCGCGGCAGCCGCTTCGTGCTGCGCCTGCCCGCTGTCATGCGCGTCTCTCCGCCCCCCGCGGATCCCGAGACCGCCATCACCGCTATCGCATCTGCCTCTGCCACCGCCACCGCCACCGCTGACTCCGTGCCTCCGACGCGCCCAGGGAGCCTCGCATGACTATCCATTCCTCGACACCGCACATCCTGGTCATCGACGACAACCCGGCGGATATCGAGCTCATCGAACTCGGCTTCGAGACCAACGAGGTCGCCGTGCGTATCGATCAGGCGGGCGACGGAATCCAGGCGCAGGAGAAGCTGCGCCAACTCGCCGCCGCCGGGGATTGCCCGCAGCTCATCCTCCTCGATCTGAACATGCCGCGCGCGAACGGCTTCGAGGTGATGCAGTTCATCAATGCGCAGGGCCTGTGCGAGGACACCTCGGTGGTGGTGATGACGACCTCGAACGCGATCAGCGACCGCGACCGCTGCCTGGCCTTGGGCGTGAAGGAGTTCATGACCAAGCCGCCCGGATTCGATGAGCTGCTCACGCTGCTGAAGAAGCTGGAGACGTACCTCGACTGGCAGAAGTGATCCTCGGCATCATCCGAGGACCGGGATCTCGGTCACGCGCAGGTGCGTGCAGCCGTAGGGCACCAGCTCGATCGGCTCCAAGGCCTGGTCGCTGGAGACAGGACTGCGCGGCGGCGCGGCAGCCGCGCCGCGCTCGATCGTCCAGCCAGGCAGCCGTCGTCCCTGCGCGCGGATGCGCACCGGTGCGCCGTCCGGAGTGAACGGCCGATCTCCTGGTGCCGATGCTTCCAGGCGCAGACTGGCGAGATCGATGGCGTAGTTCCACGGGCTGGTGGGCTCGATGGCGAAATCGGGCGAGGGATCCTGGCCGCGTAGGCGCTGCCAGTCCCCGGATACCTTCAGAGCGAATACCAGCGGTCCGCGCGAGAGGGTCGCGGCGCCATGGAACCGACGCTCGGGGACGATCGCCATCGGCAGGAGCAATCGGATCACGGTCTCGCCGCCGACGCGCACCACGACGCGGTGCATCGCGCCGGCGGCCGCGGTTTCGCTGCGCCCCGCCACCACCACGCTGGCCCCATGCGCCCACGCCGGGATGCGCAGGTGCAGCGGCACCTCCACGGATCCGGATGCGCGCAGGGTGATGACAACTTCCTCGGCGAAGGGATAGCCGCCCGCGACTGCGAGCTCGACGCGCGTGCCGGCGACCTCGGTGCTGATCGAGCACGGCACGTAGGAGATCGCCGCGAGGCCGCCGTCCGGAGCGCGCATCCACAGATGCGCGGTGAATTTCGGCCATCCCTGATGGAGGTTGGCGGTGCAGCAGCCGAAATTCGGTTCCAGGCCGAACAGGTTCGCGTCGGCCCCGTTGTTGGTGTACACGCGATCCTGGCAGACCGCGCAGCGCACCTGGTTGGCCTGCTGATCGTACTGGTGGGTCCAGAAATCCGGGCTGATGGTGGCGGGCAGGCAGTTGAATGCGATCTTCTCCAGGCGATCGGCCAAGGCGCCGTCGCCGAAAGCCGCGAACGCGACCTCGAGCGAGAACATCGCCTCGACCACGGTGCACAGCTCGCTGCCCTGGGACGGGTGGGGACCCGCGAGGTGCTCGTCGCACGAATACAGGCCGTTGGCTTGGCCGTGCGAAGCGTCCAGCCGCTGGAGCATGGCCGCGACGCCCGCGCGTTCATCGGCATCGCCGGTCTGCCGCCACCACACGGCGGGAGCCTTCAAACCCATGGCCACGTTGACGCCATGCGTGGCGTTGAAGTGCTCGCTGATCCAGGTGCCGGTCTCGCGTTGGAAACCGAGCAGCACCTCGGCGGTGATCTTGCCACGGTAGGCGAAGTGCCGCGCCCACTCGGTCCAGTCCAGGCCCTGGTCGTGCGCGGTGCGCGACAGATCCAACAGCCACGCCTCGCCGGTGCGGTCGTAGAGCCACTGCACCGCCCACGCGAGGTCGCACCAGCGCGGCGTCGCCCATTCGATCAGCGGACGTTCTGCGAGCATCGTCGCGAGGAAGCGCAGGAATCGCTGCATCGCCGGGATCACGTGCGCATCGCCAGTGGCCTCGTGCCACTGGATGAGGCATTTGAGCACGACGAAGCGCGGCCACGGATCGCGATCCTGGTAGCGGTAGCTGCTGGCCGGATCCGGGTTCGCCGACACCGGGCCGAGCCAGCCGTCGGCGAGCTGGTGATCGAGGATGTGGTCGATCCACCGCTTCGCCTTGGCGATCAGGGCCTGGTCCTCGAGCTGGAACGCGAGCGGGATGAGCCCGTCGAGCCAGTAGGGCCCGCGCTCCCAGGCGTCACCCGAGCCGCCGACCCAGGCGCTGTCGCGGACCGACGGCCAGAATTCATCGAGGTGGCCGGTCAGCCCATCGGCCTGGGCTCGGAGCTGTTGGGCGAGCCACCCCGCCGGCTTGATCGCACCGGCGGGGAGTGGCGCGAATGCCAGCGCGCGCAGGGCGGGCGAGCGCGCGATCGAGGTCGAAGAAGCTGGGGATGAGCCGGCGACAGTCATGGGTAGCTCCGATTCCGACCATGATGACGGGGATTATTTGCTTTCAAGACCATGATATGGCATATTAACGAAACGATTCCGACAAATGTCGCCGATGGTGAACCTGTGGGGAAATCCTCCATGCGTCCGCTCCCATGCCGAGGTACCCTCCTCCTTCAGCAATCACCCATCAAGGAGTCCTCGTTCATGTCCACCCATCGCCTGATCGCGGCGTTCGCCGCCATCGCCATCACCGCCACCGCCGCCACCGCTGCCGAACCAGGCGCCAAGCCGCGCGGAGATGGTGATCGTCCCAAGAACGAACGCCCGGACGGCGAGCGCCCCGAGGGCGAACGTCCCAAAGGGGAACGCAAAGGCGGCGACAACGGTCCGGGTCAACTCATCCAGCACCTCGGTCAGCTCGCCGCGTTCCTCGAGGCCAAGGGCGACAACCAGGAAGCCGCCGGGCGCTGGACGCAGTTCACCACGAAGCTGAAGGAGAAGAACCCCGAGCTCTTCGCCAAGATGGACAAGGACAGCGATGGTTCGATCAGCCGCGACGAAGCCAAGGACGCGATCGAGAAGGCGCAAGCCAAGTTCAAGCAGGAGCATCCCGAAGCGTTCGCCAAGATCGATGGCAACAACGACGGCAAGCTCAGCCTCGACGAGCTGCGCGCCGCGCGCAACAAGGGCCGTGAAGGCCGCGGCGACAAGCCGGGCAAGGACGGCAAAGACGGCAGAGACGGCAAGGACGCCGGCAACGGCGGCGCGGACAAGGCGACGGACGATTCGGGCGGCGGATTCTGACTTTTGTTTCGGGGGCTTTGCCCCCGGGCCCCCGCGACCTTTGTCGTCCTTACATCCTGGCTGGAACAGCCAGGATGTTTGCGTGATGGGCTGCGCCCATTGTATCACGCAAACAGGACTCGGCGGTCGAGATGGCGGATGTTGCGGGGGTTTTGCCCCCGGGCCCC
>JACCZE010000416.1 GCA_013696105.1 Planctomycetota bacterium | reverse complement strand
GCTCGTTCTTGGTCGTCTCGTTGAAGCGCTTGAGCGCCGCGATGAAGCGCAGCAGCTCTTCCGGATCGACGACGGCCTTGGCCATGGTGGGTTCCTTCCCGCGACGGGGCTCCGATCGACTCTGCGCTGGCCGGAAGTCCGGCGCTGGTCCGCAAACTTATGCGGTTCCGGCCCGGTTTCCAGGTCTCGGGATCGACGCCGGGGGTCGCAAACAGCCTCCACATGCGGATTGGCCGGTATCGCACCACGATCGTCCCCCTCTGCTGTTACAGACGCCGGTACGGACGCGGGGATAACTGGAATCAGCGGGAAATTCGCTGTGAACGCCACGGCCGATCGCGGGTAGCGATCATCCGCGCTCGCGGTCGGCCGGCGCGCGCTGGTCGAGCGGCAGCTGCGCGAGCGCGTGCTCCGAGCCGCCGATCGTGATCGAACCCCCGAACGAACCGAGATCGAAGCGCACCACCGCCCCCGCGACGGTCACCTCGACCCGACCGGGTCGGCGTTCGAGCCGAGCAGGAGCGGCGACGGCGGCATCGGCGTCGGCGGCGGTCAGGACGTGGACGAAACAGTCGAAGGCCGCCGGCTGGCGGGGTGAGATCTCGATCCGGCATGCGGCGCACGGCCCGGTGTCGCGACCCGGGGTGAAGCGGCGGCCTTCGTAATCGTAGAGGGCCTCGCCGTGGTGCAGGGTGACCAGCGGATCGGCCGGCAAGAGGGTCTCGATCGTGAGGCGCCCGCCGTGGCTGGTGACCGTCAGGCGCGGAGCGGATCCGCTCGGGACTTCGGCTGCCTGCAGCACCCAGGATTTGCGGAACGAGGGATCGGTGGATTCGACCTGGTCGCAGACGATGAACGTGCCGGGCCGGATATAAACGATCTGGCGGGTGAAGCGCTTCAGCTTCTTGGCCGAGTACGAACGGGTGAGATCGCCACCGGTGTACAGCCAGACGCCCGCGTCGTGATAGGCCATCAGGTCGGCGATGTCGCCGAGTTCGCGGTGCTTCAGCCACAGCGTCTTGTCCGTTGCAGCGCCATTGTGCCGGAACGGGGTGCCCACCCATGGCCACGCCTGGCCGCCGTCGTTCGCCGGCCACGCCTGCATGCCTTTCATCAGGAAGGGGAAACGCTCGGAGGGGTCGTGCACGAGGATCGTGCTGTGGGCGATGGATCTGATGTAGTAGTTGACGTCGTGGCTGCCGGCGAAATCCACGTAATGACCGCCGCGACCGGCGAGTTCGCCCTTGTGCCAGATGTAGAAATGCCCGTTGTCCAGGTGCTGGTGCGCCGTGAAGCGCTTGCCGCACTTGAACGCGAAATAGGTCGCGTCGTCCGTCCACGAACTGCGCGCATGCACCATGCCCGCGGCCACGCCGTGGTGCGAGAGCTTGAACGCGCGCAGGTCGCCGCGCGCGACCGTGGGATCGTCCCACAGGAAATCCTTGTAGGCGTTCTCGTCGGCGCCGCAGCCGGGCGATTGCGCCTGATAGGCGGCAACAGCCTGGTGCGCCGCATCGCCGCGATACCGCCCGACGAGGATGTTCCGGGCCGCACGCGCCTTGTCGCGTTCGCGTTCGGTGGCGAAGCGCCTGCCACCCGCATCGCCGAAGGCCACGCCGCGGCGCGAGCCGCGTTCCTGCAGTCCGGGATACATCTCGAACATGCTCGCGACCGCGCGCTCATGGTAGAAAGACGGGCACCCGGCGAACAGATCGACCCCCGCGCACAGCTGCGCCGATGCGCAGAAGACCAGCCACTCGTAGGTCCAGTAATGGGTGTAGAAGCCCTCCGCGAAGCACCCGCCGGCCCCGCAGAACTCCAGCGATGGATTGGCGACATGCTCGAGATCGTGGTCGAGCTGCGCGAGGATCGCCGGTGCCCGCTCCCATTCGCCGAGCGTGGCCATGGCGGCCATGCCGAAACCCCAGTGCTTGTAGCCCCACCAACCGTTGTGGAACGGGCTCGGCTCCTCGTCGATGTTGGCGTCACGGCAGGCGCCGAGATAGACGAACAGGCGGGCGCGCTCATCGGGCGTCCACGCGTCGTAGCAGAGGTCGAAGACGAGCGCGCAGTACGCCATGTCGTGCCCGAAGGTCACATGGCCGACCTGCGGCGGACGGTCGACGTGCCAAGCCAGGGCGACGTCCACCGTCCGGCGCGCGAAGGCCGCATCACCGTCGATAGCGGCGACCAGCGCCATGGATGTCAGCTTGTTGCAGCGATGGACGATGCGCGCATACGGATCGGGTTCCGATGCGTCCTCGACTCCGCGGTCGCGCGCGATGACGCGCATGCGCCGGTAGGCATCGGGTCGCTGCCGCGCCAGCTCGCGCAGGCGATCGAGCGATCCCAGGAGGCGGGGATGCTCGCGGGGAACGGCGCTCCAACGGGGAGGGATATCGATCATGGCTCGCAAGCCTGCCGGCCCGAGGTGGCCCGCAAGCGAGCGACGGCGGCATCCTGCCGGTGGATGCCGCCCACGGCGGACCTCGATCCGGACTGGACTCGCGCTGTACCGTCTGCTCACGGACATAACGTCGCTCCGGATGAACGGAGTCGCCATGCTCGCAGCCGCCCGCACCCTGAGCATCTCCATCGATCGACCGGTCGCTCAGGTCTACCGCCTCGTGTCGGATCCGTCCAGCCTACCGACCTGGGCGCGCGCCTTCTGCCGCTCGATCCGCCGCACCGATCAGGGTTGGATCGCCGAGACGACGGCAGGCACCGTGGGCATCCGTTTCGCACCGGCCAACGATTCGGGAATCCTCGATCACGTGGTCACGCTCGCTTCCGGCGCCCAGGTCGTGGTGCCGATGCGCGTGGTCGCCAACGGCACCGGCAGCGAGGTGGTGTTCACGCTCTTCCGCGCTCCCACGATGTCGGATGCGGACTGGCAGCGCGATGCTGGCCTGGTCGAGCGCGATCTGGGAACGCTCAAGCGCGTGGTCGAGTCCGCAGCCGGCACGTGAACCGGAAATCAGGCCGGCATCCTCCGCGGGCAGCGCCGTCTTCGACCGACCGGAGTGCTGCGCCTGGCGCGCCGTGCGGGCGACGCCACGCTCGGAATCGTGCCGACGCTCGATCCATCGCTCGCGAATCCGGCGGCCATCGCGCGCGTGGCTGGGAACCTGTATGCCGGTGCACCCGTGTTCGCGCGCACGCTCGCGCGCTGGCGACCGCGGATCTGTCCGTTCGAGCGGCTGATCGAACTGGTCCCCGCCGACGCGCGCCTCCTGGATGTCGGATGCGGCAATGGATTGCTGCTGGGCCTGCTCGCGCACTGCGGGCGCTTCGCGCGCGGTGACGGGATCGACGCTGATGCGCGTGCGATCGCCACCGCCGAGACGATGCGAGCGGGGTTGACGGGGCCTGCTCGCGATGTCCTCGCCTTCCATAACCTGGACGTGCGCGCTCCCTGGCCCGCTGGTCCCTTCGACGCGGTCGCTCTGATCGACGTGCTGCACCACGTGCGGCCCGATCACCAGCGCGCACTGGTCGAGCGCGCCTGCGCTGCGGTACCGCCCGGCGGAGTGCTGATCTACAAGGACATGGTCGTGCGTCCGCGCTGGCGCGCGTGGGCGAACCGGATGCATGATCTGCTGATGGCGCGTCAGTGGGTGCACCACCGCGCGCTGGATGATGTCGCGGCCTGGGCGCAGGCGTGCGGACTCGCCACGGTCTCGCGGACGCGCATCGACCGCTGGTGGTACGGCCACGAACTCGCGGTGTTCCGCCGCGATCCACCAGGAGCGCAGGCATGACGGTGCTGGAGTGGATCGTGCACCTCGCTGCCGCGGTGGCCTGCCTCGCAGCGCCGCTGCCAGCGGCGTGGGCGATCGCCGTGCGCTGCGGCTCGCGTCCGGGTGCCGCGCACCTGCTGCTGGCCATGGGGTGCGGATGGATGCTGTTCGCCGCCCTGGCCGTCGTCGGCTGCGACCTCACCGGCGAACTGAGCGTGCCGCGGATACTGATGATCGAGGGTGTGCTGGCCTTCGGCGGCGTGCGCCTGCTGCTGCGCGACCGGCAGCGCGCTGCGCTCGCCTGCGCGAGCGTGCGCGCCGCGATCGTCGGCGTCTCGGCGTGGAGCGCGCCCGAGCGGTTGATGCTCGCAGCGCTCGCGTGCGCCGGGGCGGCAGCGCTGGCGGGGATGGTCTGCACGCCGACGGGTGATTACGACAGCTGGATGTACCAGTTGCCGCAAGTCGCCGAGTCCATCCAGAAAGGCACTTTGGAGGCCCGCCAGGAGCAGTGGCTGGACAAGCAGACCTACGAGCGCGGCATCCTATACTACCCCGGCGATTGGAGTGCGATGTTCTGGCTGACGACCGCACCGCTCGGACGGGATACGCTGACCCTGCTTCCCAACCTGATCGCCTGGCTGGTGCTGGGACTGGCGACGCGGGGGCTGGCGCTGCGCTCCGGCGCCGATCGGGTCGCGGCGCTGACCGCCGCAGCGGTCGTCATGCTCATGCCGCTGTGCGGTTGGAACCTGCATTCGGCGCACGTCGACCTGGCCCTGGGCGCGACGCTGGCGGCGATGCTCTATTTCACCGGCGAAGGAGTGGCGGCGGGCGGCTGGGCGGAACGCTGGTTCGCCCTCGCGCTCGGTGGACTGCTGGTCGGGACGAAGATGTCCGGCATCGGCATGCTCGCGGCGCCGGTCCTCTGCGCGGCGTGGCTGTGGCGCGGACGGCGCCGTGCGATCGGCAGCCGCGAGCCGCTGATCGCGGTGCTGGCGCTCGGCTCGCTGGCGGTGCTCGGCGCGTCGTGGTACGTGCGCAACTGGCTGTTCACCGGCAACCCGCTCGGATTCGTGGCGATGCATGTCGTCGGCATCGAGCTGCCCGGAGTGATCGATCGGGCGTACATTGACCAGACCAACCTGCTGCATGCGTTCGACCCGTTGCGCGCCTGGCATTGGTGGCTGCTCGTGGCTTCGCTCGCAGCCTTCTGCGCTCCGGTCATCGCATGCGCGGTCGGAGCAGCTCCGCGCATGGTCGAAGCGCTCCGCCGCTCGCGCGACGCGCGAGCGCTGGTGGCGGTCGCACTCCTCTTGGCATGGCTGTACGTCGCCGGCCCCTGGAGCGCCAAGCACGCCCACGACGACGACCTGTCGTGGTGGATGGGCCAGCAGCTGCGCTACACCTTCGGGCTGTGGGCGGTGATCGCCGCGCTCGCCGCAACGGCGTGGAGTGGACCGCGGGCACCGCGTCTCGCCGCGGTCCTGGTGGCCGTCGCGGCTGCAGCGTTCCCCTTCTGCGGCTATGGCTGGTTCATCACGGCTCCGGTAGCGCTCGGGTGCGCACTCCTCTGCGCCGCGGTCGCGATCCGGACGCGGATGCGGATGCGGATCGCCTGGACCTCTGCGGCTCTCGTCGGCGTCGTGCTCCTCGCTGCCGTGCCACTCGCCGATGCCTGGCGCTGGCGACAGCTGGATGCTCGCGGCGGAGGCGTTTCGGGGTTTCTCGCGCGGCGTCTGGGCCCCGATGAACCCGTGGGCTTCTGGGGCTCGCACCAGAGCTGGCTGCTCTATGGACGCGATTTGCGCCGCCCGGTGCAGTACATGGAATTCGACGACTGCACCGACGCGCCGATGCTCGCGTGGCTGATGCGCGTGCGCGGATGCCGGTGGGTGGCGTTGGGGCCGAAATGGCGCGATTTCCCGCCTGAGCGCTACCAGCTGGTCGAGGACCATCCCGACCTGTTCACCCGTGAACACGGCGACCCGGCGGTGTGGGGAATGTGCGTCTACCGGCTCAACGATCCCTGAATCCAGATTCCACGTCAGCTATCGCCTACCGCCGCTCTACCGCACCGCAGCATATTCGCGCGATACCACCCAATCGGGTCTGGGATTCTCCACCGGTTTCGGCGTGTTGGCCACATCGTTGTAGGAGAGGATGACGGTCTTGCGCGGTAGCGGCGACAGGTTGTGGCCCGAGGCGTGCACGAGATTGGGATCGAAGAACAGCACATCGCCGGGCTCCCCGGTCATGGGCTGGATCATGTCCTCCTCCAGGCGTTCGCGCAGGGTCGCCAGTTCGATGCACCACTGCTTGTAGCTGGTGGTGACCTCGTCCGAGAAATGCGGCAGCATGCCCCAGCGGTGCGATCCGGGCACCACCATCAGGCAGCCGTTGTTCACCGTCGCCCGGTCGAGGAACACCATCGCCGAGACGAAACGCGCCTCGACGCCGTCGCGCACCCAATAGCCGAAATCCTGATGCCACAGCCAGACCGTGCCCTCGAAGGCGTCCTTCACGTTGATCTTGCTGTGCCAGATGTAGACGTCGTTGCCGATGATGTGCTTGACCGGCCCGACGATGCGCGCGTCCCGTGACAGGTCGCGGTACGGTGGTGAGTGCCGATGCGCGAGATAGACCTGTCGCACCGCGCCGCTGCGCTCGCGCTCGCGGTGCAGTCCGTCATCGCCATCGATATCCAGGAGCCTGGGCATCTCGGCGTTCAGGGCCGCGACCTCTGGTGCGGATAGCAGCCCGCACGCGAGCACGAATCCATCGCGCTGGTAGCGGGCCAAGGTGTCGTGATCCCACATGGTGTCCTCCGGCGCCGGGCGCCGTGGTCATCATCCGCACCGGCATGGGACCAGGCAATGGCGGCTCGATGCTCTCGATAGCGAATCCATGCTTTTCTCATATATTCAGGGAATGGCCTACCGCTGGGACCTGCTGCCTGGACTGGCCGCGCACATCGAGCACGCCCAGGCGGACCGCGCCCTGCGGTTGCTCGACGAACTCCTCGCAGCGATCGCCGAGGGCATGGATGGCGATCACACCCTCTTCACCCTGCGTTGCGCCCAGTGCATGAGCGCCTGCATGCGCGGCGCGCGTCGCGGCGGAGCACCGAGCGATGCCCTGTTCGCCGACCACATCGCAGCGCTGAAGAAGCTCGCCCGGGCCCGTACGCGCGCCCAGGCGCAGCGACTGATGCGCGCGTATGTCCAGCGGCTTGCCGATCAGGTGCAGCCAGCGAAGCGATCGCGTATGGAGCGCATCGTCGTCGGCATGCTCGCGGACATGCGCGAGCATCTGGACCGTCCGCGCTCGTTGGCGCAGTACAGTCACGAGCACGAGATCAGCATCGCCCACCTGTCGCGCGCCTTCGCACGAATCGCTGGCCGGCCTTTCCGTGAAGAACAGGCGCGGCTGCGCGACGAGCGGGCGTGCGAATTGCTGAAAGCCACGCGGCTCGGGGTGGCGGAGATCGCGCATCGCGTCGGCCTGCGCAGCGCATCGCAATTCATCGCCGATTTCAAGGCCGTGCATGGATGCACGCCGGCCCGATACCGGTCGGACCGCACCTGAGGGCTCAGGTCGGGCTAAGGCAGCGTGAACTGCACCTGGATCAGTCCGAGTTCCTTGAACCGCTCGATCGCCTCGAGCACGAGGAAGCCCCAGAGGAACCACATCGCGTCCAGGAACGTGCGCCGGTAGGTGCGCACCTGCACCGTATAGCTCTCGGGCTCGTGATAGAGCGACCATTTGGGCAGGAAACGAGGAACCCGACGCACGTAGTCATGGAATGCTCCGCCATGCCGTTCACCCAGGAATCGTTCCTCGTGCATGATCACCGCGGGGTAATAGAGGAAGAAGAACAGCAGGATGATGGCGAATACCGCGACGTTGCGCGACGCGAGACCGAGTCCGATCGCGCCGACGAGGCTGAAGACGTAGAGCGGATTGCGCGTGCAGGAGTACGGACCGTCCTGGACGAGCATGGCATCCTTGCGCCCACTGATGAACGCCAGGCTCCACAGCCGGCCGAGAGTGCAGACCGTGATCAGCACGAACCCGAGGGCGGCGCACGCGAGATCGATGGCGCTGCGATAGGGCCAGGAATGCCCCGTCAGAAGCAGTATGGCGATGGCGAAGACCGCGAAGGTCCGGCTGACGCGAATCCGGTACCGCGCTGCGGTGGCGGGGAGATCGAATGCCATGCGCGCATGCTGCCGGGGTCGGGCGATTCGTCACTTGAGAATGCCCGTCGACGCACAGGAACTCGATCTCAGGCATTCCCGAGGCTGGTGCTCGGGGCGAATATCCCTGGCTACCTGCGCTTGCGGGTGCGCTTGGCCTTGAGGGGAGCGAGGATGGTCCCCCGGCAAGAACGGGTGCCGCAGCGACAGGTGTAGCGACGGATGGTGTCTTCATCCTCGTCGCCATCGCGCTCGTAGGCGTAGTCGTAGGTCAGTTCCTCGCCCTGGGCTATGGTCCGGCACGCGAAGATGAAGATGTGTCCGTCCTCATCGATGGCATCGCAATTGGGATCGCAGGAATGGTTGATGTAGCGCGACTCGTTGCCGTTGCGTCCACCATCGAGGCTGATCTCTTCATCGATCGCGAACAGGAAGGTGTGGTGCCGTCCCATGGCTTCGTCGTCGTAGCGCCGATCGGCCTCGTCGTTGTCGATCAGCTCACCGACGTATTCGATGATCCGCGTGCCGCTGCGGATGCGCCTCGTCGCGAAGACGCCATTGCCTTGGATGGCTGAGCGTCGGACTTCGATCATCGGGGGATTCGCTGGCATGGGCCGGGATGGTATGCCTGGGCAGGAAAACGCAGCACTCCATCACGACCAGTGTCGCACCCCGTTCGGCGATGAGGTGTGCAGAAGTGGTCGATAAGTCCAAATTGACCCATGCGATTCCGCGGTAGAATCCGTCCATGCAGCACTCCGCTCAGCCTCAGCGGGATTTTCCCGCCCTGATTCCGGCACACCAGGTTCCTCTGCCGGCCCTTCGGATCGGATCGTCCGCGCCCACATGGTGGGCCTCATGCACCTCTTACTCCAATATGGCGATGAGATCGCCGAACTGAAAGCGCGCGTCCAGGTGCTCGAACGCGCGACGACTCAGACGACTAAGGCGCGCCCATGACGACCAGGGCGCGCCTCGGGATCATCCGCTGGCGGCCGTGGTGCGCGCCCGCTCCGCCGTGCGCGACCGCACCTTCGCGGTCGGAACCAGATCGGCCGGACCCGTCAGGCCGCTGGCGACGCGAGCCTGCTGGTCCCTGCGGCGGGCCAATTCCATCAGCAATCCCATGGTGGGGATGGTGATGGAGCGCTCACGCTGTTCGCCGTCGAAGAACCAGAATTCGTCGAATTGCTGGCGTACCAGCCGCACCAGGGCGGCGAGGTCGGGGCCGAGAGCGGCGCGTGCGGCGATGATGTCGCCTCGCGCGAGCCAGACCGCCACATCCGAGTCGCCATCGATGGCATGGAAGAGGATGCGCCCGGTACGCTGGGCGTTGGCCAGCATCGCCAGCACCCCGAGCACATCCCGCGCCGAACCGATCAGATCCTGGCCGGCGGTGCGGCCGTCATCGACGAACGGACCGGGAACCACCTCCACGGTCTCGTCGTCGGTCACCTCGCGCGTCGTCGACGTGAACGTCAACGACAGGTCGCCGATGCGCAGGATGTCGCCGTCCTTCAGGGCGCGCGAGCCCTCGATCGGGTCCCCCGTCACCAGCACGGGATTGGTGGCGCTATGGTTGGTGACCACCCAGCGGAGACCGCCCCCATCCGCGACGGCGCTGATGGTGGCGTGCCGACGGCTGACGCTCGGCCGCGAGAGGATGAGGTCGTTGCCTGGTCCGCGACCGATCCGGGTCGCACGTGACGTCGAGATGGGGATGGTGGTGCCGTCGTCGACGTCGACCAGGTAGGGCATGGCGGCGGAGTGTACCGTCGTCGACGCGACTGGCCGCAGATCTCTGCCTAGGGATTGGACAACCTGTCCGAATGTTCCAGCAGCAGGAATCCCGTCACACGGGGTGGGATCCGGTGAACTCGTCGATCGACACCTTTCCGCGCGCTCCGTCGGGCGTGCGCTGGCCATGGCACCTCCACGCACCGTCCTCGCCGCAGTGCCAGGCCGGGGTCACGTCCGCTGCCCATTCCGCATGGGTGACCGCGACGCGGTATCCATACGGGGCGGGCACGATCGCGACCAGCCAGGTCTGCGGCTTGCCGTTGTCGGGAGCGAAGGTGATGCGGTGCGTGGGATTCCATTCACCCGGCCGCGCATGACGGGTTGTGGGAGGCCGCTTCACGTCATCCACGAGCCGCGCGCTCCCCGTCGGGGTGTGCCGTTCCTGCATCGCGGCCATCGGAGCGGGGGTCTTGCGTTCCACGATCGCCGGCTGCTGCGGATCGCGTCGCCGCTCGAGCGCGGCGGTCCCGGATTGCGGGGCGCGTGCGATGCGCCCGGAGGTGCCGCTCGCTGGCGGCACGGCTCTGGCGGCGAGCGTCTCGATGATCCGCGCTTGCCGCTCGAGCGATCGAGACAGCTCCCTGATCGCGCGCCGTTGGAGGAGGTGCAGCAGGATGATCAGGACGACCAGGCTCGCGAACGCGATGGCGGGTAGGGACATTCTCCCAGTATGCGCGCCGGCGCAGGTCAGACCACAATCGACGCGGTCGGACGACCCCGATGTGTGGTGCGGGGCGCGTGGCGCGTGAGTCATCGGGCGACCCGAGAAGCGCGGCCTTGTCCATGTGAATCCACGCCCCCGAGCGAGATACTGCGGCATTCAACCGGAGGCAACCATGTATCGTATCATCACTGATATCGATCTCTCCGACCCCACAGCGAGCCTCGGCGACAAGGCAGCCGATGTGACGCACGTGCATCTGGTCCAGCCGATCGGCTCGACCACCGGCCTATACGCGATCATCACCCGCAAGAACCACGAGGCCGTGCTCATCCGTCGTGGAGCCATGGGCTTGGACAGCGACGATGGCCTGAAGGCGCTCGAATCGTTCCGCCGCTGGCTGAAGATGCAGGAGATCCCGGTCCAGCTGGCCCACCTGTATTTCGCCAATATCGAGACCTACGACGAGATCCTGGCCTCGCGCCAATTCACGGTGACCTGCTTCGTCACCGATTTCAGCGATCCGGGATTCGCCGCCCGCTTCCAGGAGTGGTTGGGCAACCGGCCGGTCACCACGCGACTGAGCCAGCATTTGCTCAGGGGCTAGCGCCCCTACGGCCCGGGGCCGGGCCTACCCCCGGGCTTTGTCGCGGCTCGATCAGGACTGCGGGGCAGTCCTGATCGTGGCGGCATCGCCTGCGGCGATTGTATGCCGCCAGCGCCGACTCGGCGCCCGAGCTTTTTGCTCAGGGGCTGGCGCCCCTACGGCGCCTGAGAGGCGCCTACCCCCGGGCTTTGTCGCGGCTCGATCAGGACTGCGGGGCAGTCCTGATCGTGGCGGCATCGGCTGCGCCGATTGTATGCCGCCAGCGCCGACTCGGCGCCCGGTGAGCTTTGCTCAGGGGCTGATGTGCTCGGCGGGGTTTGCCGTGCATCCGGGGAGAGCCATGGGCCAGCGGGCCATGTTCAAGGTCGCGCCGGCTGGCATGGCCGCTCTGGTACCGACGTCCATGCTCGACTCCGGAGGTCGACTATGGCGGGAAAGCCGCTCATCCTGATGGTCGAGGACAACGAGCTCGATGTCTCGCTGCTGCGCGAGGCCCTCAACGATGCATCCTTCGATGTCGACATCGTCTCGGTCGGCACGTGCTTCGAGGCGGTGACCTTCCTCGAGCGTGCGGGGAAGCACCGCGATGCGCGGCGACCCGATGCGATCCTGATCGACCTCAACCTGCCGATGGACAGCGGCGATCAGCTGCTGGCCTTCATCGCGCGCACCGACCATTTCCGCGCGATTCCCGCGGCAGCGTACAGTTCGTCTCAGAAGCGGCTCGCGGGGAACGCGGTCTTCCTACCCAAACCGGATTCGTTCGACCACTTCGATCACGTGATCGACTGGTTGCGCGATTCCTGCAGAACATCCGCCCTGGAGGCATGATGGCGAAGCGCACGAAATCATCGACCGGATCCAGCACCGGACAGCGCGGCCGAAGCGGCGGTGCGGGCAGGAAGAAATCCACCGACAAGCCGAAAGGCTATGCCGAGCGGGTGATGGACTATCTGCGCGATCCCGGCAGGGCCGCCGACCTGCTCGGGCGGGTGAAGAAGAAGCTCGAGGACCTCGACGACAATCGGGGCCCGCTCGCCGAGTTGTGGCAATACCTCAACGCCTGCGTCCGGCTGTTCCGCGCCTACGCCAGCGGCACCTACACCCAGCTGCCGGTCAAATCGATGATCCTGATCACCATGGCGATCGTCTACTTCGTCTCGCCGCTGGACATCCTGCCGGATTTCCTGCCGCTGGTCGGACTGGTCGATGATGCCGCCATTCTCGGTTTCGTCATCTCGCAGGTGCGGCGAGATCTCGACGCCTTCCTGGCCTGGGAGGCGAAGACGGCCAAGTCTGCGCAGTGAGCACTCGGACGAGCGCCGCCGAGGCCGACCAGGCGTCGGCGATGCGATGTCGCTGTCGCTGTCGATCTGCGAACTTGTAGCCGGATGGACGTAGCGACACTGGCGGGGATGCCCAATCCCCTGCCGGGAGGACCGACCGATCGGCCGCGCGTGCCGCCGCCACGGACCGCTCTGAGCGACGCCTGCATCGTGCTCGTGCGCACCCAGGGGCCGATCAACCTCGGCATGGTGGCGCGGCTGTGCGGGAACCTCGGCGTCGGCGACCTGCGCATCGTCGCCCCGCAATGCGAGGTCGACTGCTCGGACAGCCGCAAATTCTCCACCCATTCGCGGGAGCTGCTGTTGACCGCGCCGATCTTCGCGACCCTGCGCGAGGCCACCGCCGACTGCGGCCTGGTCATCGGCACCAGCGGCGATTTCCGCACCGGCGAGCTGGGCGCGCATGTGCGCGCCCAGGATGTGCCCGCGCTGCTCTCGCAGCGGCCGGCGGCAAAATACGCCCTGGTTTTCGGCAACGAGGCCGATGGCCTGGACGAGGACGAGCTGCGCGCCTGCCAGGCCTGGATCCACCTCGACACCTTCGGGCAGAACATCAGCTACAACCTGGCGAATGCCGTCGCCATCACCGGGTATCTGATCGCCAGCGCGAGTGCGGCATCTGCGAGCGAAGCGCCGGTTGCAGCATCCCGTGCCCATGTCGAGAGCCTCGAGCACTATTGGCTGGAGACGCTGGGCCGATTCGACTACTTCCGCCGTACCGAACGCGACCGCTTCGCCCCCCTGTTCGGAAAATTCATCGGCAGGCTTCACCTCTCCGAGCACGACGTGCAGGTGCTGCGCGGCATGCTCGCGCAGTTCAATGCTTTCGCCTTCAAGGATCGTTTCGGCCGCGCACCTGATCCGGACGGCGACCCTCCGACCTAACGGCTTTTCGGTACCGACGATTCGATCAGGTCCGCCGTGGCGGCGCGCAGGCGGCGGAATCCATCGGGGGATGCATGGGCATAGCGAGCACGGCCGGCGTCCTCTTCGGACGTACGTTCGTGCGCCACCGACAGGTCGAGGTGGTGATCGATGAAGCGCGCGATCTGCCCCGGGGTCATGCCCAGGCGATCACGCAGCAGGCACAGGTATTCGACATCCTGCTGAGCGCGGCAATAGGCGTTCAGCCGCAGGGTGTGGCGGACGGCGACGTCCGCCCCGGCGCCGTCGAGGATGAAGATGCCGAGATCATCGCCCTTGGTCAGGGCGCCGGCTCCGACGATGGTCTGCCAGGGGACGATCCCGGTCGCGCCGTCGCGGAACGCGGACAACACCCAGGCCTGGGTGTCGCGGTTCGAGCGATCGAGCGGATTGTTCGAACCGTAGACCCACACGCGCTCGCCGTGACGGCGTGCGTGGTCGCGCACCAGCCGCCGGTGGTTGGCGTAGGCACCCTGCCCGACGACCCAGAGATCGGCGACGCCATCGAGCGTGCCGCGGATGAATTCCGGCCGCGAGATGTCGATGCGGTAGTCGAGGCGGATCGGGCAGGTGTCGCCCTTGGCCCGCCGCACCAGCCCGCCGTAGAAGGCGAGCGCGCGGTAATCCCACCACGACGAGGGCTCGTCCAGCACCCACGGCGCACGCTGCGGATCCGCCAGGCTGCCCTTGTTGTTGCAATACACCTGGAACCCGGTCTCGGTCCAGCCTTCGCGCGCGGCCACGCGCGCGAAATCGCGCAAAACGGCGACGAAGGTGTCGGCGTACTCGGGCCGATCGAAGGCCTTGAACGCATCGGGGTCGCCATTGAAGAACGCGCGCACGTTCAGCGGCCAGCTCTCGTGGAACGTGAGGTAGAAGCCCGGAGCCGGCACCGCGCCGCGATGTCCGCGTGCGAAGCACGATCCGCTGAGGTAGGGGCCGAACGCGGCGATGACGTCGTCCCAGTAGGCCGTGGTGGCGCCGGGTGCGATGTCGTTGTAGCGCGCCTCGTCCATGCGCCGGCCCGGCGGCAGCAGCATGTCGAGGTTGCATTTCCGCGCGCCGGGCGCAGCGGTGCGGTGCGAATAGTGCAGGATGTTCGCGTGCACGCGGTGGTCGTACGCGGTCTGCTGCAGGCGGTAGAAGGTCTCGACGCGGTCCGGCAGGCCGTAGCCGTTCATCTCGCACAGGAAGCTCGCGCGCTTGGGCAGGGCGAAGTCGCGCACCCGCAGGACGATGGGCAGGCTCCGCCCATCGGAGAGCGCGAACGATCCGCGGACGACGCCTGCCGGCGCGTCGAACGGCACGAAGACCTCGGCCACGATCGGGGTCGCCTCGGTCTTCGAGAGGGCGAACGCTGCGCTCGGCACCAGCGGATCCGGGATGCGGCCCGACGGCGTGTCGACATAGAGCGCGCGCAACAGGTCCACGCGGCATCCGGGCACCGCGACGGTCGCGGTCGCCTCTCCGCTGCCCGTCGCCAGCACCTGGAATCCGACGACCTCGCCCTTGGCCGCATCCAGCGTGATGGTGGCTCCGTCGAAGACCTCGTTGCAGACGCGGTGGTGCTCGGGAAGCGCGCCGACCCCACCGCCAGCCGCATCGTAGCGATCCATCAGCGGGATCACCGCGAGATCCGACCGCGTCGCAGCAGAACTCAGCGCGGTATCGGAGGTCGGCACCGGTTCGACCGCAGCAATGATCGTTCCGCGCGCGACTGCGGTCGGAGAGCGCCGGCCGAAACGGTCGATCGCCACCACGCTGGCCTCGACGTCACCAGGAGGCAGCGGCACATCACGGATGGCGATGAGCTGCGCCTCGCCTGGACGCGCGATCGGGATGTTCCAACGCGGAAGGTCGTGTTCGCCGACGCGCACCGCGTAAGCGACCGCTCCGGGCGGGGCGCGCACGCTCAGCCACGCCTGCTCGGGATCGCGGACATCCAGCGTGCAGTCTGCCACCGGCGCAGGAGCTGGTTGAACCGGAGCATCGGCGCAGGTCACGGACAGGTAGGGCGCGTCGGCCTTCTGTTCGCGTGCGGCGATGGTCGGATTGCGGCCGTAGTCTGCGTCGACCTCATGGATGGCGAGCCCGTAGGCGGTGCGGATCACGAGGCTATCGATCAGCGCGGGATCCACCCGCCAGCGGTACCAGCCGTCGACGACCACGCTGGGCGCCTGGCACACCATCGTGCCGCCATTGCCGAGGGACACGGCCGGGAAGCTGACGCCCGCAACTCCCCAACCGGCCACGCCGTCGATGCCCGCGGTGAGGCTATTGGCCGCCGCTTCGTTCCACGGCGCCGAGATGGTGCCGATGGACACCGCCGCGATGTCGGCATCGACGCGGCGGCACACCAGCTCGGCCGACGTGACCATGCGCCCTGCGAGCGCGCTGACGTCGAACGCCATCGCGACGATGTGCTGGTTGCCCTTGATGCGGATGCGCGGATGCGCGCCGTGGCGCTCGCTCTCCTCGCCCTCGTACAGCACGATCGAGGTGTCCGCGATCGCCGGCAGCCGCAGCATCTCCGCGGTTTCGGCCCCCACCGCGAGCCAGGAGAGGACGAGGATCGCGATGGTGCGCATGCCGCGATGGTAGGGCTGTTTTCTCAGGGGCTATCGCCCCTACGGCCTAGCGGCCTACCCCCGGGCTTTGTCGTGGCTCGATCAGGACTGCGAAGCAGGCCTGATCGTGGCGGCATCGGCTGCGCCGATTGTATGCCGCCAGCGCCGACTCGGCGCCCGTCGAGGAATGAAGAACTATCTGCCATCCGCTATCGGCTATCGGCTATCTGCTATCCGCCTTCTGCTCACCCATACGCGCCGTGCGGGAGGAAGCCGAGGAGGCGCTTCAGGCGGGGGTTCGCGCCGGCGTGGACGTGCTCGGGCATGACGTAGTTCATGAACGGGTGGTACTTGTGGCCGATCATCCGGCGAGCGTAGGTGAGCTGCGTGATGTAGCGGGTGCGTTCGCTCTCGTTGGTGCGGCCGCGGTGCCAGAGCTGGTTGTTGAAGAGCACGACGTCTCCGGCCTTCGCGATCACCGGGATGATGTCCTTCTCCCACTTCGTGCCGCGGAGATCCGCGGGGCACGGCACTCCGTTCATGTGCGAACCGGGCACCAGCTCCATCGAGCCGTTGGTCGGCGCATCGACGTCGGTGAGGTAGAAATTCGCGGTGAAGAACAGCACCGGCAAACGGATGTTGGTCGGAACCTCGCCGTGGGTGACCAGGAAGTGCGGCGCGTCGTCCTGATGCCACGAGCTGATGCCCTTCTGACCGGGCCGCGTGCGGAACGAGTTGTTGTGGATCACGTGGCAGTCCGCGGCGACGATGGCCTCGGCGAACGAGACGATCGGTTCCAGGTCGAACAGGCGACGGTTCGCGCCGCTGACTTCGAACAGGCGGTGGCAGATGTCTCCCCAGTCGAAGCAGCCGTCCATTGGACGCTTCATCTCGAGCGCGCGATCGAGATCGGTCTTCAGGGCGTCGATGTGCTCCCGATCCAAGACCCCGCGCACCAGCAGGTAGCCATCGCGGTGGAACTGCTCGATCCAAGCCGCGAGGGTCTCCGCACTGGGAGCGGCGGTGGGAGCGGCGGTAGCTCGGGCGACGATGGCGACGGTGGACATGGATGAACCCCCTCTGGCGGTGATCATATGCGGGGGAACCTCCACCGCGATTGCACGCACCGTGCGCAAACCGGCACGGATACGGCCGAAACCGGCACCCGCGCAGCGCTGCGTCAGCAGTTGCGCAGTTGACTCGCCTGCAGGCGGACGACCCTGACCCTCCCGGAGACCCCATGAAGACCCTGCTCACCTGGTCCGCCGCCATCCTCGTATCCGTGCCCTGCGCCTGGGCGGCCGAATCGCCCGCGCTCGACACCATGGACGACATCTCCACCTTCACCCAGCCGAAGGAGAAGGGGAAGATCGAGCCGGTCGCCGGCAAGGTCGGGCAGGCGCTGAAGTTCTCCTTCGATGACGATGCGAAGAGCGCCTTCGCGTTCAGCCGCATCCGCGGCAAGCCGGAGTGGGACCAGGCGGCCGGATTCTCGTTCTGGGTCAAGGGCGACGGGTCGAACCACCTGGGCGCTCTCCAGTTCGTCTGGAACGAGGATTACGCCCAGCGCTATGATTATGGATTCTCGATCAGCGGCACGGAGTGGACCAAGATCACCGTTC
>JACCZE010000397.1 GCA_013696105.1 Planctomycetota bacterium | reverse complement strand
CGTCGCCGCCGAGGCGTCCACCGGATCAGCCCAGCCGGTGGACGGGGCCGCGCGCGCGCCAGTGGTCGGCGCCGGGCGCGAATGAACGAATGAACCTCACGGATCTGTGCATCCGCCGCCCGGTGATGGCCTGGGCGATCCTGCTGTCGGTGGTGTTCTTCGGCATCGCCGGCCTGGCGCGCATCGGCGTCAGCCAGCTCCCGGATGTCGACCTGCCCTACATCGCGATCGCGATCTCGTGGCCGGGTGCGTCGCCGGAATCGGTCGAGCACGACGTCATCGACCAGCTCGAGGACGCGTTGGCCCAGGCGGAAGGCGTCACCTCGATGACCTCGAGTTCGCGCCTGGGCGGGGGCAGCATCCTGCTCGAACTCGACCTGCGCCGATCGGCGGATTCCGCGCTCCAGGACGTGCAGGCGAAGATCAGCCAGGCCCAGGGCCTGCTGCCGAAGGACGTCGATCCGCCGGTGGTGATGAAGCTGAATCCCGAGGACTTCCCGATCATGTGGATCAGCCTCTCGGGGGCGGTCTCGCGGCGCGAGCTCGCGGACGCGACGCGGTACCTGCTCAAGGAACGTCTCCAGCAGGTGCCGGGCGTCGGCGACATCCAGGTCGGCGGCAACGTCGAGCGCAACGTCCGCCTGTGGTTCGACCAGGAGAAGCTCGATGCCCATGGCCTGACCATCGTCGAGGCCCTGTCGCGCCTGCGCCGCGAGCACCTCGAGCTTCCGGCAGGACGGCTCGAGACCGGCGCGCGCGAAATCGACGTGCGCGTGCTCGGCGAGGCCTTCGACCTGGCGGCCCTGCGCCAGGTGGTGGTCGGCGGACAACCCAATCGCCCCGTGCGCCTGGAGGACGTCGCCCTGGTCGAGGATGGCTTCTCGGACACGCGCTCGATCAGCCGCAACAATGGCGTCGACTCCATGGCCGTGGGGGTGAAGAAGCAGCGCGGCGAGAACGCCGTCGCGGTAGGCAGTCGCGTGCGCGCGGCGCTGACCGACATCCAAAAGCGCCTGCCCGCGGGCATGGCGGTGGCGGTCAACTACGACCAGACCACCTTCATCGCGAAATCGGTGCGCGATGTCCAGTTCGAGCTGCTGCTGGCCATGGTGCTGACCTCGTTGGTGTGCTTGCTCTTCCTCGGCTCGTTCGCAGCGACGATCAACGTCATCCTGGCGATCCCGATGTCGGTGCTGGGGACCATCGCGGTGCTGCACTGGTGCGGATTCACGCTCAACACCTTCACCCTGCTCGCGCTCGCGCTGGTGGTGGGGATCGTGGTCGACGACGCGATCATGGTGCAGGAGAACATCAGCCGGCATCGCGACCTGGGATTGTCGGCTCCCGAAGCCGCCCGGCGCGGCACCCGCCAGATCGCCTTCGCCGCGCTCGCGGCCACGGTGGCGGTGATCGCCATCTTCGTGCCGGTGATCTTCATGCAGGGCCTGGTCGGAAAGTTCTTCATGCAGTTCGGCGTCGCGCTGTGCGTCGCGGTGGCGCTCTCCTACCTGGAAGCGGTGACGCTGGCTCCGGCGCGCTGCGCGCAGTTCCTGGCCATGACCGGCGCACGCAAATCCTGGCTCGCCCGCGGATCCGACGCCGGCTTCGCGCTGATCGCGAGGCGCTACACAGCGGTGCTGGCCGCGGCGCTGCGCAGGCCCTGGATGACCCTGCTGCTCGCGCTCGCGGTGTTCCTCGGATCCTTCTGGTTCGTGAAGAATCTCGGTTTCGAACAGTCGCCCTCGCAGGACCAGAGCAGCCTGTTCGTGCGCTTCGAGACCGCCACCGGCTCGAGTCTGGAGGAGACCGATCGCGTCATCCGCCGCGCCGAGCAGTGGCTGCTCGCCCGGCTGGAGATCGAGCGCGCGTTCACCGTCGTGGGTGAAGGCTTCGGCGGCGGGGTGAACGCCGGGGTGATGTTCATAACCCTGAAGCAACCCGGTGAGCGCGCACTCAGCCAGGAGAAGATCGGTGATCTCATGCGCACCGAGTTCAACTCCTACGCGGGCTGCACGGCCGTGGTGCAGGATCCGTCGAAGGGCGGCTTCGGCGGCGGCAAAGGCTTCCCAGTGGAATTCTCGATTCGCGGCAACGACTGGGCGACCCTGACCGCCGCCACCCGCACGGTGATGGAACGCATGCGCTCGCGCGAAGCGATCCAGGTCGAGGAGTTCTCGCCCGCCGCGCTGTTCGGCGGCGAGCCGAAGACCAAGGCCGTGATCCCGGGCGACGTGCTGGTGGATGTCGACAGCGACTACCAGCTCGGCAAGCCGCAGGTGGCGATCGTCCCCGACCGCGCGCGCGCTCAGGACCTCGGGATCTCGGTCGAGGAGGTCGCCGCCGCGGTCAACGCCCTGGTCGGGGGGGTCAAGGTCGGCAAGTTTACCGACGGCAGCCGCCGCGTCGACGTGCGCGCGCGGCTGCTGGCGCAGGGCCGGCAGAGCTCCGAGGACCTGGCGAATTTCCGCATCCGCGTTCCCAGCCGTGATGGCCAGCCGGGGGCGCTGGTGCCGCTGTCGACCCTGGTCTCGATCGAGAGCCGATCGGTGCTGCAGACCATCACCCACAAGGACCACAGCCGCGCGATCTCGATCTATGCCAACACCGCCGAGGGCCGGACCCAGAGCGAGGGTATGACCATCGCCAAGGCCATCGCCAAGGACCTGCCGGAGGGCGTGTCCTTGGTCGAGCAGGGCGCGAGCGCGCAGCTGAAGGAGACCTTCACCAATTTCCTCATCACCTTCGTGCTCGGGCTGGTGGTCGCCTACCTGATCCTGGCCGCGCAATTCGAGTCCTTCCTGCATCCGATCACCGTGTTGACGGTATTGCCGCTGGCGATGGCTGGCGCCGCCGCGGCGTTGTGGCTCGGGGGCTTCACGCTCAACACCTTCAGCATCATCGGCATCCTGCTGCTGATGGGCATCGTGAAGAAGAACTCGATCATCCTCGTCGACTACGCAGACAAGGCCCGGGCGGAGGGGGTCGACGCGGTCGAGGCCATGGCGCGCGCCGGGGCGATCCGGCTGCGTCCGATCCTGATGACCTCGGTCGCGACCATGATGGCGGCGGTACCGACCGCGATCGGGATGGGCGCGGGCGCCGAAACGCGCCAACCCATGGCGGTCGCGGTGTTCGGCGGCGTCGCGTTGTCGACGTTGTTGAGCCTGGTGGTGGTGCCGGCGTTCTACGTGGTCGCCGAACGCATGGCCGCGCGCGTGCGCTCATGGATGCCCTGGCGGGCGCGGGTCACGCCGTGAACTCGGCGTCTGCTGGGCCCGACCCCTCGGCCGAGGGCGTCGTGCTGCGTGGAGTCTCCAAGCGCTATCGCGAAGGAGCCTCGGAACGCACGGTGTTGTCGGGGCTGGACGCGAGCATCCCCCGCGGCGGGGTGATCGCGCTGTACGGACGCAGCGGCTCGGGGAAATCCACGCTCCTGAATCTGCTCGCCGGCGTCGATCTGCCGGATGCCGGCGATGTGGTGCTCTTCGGCTCGGCCATCAACCGCCTGAGCGAGCGCGACCGCACGCTGTTCCGCC
Organism: Planctomycetota bacterium; assembly: GCA_013696105.1. GTDB lineage: Bacteria > Planctomycetota > UBA11346 > UBA11346 > UBA11346 > JACCZE01. The sequence goes on along the minus strand of JACCZE010000397.1, from coordinate 6,898 downwards.
GTCGCCGGATCGGCTTCGTCTTCCAGTTCTTCAACCTCATCCCCACCCTGACCGTGCGCGAGAACGTGCTGCTGCGCCTCGACCTCGATGGCCGGACCGGCGCTGACGATCGCGCCAGCGGCGACGCCCTGCTCGCCGAAGTGGGCCTCGCGGATCGCGCCCGCAGCTACCCCGATCGACTCTCGGGCGGCGAGCAGCAGCGCGTGGCGATCGCGGCGGCGCTCGCCCACCGCCCCGAACTGGTCCTCGCCGACGAGCCGACCGGCAACCTCGACGAGGCGAACGCCGCCCAGGCTTTGGCGTTGCTCGCGCGCCTGATTCGCGCGTCCGGCGCCACCATGGTCGTCGCCACCCACAGCCGCGAGGTCGCGGCGATCGCCGACCGCTCGTGGACGCTGGCTGAGGGGAGTGTGGTGTGATTGCCACGGTGCTACGTGCTACGTGCTACGTGCTACGTCGGACTGCAGACAGCACGGATCACTCGTGGACCTTGTGCCGGTCTCTCGATGTCACTTGACGTCGGACATCGGACGTCGGACGTCGGACGGGGGCAATCGGGTGTCGTCCTTCTCGCCAACGTCCGCTTCCTGTCGCGGCATCCGCTGCTCGTCGCGCTGGCGGTGATCGGCATCGCCCTCGGCGTCGGCATGGCGACCGCGATCGATCTCGCCATCGCCAGCTCGCGGCGCGCGTTCGCCGAGTCGGTGGCCGGAGTCGCCGGTCGCGCCACGCATCAGATCGTCGCCGGGCCATCGGGCATCCCGGATGCGGACTACCTGCGCATCCGCCGCGCGGTCGCTCCCGCGGCGACGGCGCCGGTGGTCGAATGCGACGTCGCGCTTCCCGCCCATCCGGGTCGCGTGCTGCGGCTGACCGGGGTCGATCCGTTGGCGGAAGCGCCGTTCCGGCCGTACCTCGGTGCGTTCTCGAGCGACGGAGCGGGTGTAGCCGTAGCGCAGCTGATGACCGTTCCAGACGCGGTGGTGCTGCTGGACGAGACTGCGCGCGCGTTGGGCGTCGCGCCGGGAATGGACCTGACGGTGCGGATCGGCACGCGTACGCATGCGCTGCACGTGGTCGCGCTGATCACCGCCAAGGGCGTGTCGCGGCGGGCGCTTGCAGACATCGCCATCGTCGACATCAGTTCTGCCCAGGAATTGCTCGGGCGGGTCGGTCGCATCGATCGCATCGACCTCATCCTCGGCGCTGATGCACCCGATCCGGCGACGATCGGCCTGCCTCCGGGAGCCGAGGTCACGACCGCGGGATCGCGCACCGCCGCGCTCGACCAGATGACCCGCGCATTCCACCTCAATCTGACCGCGCTCAGCCTCATCGCCCTGGTCGTCGGCATGTTCCTGATCTACAACACGGTCAGCTTCCTGATGGTGCGGCGGCGCGAGCTGATCGGCCGATTGCGCCTAGCCGGAGCCACGCGGGGCCAGATCGCGAGCGCGGTTCTCGGCGAAGCGGCGCTGCTTGGCGCGGTGGGGACGACGATCGGCCTGCTCGGCGGGATCATCGCCGCACATGCGCTGGTCGGCCAGGTCACGCGCACGGTCAGCGATCTCTACTTCGTGGTCAGCGTGCGTGATGTGGCGTTGCCGCCCATGCACCTAGCACTGCTCGCAGCCATGGGCATGGCCTCCACTTTCGCTGCCACCGCGATTCCCGCGTGGGAAGCGACGCGTACGAGACCATCGGCTGTGCTCGGCCGGTCACTGCTCGAAGCGCGCGCACGCTCGCTCGCGCCTTGGCTGGCGGTCGTCGGCTTGGCGGTGCTGGGAGTCGCGCTGGGATTCATCTGCCTGAGCGGCCGCAGCATCGGCGGAGGCTTCGCCGCGTTGGGAACGGTGATCATCGGTTACTCCCTGATGATTCCCGCCGCGGTGATGGTCGGTTCGGCGGCATTGCGCGGGCCTGCGGCGATCATCGGGGGGCCGCTCGGTGCGATGGCGGTGCGCTCGGTGGCCGCGACCCTGAGCCGCACCGGAGTGGCGGTGGCTGCCCTGGTCATCGCCTCGGCAGCGAGCCTGGGCGTCGGCATCATGGTCGGATCGTTCCGTTCAGCGCTCGTGGTCTGGCTGGACACCACCCTGCGCGCGGATGTGTACATCAGTGCACCGCGATCGGTCGCGGCGCGCATGGATGCGGTGCCGCTGTCGGACGACCTGATCGCCCGGCTGCGCGCGGCACCGGGGGTCGCCACCGTGATCACCAAACGCGACGCGCACCCGATCACGCCTCATGGCCGCATCGACCTCGTCGCCTTCGACATCCCAGAGGTCATGCGCGACAGCTTCCATTTCCTCGCTGGCGATCCGGTCTCGGGGTGGACAGGCTTCGTATCCGGGGCGGTGCTGATCACCGAGCCCTTCGCCTTCCGCCATGCCGTCGCAGTCGGCGGATCGGTGCGCATGCGCACCGATCGCGGGGACCACGACTTCCTGGTGGTCGGCGTGCTCCGTGATTACTCCAACGATCGGGGACAGGTGTTCCTCGATCGGAGAGTCTACGAGCAGTGGTGGGACGATCGCGGCGTGTCTGCGGTTTCGGTCCTGGCTGCTCAGGGCACCGACGCCGACGAACTCATGGCCTCCTTGCGCCTCGCAGCAGGTGGCGATGCCCTGTCGATGTCGTCGAGCTCGTCCCTGCGCCAGGATTCTTTGACGGTGTTCGACCGCACCTTCGCCATCACCGGCATCATCCGCCTGCTGGCCGGGGTGGTCGCCTTCCTCGGCATCCTCGGCGCGCTGCTGTCGCTCGCCCTGGAACGCTCACGCGAGATGGGGCTCCTGCGCATGTACGGATGCACACCGCGCCAGGTCGCGGCCCTGATCGTCACCCAGGCGACGGTCACCGGTACGCTCGCCGGCGCGCTCGCAGTGCCGCTGGGGATCGCCCTGTCGACGGTGCTGTCATCGGTGATCAATCGGCGCTCCTTCGGCTGGACCTTCGAGCTCCAGGTCGATCCGTGGATGTGCGCGCAAGCGGTCGGCCTGGCGCTGGCGGCGGCGGTCGCCGCGTCGCTCTATCCGGCGTGGCGCATGGGTCGCGCCTCGCCCGCGTCGGTGCTGAGGAACGAGTGATGCGGCGATCGATGGGTATCCTGATCGGGGTTACGCTCGTTGTTGCTGGCGCGCTGTGGTGGTGGCGGTCACCCGCTCACGCCATCCTTCCTTCCGCGAGCATCGCAGCGGCGCTGTCCGCTCCGGCCGAGCCGGGCTTTGCGCGCGCCGTCGCTGCGCGTGAGTTCGTCTTCCCGCGTGACCACGGTCCGCATGGCGATTTCCGCGCCGAATGGTGGTACTATACCGGCAACCTGGCGACCAGCGCCGGCCGCCGTTTCGGCTACCAGCTGACCATCTTCCGCGTCGCGCTCGCGGCCGAGGCCACGCCGAGGACCTCGGCATGGGCCGCGAGCGAGCTGTACTTCGCGCACTTCGCGCTGAGCGATATCTCCGAGCAGCGCTTCCATGCCCACGCGCTCTCCGCCCGCGTCGCGCTCGGCATTGCGGGGGCGACGGCCGATCCGTTCCGAGTCTGGGTCGATCGCTGGTCGGCCGACGGCTGGTCTCCGACGCGCCTGCGCGCCGACGCGGATGGCGTCGCCATCGATCTGTCCGTGGAACCCGGCAAACCGATCGTCCGGCAGGGTGATCGCGGCCTGAGCCGCAAGAGCGCGGACAACGCATCGTATTACTACTCGCTCACGCGCATGCCGACCACCGGCTCCATCACCGTCGACGGCACGTCGTTCGCCGTATCGGGGACCTCGTGGATGGACCGCGAGTGGTCGACCAGCGCGCTCGCGGCCGATCAGGTCGGTTGGGACTGGTTCTCGCTGCAGCTCGACGATGGCCGCGATCTGATGCTCTATCGCATGCGCCGCGCGGATGGCAGCGTCGATCCTTTCAGCAGCGGCACCGTCGTCGGGGTGGATGGCGACGCACGGGCGTTGGCCACGGGAGATTTCTCCATCGCGGCGCGGGGCACGTGGACCAGCCCGCGCAGTGGAGCGACCTATCCGTCGGGATGGTCAGTGCGTGTGTCTTCGGCGGGAATCGATCTCGTGGTCGCACCGGCGATCGCGGACCAGGAACTCGACGTGGGTTTCCGCTATTGGGAAGGCGCGGTCGTCGTGTCCGCTGGCGGACGAGCGGTAGGACGCGGATACGTCGAGCTCACCGGTTATGAGCGTGCGTCGCCGTGATGATCGGCGATCACTCGCGTTCGGTGCTGTCGGCCGCGGTCGATACCGCCCCAGCCGGCGGTTCCCAGCCGCCGATCCGCGCCATCAGCCACCACCAGGCCCTGGCTGCGCGCTGACGTCCGGTGGCGTTCATCGCCCCGCTGACCCCGGGTTCGGCGTACATGCTGGCGAGGACCTGACCATCGCGATCGGTCTGCAGGGTGCCTGCCGGGTCGTGGCTCGCGATGTCGGCGAGGTCGAAGACGAGCTTGCCGGTGGAGTGGGCGTAGGCGCGCAGCTCGGCGTTGAAGTACGAGCGCTGGGTGTTCCCCGCTGAAGCCAAAGGGATCGTCGTCCACACGAAGCGCGTCGTCGGGTGCGCGGCCGCGAGCTTCTCCATGCCGTCGCGGTAGGTCGGCCAGGCGACGCGCGGATCGCGTGGCCATGGGGTGGCGGCGACCGGCGCGATGCCGGAGTTCTCACCGCTGATCCCCATCGGCACCTTCACGTTGGTGCGCACGTTGCGCACGTTCACGTTGGGCAGCTCGACCGGATACGGGAAGGGCCCGTCGACCACGCCGGTGGTGCCGTTGCCGACGGTGCGATATGCGCTCAGCTGCTCGACGTACACGCCCGCGAGGGATACCGAGGAGACGTTGATCTCCATGATGCCGGAGTATTCGTAATATCCGCTCTCGATCTGGCGCCCGCTCGGCAGGTCGCGGGTGTCGTACTGCACCGCGGCCACCGCGGCGAGATCGCCGATGCGGTTGTTGCCCATCAGGCGTTCGAAATCGGCGAGGCGGCTTTCCGGCCGCGTGCCGCCCCCGACCTGGAAGTGCGCGAAGCCGCCAGCGATGCGCAGCCAATCGCGCATCGGCGTGTACGCGGTGCGCAGCGTGTAGCGCTGTGGCTCGGCAGCCGCCAGCTCCTCGAGGCCCTTGGTCAGGTTCTTGTCCGCGGGGGCGTGGGAGTAGAGGACGGCGACGGTGCGCGCGCGATCGAGCACGGGGAGCGGGATCTCGGCATCGACGATGCGGTGGTCGGCGAACAGGCCTGGCTTCGCAGGCGGCGCCACGTCCTGTGTCGGCTGCTCGGCAGCGGCAGCCACCGTAGCGGTGAACACGATCGTCGCGATGGCGGTGCGCATGTCTCGGCTCCCGGTCCGGAATGGATCCATATACGGCAGACGCTCCGCACGCCGTGGATATAACCACGAACTAGCGGAGGCGGATCAGCTTCCCGGGTTGCGGGTTCCCGAATAGGCGATGACGAATCGGAAGACGTAGTCGACGAAGCCGCCGCCCGGATTCCAGTGCTGGTCGGAAGCGAGTCTGAGCACGACCGTGAACGTGCGGTCGGTATTGATGGTGATCACTCCCGTGTAGTCGTTCTGCGAGGACGCGCCGGTCGTGGTGTCGAACGAGAAATCGGTGGTGAAGAAGTCGACGGTACGGGTGGCGGGGTCGTAGGTTCCGCTGAAGCTGCTGCTCGCCGTGAACGTGGCGGGTGGAGTCGACACGCTATTGGCGAAGGTGAAGTCGATGTTCCCGGTCACCGAGGCTCCGACGACGGTGAAGGTGACGCCTCCGCCGATGGTCGCCGTCGTCGTCCCGGTGTAGCTGCCCTGCACGGACGGCAGCGCCGTGCTGTGGACCAGCGGCCCACCGCCGGGAACGCCGTGGTCGCACCCCGGGATCACCATCAGAGCCAGGAGCAGGAGGGTCAGGCGGCAGGGCGACATGCCACTACCTTGGCGACCTGACGTGGCTGGCTAGGAAAAGGTCGAATGGCGCGCCGCCGGAGTGACGTACGCGCAGGTTCGTATTGGAGGCGCCACCCAGAATCGAACTGGGGTACACGGATTTGCAATCCGCTGCGTAGCCACTCCGCCATGGCGCCGGACAGGATCAGGCGCTCGCGGCGACCTTGACCCGGGAAGGCTTGATCACGAGGCCCTTCTTGATCGCGCGGGTCGACACCCAGACGCTGCGGATCTCGCCGTCGATGACGCACCGCAGCTTCTTGAGGTTCGGCTTGACCATGCGCTTGGTGCGGCCCTTGATCTTGTTGCCCACGCCACCGTCGCGACGTGCGCCTTTTTCGGCTTTCGTCCAGCCGGACATGGACTTACGACCAGTGAAGAAGCATACGCGTGACATGGACGGCTCCCGGGAATTCTGAAGGGACATGCTTGTATGCATTCCCCGGCCGAAGCAAGCCGGCGCTCGACCCACGAGCCGCTCGGCCTGGGGGTTAGGTCGCACGGTCCGGGGTTGGATCCAATGGCAGGATCAGCATCGCATCGCCATAGCTGAAAAAGCGGTATCCGCCAGCGATGGCGGTGGCGTAGGACTCCAACAGCCGATCCCGGCCGGTCAGGCAAGCCACCAGCATCAAGAGGCTGGACCGCGGCAGGTGGAAGTTGGTCATCAGCCCATCCACCACCCGCAAACGCGCGGGCGGGTGCAGGAAGAGCGAGGTCCACCCCTGGTAGGGCGCGAATCCGCCAGGCTGGGCGGCAGCGGTCTCGAGCGTACGGACGGAGGTCGTGCCGACCGCGATGACCCGGCCACCGGCCTCGCGGCAGCGCTGCACCGCCGCCACCGTCTCGGTCGGACACGAGCAGTGTTCGGCGTGGATGCGGTAGTCCTCGATGCGTTCGGTGTCCACCGGCTTGAACGTTCCCGGACCGATGGCCAGGTC
>JACCZE010000384.1 GCA_013696105.1 Planctomycetota bacterium | reverse complement strand
TCAAGGAACTCAGCGGCGCGTTCGTGATCCTGCCGGAATAGGCCTCGGAAGCGGTTTCAGACCGTCTCGTCGATGACCTGGTAGCGCTGAGTGGAATCGAACCACTGACCTAAGGCTTATGAAGCCTCCGCTCTAACCCCTGAGCTACAGCGCCGTGCGGGTCGGAACCTTATCGACCGTGCCACAGTGGACAAGGCCACGACCGGGCGGCTTTGAAGAAGTCCTGACGGACGCTTTCGAGGGTCGCCAAGAGGAGGACCACCCTGCCAACGGATTGGGCTCGGCCGCGAAGAGCCAGCCGAGACGAGCCGCACCGGACGCCGGCATCCAATCGATCAGCCCGGTGATGCGGTGCTCGATCGGGTGGTCGTCGCCCACCACCGTGACGGTCCCAGTCCGTCGATGCGTCAGCTCGATGCGGTTTCTCCGAGGCTCCGTACCGCCGCATGGACGCTTTCGATCACATCCTGCGGAGTGCTCGTGCCCGCGGTGATGCCAACGTGATTCTTGCCCTGGAACCAGTGCGGATCCAGATCCGACGCGCCCTCGATATGGTGCGCCTCGATGCCCTTGTCGCGGATGAGCTCCATAAGCTTGCGGGTGTTGGCACTGTTGCTGCCGCCAATCACCACGCCGAGGTCGATGTCCTGGGCCAGCAGATCCTGGATCGCCCGCTGGCGCTCCTTGACCGGTTCGCAGATGGTGTCGATGAAGCGCACATCCTCGACACCGGGAAGCGCCCGGATCGCAGTGACGATGCGCTGCACCTTCTCGAGGCGATTGGTGGTCTGGCTGACGATACCGATGCGGGTCTGCCCGACCAGGCCCGACAGGTCCCCTTCGTCGTTGACGACCGCGGAACGCGTCAGGTTGCCCACCACGCCGCGGACTTCGACGTGGCTCGCCTCGCCGATGATCACCGGGAAATATCCCTGTCTTTCCAAGAAGCGCGCCAGTTTGTGCAGACGGATGACCAGCGGACAGGTCGCGTCGTAGACCGTGAACCCGCGCTTGGTGAGGTCCTTCTTGGTCGTATCCGATGCGCCATGGGCGGTGATCATCACCGCCTCCGTCTCGATCGTATCGATCTGGTCCCGCTCGACGATGCGCACGCCATTGGCGCGCAGGCGTTCCATGGTCTGGGGATTGTGGACGAGTTGGCCGACGACGGTGAGGCGATCCCGGAATTCGGGCTCGAGCGCCATGTCGATGGCATCCTGGACGCCGAAGCAGGTGCCCATCGCTTGAGCCAGCGTAATGCGCACGCTCACCTCTCGCCTCTCGCTCGCGTCCGCCTCTCGCGCTCGACCCCAGGTCGATCCACGAGGGTCGCCATCGTAAAAAAGACGCCGGGCGTTGCCGGCGCGGGGTCGTCGCGACCCGGTAAAAGAGCCTCCGCTTGTGCCGTATCCAGCGGCGTGCCCTGAACCTATATGTTCAGGTGGGAACCTCCCCATGTGGGCATGGCCCGACTGGGAGTATCAGGTCCCCATTATTCTTGAAAGGCCAGGAGCTGCGGCCAGACCTCGAACACAGCAGGGGCATCGACTTTATACCACGCGCGGGCGGAGAATCCATCGCCACGCGGCCCGTCGCCTAGAAGGCTGTTGAAAAACAGCCTTCAGGGGGTTGAAGGGGGCATTTTGCCCCCTGGACAAAAAGTCGAAGTTGATGAAACCCCGGCAAAATAGCGACTGCAGGTCGCGCCGGGGTTTCTTCAACGCTAGCAGGCTGTTGTTTTTCAACAGCCTGCTAGGCGGTCAGCATCTCGTCGGGATCCCCGCCCGCGAGCACCGCGAGGAAGGCCGGGCCATAGAGCTTCATCTTGCGCTCGCCGACCCCCTTGACCTCGAGCATCGCCGGCAAGGTCCGGGGCTTGGCGGCGGCCAAGCCGTGGAGGGTCGCATCGGTGAAGATCACGTATGGCGGCACATGGCGACGCTCCGCGAGAGCGCGGCGCAGCCGGCGGAGCTTCTGGAAGAGATCGTCATCCCGGCCGTCGGTCGGCGCCACCGCCCCGCGGCGTTGCGATCCCTTCTTGGATTTGCCGGTCGAGACGATGCTGAGCCCGAGCCGCACGCTGCCCTCACCCTTGCACAGGGCGCGGCCCGCATCGGTCATCACCACCAACGGGTAATCGTTCTCCTCAATGACCGCGAGATGCCCCTGGATCAGCAGCTGATCGATCCAGGCCCGCAGACTGGCCTCTCCCGATTCCTTCAGCAGACCGAAGACGGGCAGGGCCGCATGACCGCCACGCTCCACCTTGTCCGTGGTCCTGCCGAGGAGGATGTCGACCACGTGCCCGCCGCCGTAGCGACCGCCGGTCCGCCAGACCGTGCTGATGATCTTCTGCGCGATCACCAGCGCCTCGGACTGGGGAAGCTCGCTGGATTCACCCAGACAGACATCGCACGCCGCGCATCCTCCGGCAAGGGCCTCGAATCCCTGGCCGAAATGCTCGGTGAGCAGCCGATGGCGGCAGATCGGCGCGATGGCGTAGCGACCGACCTCGTTCAGCTGGCGGTCGAGCACGCGCGTCCGCTCCGCGGACATGCCCCCATCCTTGAGCGCGAGGGCTCGATGCGTGGCGAGATCGCCCGCGCTGAACAGGAGCACGCATTCGGCCGGGTCTCCGTCACGACCGGCCCGTCCGGCCTCCTGCTGGTAGTGCTCGATCGACTTCGGCGCGTTGGCATGGATGACGAAGCGCACGTTGCTGCGGTCGATGCCCATGCCGAACGCGATGGTCGCCACCACCACGGTCAGACGCTCATTGACGAAGTCGGATTGCACCCGCGAGCGCTCGCGCGCATCCATGCCCGCGTGATACCCGGCCGCATCGATGCCACTCTGCTGGAGCGCATGCGCGAGCCGCTCGACCTCCTTGCGGGTCTGGGCATACACGATGCCGCCGTCCCCAGGGTGCCGGAGCACCACCTCGACCACCTGCTTGGTGCCATTCGCACGGGGCAGCGCACGGTAGACCAGATTGCGCCGGTCGACGTGGCCCACGAGGCGCAGCGGATCGCGTAGGCCGAGCTGCGCGCAGATGTCATCCTGCACCTGGGGCGTCGCCGTCGCCGTCAGCGCCATGCGCGGTACCTTGGGGATCTGCGCGAGGATGGGCGCGAGCTGACGGTATTCGGGCCTGAAGTCATGCCCCCAATGCGAGACGCAGTGGGCCTCGTCCACGGCGACCAGGCCGAGCTGGCCCTGCATGGTCGACATGAGATCACCGACGCACAGACGTTCGGGGCTGACGTACAGCAGATCGAGCCGCCCGGCCGCCAACCGGGCCCTCAGGTCACGGCGCTCCTCCTCTGGCACGTTCCCGTGCAGCGCGCCCGCAGAGATGCCGGCTTCGCGCGCGGCGGCGACCTGGTCGTCCATCAAGGCGATCAGCGGTGAGACGACCAAGGTCATCCCCAAGCCGCAGACGGCTGGGATCTGGTAGCAGAGGCTCTTGCCTCCGCCCGTCGGCAGCACGACCAGGCTGTCGCG
>JACCZE010000328.1 GCA_013696105.1 Planctomycetota bacterium | reverse complement strand
AAATCGACGCCATGATCATCGAAGCACGACGACATGCTTACAAACCACGACCAGGGCGATCATTTCCACGCGAATCCAAACTGCCATTCGGGCGCACCAAAGGGCGGGGTTAAAGTGAACGGCATTGCATCCGCTCCCCTCTTCTCCTGCTGAAGTTCAAGACCAAATACCATGAGCGCCCCCTTCATCCGATGTGCCCCATTCGCCCCCGCCGTGAGCTGCGACAACTCATCCGAGTAGGCATGGATTATCCCAGACCCCCCTTGGTCCGCCGCACACATCGAGCGAAAAAATAGGCCATGGCCAGCCCGCGCGGCCGTCTGGTCGCGGTGGCGGGGGTCGAAGCGGCGTGGGACGCCTGCATCTACATGGGAGGACGGCGAGCGGTACCGGAGGGCCGACACGTCGGGACGGTAGCGGCTTCTACGGGAAGCGCACCAGGGTCGGCTGGGCGTCTACTTCACCGGGGATCGGCGACGAGCGGGACGCCCGATGCGGTCCCCCGCATGCACGACTTCGCGGTCCTTCACCCGATCCAGGATCGAGAGGACGGCCTTGGGGTTCGCCCGCTCGGCGCGCTTGGCCATGAACAACCGCTCGGACTCCAGCGAGGCCAGCTTCTCGGCGATGGCCACTACGAAGAACTGGTTGATGGACGTATGGTCCTGCTCGGCAACCTTGCGGGCACGGGCCAGGAGCGAATCGGGGACGCGCAGGGCATATTGGCTCATGGTAGTTTCCCTCTGATGGTGGGCAGGTAATCGGCGGGGGTGATGACGCGGAGACCGAATGTGGTGGCGGCGGGCAGGAAGTCCCGCTGGTTGAAGGTCACGATGGCGGTGGCACCACCGTTGGTGGCCGCCTCCAGCACCATCTCGTCGTCCGCGTCACGAAGCTGGGGTCGCCACATGAAGTCGAGCGGGGTCTGATGGCCATTCGCGACGATGACATCGAGGATCATGTCGATGTCCTTCGCCGAGAGGCCGGTCTGGCGTACCATGGCGGGCCGCTTGAGCACGTCCTCGTACTCCAGAAACAGCGGCACGGAGATGGCGAAGTTCACGACATCGAGCGCGATCCCACGGAGAATCTGATGCGATGCCCCGTTGCGGGACATCAAACCAGCGACCAGCACGTTAGTGTCGAGGACGACCCTCATATCGCCGACAATATCACCTCGCGGAACCCGGTCTATCGTCGGTTCAGCCGCCCTCCACTGCGATTGGCGGCATCGCCTTGTCGTAATCCTCCCGAAGGTGCCCCGGTACCAGCCTCAAATAAATCTGGGTCGTGTCGAGTTGCGCATGACCCAGGATCTCCTGTATAACGCGAACATCCACGCCGTTGCGCAACAGATGCACGGGGAGGCTATGGCGCAGGAGGTGCGGATAGACGTGAACGCCGAGAATCCTCGACACGCGATCGAGGACACGACCGATCACCTTCTGGTTGAGGCGCTGGCCGTTCCTGCCGATCAGCAGGATGCCGGTGTCAGGTCCGCGAAGGAGTTCGCGGCGAACGGCGAGGTAGTCCTTCGCCGCCGAGAGCACGCCGCGCATCATCGGAACCATGCGGTCCTTGTCGCCCTTGCCGCCGCGCACCAGCACGATGCGCTCGGCGAAGTCGAGGTCGGTGACGGCCAGGTTCACCGCCTCGGCCGAACGAAGGGCGCAGCCGTACAGCAGCTCGGCATGGAGCCGCGTGCGGTAGCCGACCGCGTCCGCGTCACCGCTCGACAGGATCTCGAACAGCCGACGCACCTGCTCCTCGGACAGCGGTGCCGGCGGCAACGTTCCCTCGTCCTCCTCGAGCACCGCCAGGTCGGCCGCGGGGTTCGAGAGCACCCTGCCCCTCGTCGTCAGCCAGTCGCCGAAGCTGCGCAGCATGACCGCGTAGTTGTTGCGCGTGCCGTAGGCCAAACCCTCCTCGACGAGGTCGAGCAGGAAGGCGTCGAGGTCGGCGGCGGTGAGGTTCGCCCAGCGTCGGATGCCACGGCTCCGCAGCCAGCGGACGACGCGGTACAGGCGTGGACGGTTCGACGCCACCGTCCTCGGCGCCCATGTGGTGGCGGCGCAGGAGGCGATGTAGGTATCGACGTCATCGCGGAGCACGAATCACGCCCTCGGGTGCGCGGCGAGCAGCACGCGGCGAAGATCGGCGATGGGGATCGGTGTGTACTTCGCGGTTGTGCTCAACGTCCGATGAAGCATCAGCTCGCTGATCGAACGGATGTTCGCACCACCCGCGAACAAAAGCGTAGCGAAGCTCACGCGCAGGCTGTGTGTCGAGATTCTTTTTGTGGGCAGGTCGGTGAGGTCCGGGTTGCGCGCGATGGTCTCTTGCACGGCGTTGTCGAGGACGCAGGAGACGGCCCGCGTGCAGAGGGCGCCACCGCGCTGACTGATGAACAGCCACGGGCTCTGTGCCCCGTCGAGCAGGACAGGCCGAGCCTCGTCGAGGTACCGTTTCACGGTCTCAGCCGAAAACGAGGCAATCGGCAAGACCCTGCCTATGCGTGCCTTCTCACGCTCCACCCGAATCTCGTTGCGCTCCAGGTCGATCTGGTCGAGGCGCAGCGCGACGAGACCGTGGACGCGGCGGCCGGTCGCGAGCGCGATGCACAACATGGCCAAGTTGCGGATCTCCAGTGCGCGGTAGCTCGGGCTGGTGTCGGCGGGGTGGTCGCGAACCATCGCCGCCTGGGTTTGAATCAGCGCCGTGCATTCCTGCAACGTCAGGTGGTCCTTGTGGACCGTCAGCGTCCGCGGCGTGCTCGGCGGCACGAGCGCCTTGGCAGGATCGTGGATGATGAAGCCGCGCTTGCGGAGCCAGGCGTACAGGGACTTCACCGTGATGACGGCTGTGCCCTGCGTCGTCCTGGCGCGAACGGCACCGAGGCGCGCCGGCCTGTCTGTCGACAACCAGAGCTGGTATCCGGCAAGCTGGTCGGTGGTGGCGTGCATGAGGTCGAGGCGTGCTCGACCCATCCATCCCTCGAACAGGTTCAGGTAGTGGCCATAGGTGTAGGCGGTGCTGTCCTTGCCGCTGGCGCGGAGCGCGTCGAGGTAGGCCGCGACGGCCGGGTGCCGTGGCTGGCTTGGTGGTGTAGATGGAGGAGGCATGGTCGGTTTCCAAAACGTTCGATGTGCATGTGATTATTCGATGTGCGGGGGGGTGGGGCCTTTTTCGCCGCCAACCTCACCAACCGCGCCTAACCCACGTCGCGCTCCGCGGTAACGTTGGTTTTCACCGTGTCGCCAACCTCCGCCAACTTCACCAACTGCCTGGTCGAACGCAGCGAAATGCAGGAAACCGGGGCCGTCGCGGGGAGGGCGCGTCCATGGTACATCGAATAAATCCGCACCGCTCCGCGGCCAGCGCGGCTGGACGCAACGTAGTCGAGCGCCACCAACTCGTCGATGCCGGCCCGGAACGCATGCCTCGTCCAGCCGGGGAGCAGGCGGTTCAGGTCCTCCATCGAGAAGTCGGCGATCCCGGCCGACGAGACCGCGGTCAGCAGGCGCTGGGCGTGCCATCCGATTCCGCCATGGTCGATCGCCCGGCGCTCGTTCATCAGCGTGGCCGCGACGATGAAGTCATCGACCGTGGCCGTCACCGATCCGGCGATCACCTGACGTTGATGTTGGTGCAGGAGGGCATGCGCTGCGATGAGCGACGCCAGCGTCTCGTGCTCTCGACGATCCCGGGCCGACGCGCCGAAGCCCTCGATGCCCTCGGCGAAGGGAATGGTCACGCGGCGCGGCCCGATGACGCGCTGGAGGTTCTGAAGTCGCTTGATGACGCGCTCGACCTCGCCCTGGTCGGATGGTTGCGCGAGCCGGCGGTGACGCTCCGCGTAAACGCGGGCGACATGCTCGGGGGACTCGTCGGCGGCGATCTCCACGACGTGGGGTTGAAGCTGCGGATCGACGGTGCCGCCGGTGGCGGTGAGCACGGCGACCGGGCCATGGACCTCGATGAACGTCGTCCGCACATCACCGCGAACGGGATCGCGCTCGACGCGAGGTGCCGACAACGCACCACGCCGCTTGAGCACACGAAGCGCGGTGCCGACGCCGGTGCTGATCGCACTCGCATCGTCGATGATGACCAGCTTGTGCCGCAGCCCGGCCGGGTCGGCGTAGTAGAAGGTGCCGTCCGACAACTTCGACACATGCACGCGGTCTTCTGGTGGCGTGATGGCCGCGATGGCGGCGAGGCCAGGGCAGCGTTCGCCGTGGCCGCTGGCGGTGAGCGCCACCCACACCGGCTCGTCGAGGTTGCGGGAGATGGCGGCGAGGAACGTGAGGCGCTTGGCGGAATCCTCGCCGACCCATCCCAGCGAGCCGCCGAGGTCGGCGAGCACGCGGTCAAGCAGGTCCGGTTGCTTCGCCAGCTCCATCGCCTCGGCTCGCTCGACGTCGCTCATCGCGGTCGGCGACGCAGGCCTCCGAGACGGCGGCGGTGCCGCCACCTGATCGGCGAGGTCGCGGACGGCGTGGTGGAGTTGAACGAGGTGCGCTTCGATCACGACCGGAGATGCGTTCACGCGCAGCGCGGCCGACGAAGCGCAGCGTCGGCGCTGAGCATCCTCGGCAAGGTCGAGTCGATCGGGGTGCTCGTGCCCGCCGCGCTTGATGCGGACGGCGATGCGTGTGCGCTCGTCCCATGGAACCTCGACCTCGTAGCTGATGTCGTCGGCTGTGAACGTCGCCTGCTCGGTGCGCTGGTTGTGCTCGACGAGCACGAGATCGGGGATGATGACCGGCGTGGATGGAGCTGCCGGTGGTTCGATGGCGACGCTGGCGGCCGCCGCGCTGACACCGGGGAAGGTCAGCACCGAGCCAGCACGGATGACGTGCCGCTCCCCGCTGGCCGTGACCTCGATGCCCGCTGCTCGAAGCACGGCGCTGATCTCCTCCGCGTCGTGCTGAGACCGGACCACCGCGTGGCGAACACCGTTGGCGACCATCCGGGCGGCGTTCGCCTCGGCGTCGCGCACACCGCGCAGGAGTACGACCTGGCGATGGCCCTCGGCGGAGAGGTCGGCGGCGTCCTGCACCGCGTCGACAACGATCACGGAATCGTAGGCCGTGGTCACGGCGGCGCCGATCAGGCCGCGGGGCTCGTCATGGAGTGACGGGACAGCCGGGGCATCGGTGGCGGGCACCAGCATCAGATCGACGACGACGCCCTCGCTGTCGAAGGCCGGCACCACGAGAGCGTCACCGGTGATGCGACCCTTCACCATCCGGCGCTGGTCGCACGACAGGGCGCGGTCGAAGTCAGCAGGCAGAAAGCCGATCTTGAACGCCTCGACGAAGCGCGCGTCCTCGATCCCGAGGGTGCGCAACGCCCTGGCAGCGTCGCCTGCACCGAGGCGGACCACGGAGTACCGGTGAATGTCGCGCAGCACATGCAGGCTGATCGGCTCAGGCGCTTCGTCGCCTCCTATGCCGAGCACGCGCATCGACGCGGCTGGTGACCGCCCGATCTCGGGGAGCATCACCACGTCGATGGCCCGCGCTCCGACTTCACCGAGGGCGGCGCGGATGGCAGCCCGGCTGGCCGTGCGGAATCCCGCGATGACAACCTCGCGCGTGCTCAACCACTCCACCAGCGGCGGGAGCACGGCCGGGTCCTCGACGACGGCGACGCCGCCGACACCGAGGTTGGCGAGGCGCAGGCCGAGGAGTGGAACGTCGGCGATCACGACTCGCGGGGCGTTGATGATGTCGGCGGTGCAGGCGAGCCCGGCGGGTGGCGTGGCGAAGCGATGCAGATCCCAGCTCGCGGTGAGCCTGATGAAGCCGACGACCTTCTCGGGCTCGCCAGGGTGGAAGGTCGGCATGAGGATGGTGCCGGGCATCCCCAGGCGGAGCGTCCGGCGGGTGGCGGAGCCGAGGCCGAGGCCGGCGAGCGCGGTCCAGTCGTGCTCGGTCAGGCCATCGAGCGGCAGGCCGTGGCCAACGCCGAGACGGAACGCCGACCAGATGGCGGGGTCGGCGATGCCGGCGGAGCGCAGGTAGTCCTGCATGGGCGCGTCGGTGGCGAAGGCAGCGGCGCCAAAGGCGGCGAGTCGGGTGAACACGTCACCGGTGGACGTGGTCGTCGTCTTGCCGACGGAATCGACCACGACCGACTCGCTTGCTGCTGCTACTTCATCATGCGTCGTCATCGGTCAGCCCTCAGTCGCGCGTCGTACCCGCAGCGACCCCACCCGCGCAAGAACCGATCAAAGGGAGGCAGAAACCTTCCCCCCCTGGGAATACAGATTCCAGCTCCTCCGAAAAAGTGGCCCGGTGTATCACACCAGGAAGGGGCCTCGGATCGACCCGTCCGCAATCAGGTGTTGTCGTAATCTTTTACTTGTCATGTACTTATATAGTTTACATCGAGGGTCGTGTGCGGCTGGCAAACGTTTACTGCGGGGGTAGCCCCAGCGGCGGTCCAGCCCCCGTCCTGCCGGGGTCGGGTAACCGGGCGGCGGGGTCAGGCGGCGGCATGGAGCTTGGACAAGCGGACGAAGATCATCCGGACCCCTCGGGCCGTCCACGCGTTGCCGAGCTTGGAGGAGATGCCCTGGCTGTTGATGGAGTCGGCGATGCGCTGGTAAGACATGCCGGAAGTGCGCATCCCCTGCATCTCATTGAGGACGGCTTGCTCAGCAGCCACCTCGATCAGGTTGTTCGCCGCGTCGAATGACCAGCCCCACGGGGGATGGAAGCTCACTCGCCTGCCGGCACGCCTCATAGCAGCCAAGGTCTGTGTCGTCCGCTCCCGGCACACGTCGAGTTCCCAGCTCGAGCAGGCGCTCAAGACCGTGACCAAGAGCTTCCCCGATGGTGAATCCGACCTCACGCCGTCGTTGATCGCGATGAACGCAGTCCCCGCTCGGTGAAGCTGGTCGCAGGCTTCAAGCACGTCCCTGGTGCACCGTCCCAGTCGACTGATGGATGACACCAGGAGCACGGCGCGGTGCCGGCAACACGCGGCCAGGCAGTCGTGGATGGCTGGCCTCCCGGTCATCGAACCGCCGGACTTGGCGGCGTCGATGTAGGGCTCGCCGAGCAGGGTCATGCCCTCGCGCTCGATCCAAGCGCGACCGCGTTCAAGCTGCGTAGGGATGCTCTCGGCGTCGCTCTGGGCACGTGTGGAGCACCTCGCGTACAGGCAGACCAGCATCGTTCGACCCTCCAACCCATCCCCTACATGGCCACCAGCGGAGTCCGCAACATCGAAGTTCAGGTGTAACGGTGGCGCTCAGTGGCCATCCCAGCGGTTCGGTACCATGACGAGGCTAATGACGGCTAAGATTGGCCGTATCAGCCGTAAAATGGTTTTGTTCATGTCG
>JACCZE010000317.1 GCA_013696105.1 Planctomycetota bacterium | reverse complement strand
ACACGCGCGTTGTCGCGGCCACCAACCGCGACCTCGCGGCCGAGGTCGATGCCGGCCGCTTCCGCGAGGACCTGTTCTACCGGCTCGATGTCGCGAACATAACTTTGCCGCCGCTGCGCGAGCGTCGCGAGGATATCCCGCGGCTGGCGCGTGAACTGCTGCGCCGCTCATCCATGTTGGGCGAGAGAATCACCGAAGCGGCCATGGCCATGCTCTCGAACCACCACTGGCCGGGCAACATCCGTGAGCTCGCGAACGTGCTCGAGCGCGCGCTGATCGCCGCGGATGGCGAACCCATCGATGTCGCCCACCTGTCCCCGAAGGTGTTCGGCCGGCCATCGAACCCGCGCCTGCCGGTCGTCCCGGCGGGCGCGGAAGCCGCACAGAAGCTGCCGTTCGACCTGAACAGCAACGAGCGCCAGCTGGTCGAGCAGGCGCTGGCGCGTGCCGAAGGCAACAAGACGTATGCCGCCCAGCTGCTCGGCATCACCCGCCGCCGGCTGTATTCGCGGATGAAGCTGCACGGCATCGCCGGCTACGAAGAATCGCCTTAGTGTCGAAGGGGGGGGCTTCGGCCTGTGCCCCATCCGGGTTCCCCCGTCGGGCGGAGGGGCCGGTCGGGGTCGATGGTACCCCTGGCCCCTTCCGCCCTCTCTTCTCTGGATGTCGGTGGATCTGCTGACAACCGCACACGGTGACCGCCTGATTGAACCACCACGGCGCCCGGGCGGAGATGGTGGTGTGTGGTTGTGGTTGGTGGTTTTGGGTCACCACCAACCGACTCCCAACTTCGCACCGGTTCAATCCCTCGTGAGCGGCTCGGGAATTGGTGCAGGTGATGCGCGACTGTGCACGGGTGTGTACCGCGATGTGTACCAGAACGTACAGTGGTCGGCGGATCGACGCGGTATCGATCGTGGATGTACGTGGGGGATTGGCACCACTGGTGCTTCCATGCTGTACGCGCCAGAGGTTCCGATGACCACCGCCACCAAGATTCCATTCACCTGCTCAGCCTGCGGTTATCGGGCTCGCATTCCCGACCGCTGTGCCGGACAGCGCCTGCGCTGTCCGGGCTGCGATCAGGTGGTCGTGGTCGACGAGGCGCACGAGCGATCCGGTGAACATGCGATCGTCGGCACCGCGACCTCGGCCCGCGAGCAATCGCGCATACCGTCGACCCCATCGCCATCCGCGAAGGCGCCGCCATCGGCGCGCAAGCGATTCGACTGCGCCGCATGCGGGCTGAGCGGTCTCATCTCGGCTGAGTTGGCCGGCGAGCGGGTGAGCTGTCCGCGGTGCAAGACGGTCCAGCTGGTTGGTCGGGGCGATGGTGTCGCCAGCGGTTCGCGGTCGGTCGGCGACACGATCGGCTTCACGTGTCGTGCGTGCGAGCATCGGGCGAGGCTCTCGGCCGCGCTCGTCGGCGATACGATCAGCTGCCCGTCGTGTGCCGCCCCACAAGTGGTCGAGGCGTCAGCGCAGGTCGATGCTGGCGCGAATGCGCGATCCATGCCGGCTTCGGATGTGGGGGATGCAGCCGGAGCGAATTGCAGCAATGAGCGGGAGCAGCGGGCCAGGCGTGAACTCCAGCTTCGGCAGGAGCGGCAGCTGGCAGCGGAGCACCAGCAGCGGCAGGCGCAGCATCGGCAACGGCTTGAGCTTGAGCAGCGGCGGCTGGAGCAGGAGCTGCAGTGGCGAGAACTGCAGCAGCAACGAGAACAGCAGCGACTAGAGGAGACGCATAAGCAGCAGAAGCAGCGGGAGCAGCAGCGGCTCGTAGACGAGCAGCAGCGGTTCGATCGTGAGGAGCAGGAACGCCAGGCACCGGATGCGGAACCCGCGGAAACGCAGGAACCCGAGCGCCAACCGGGGCCGGAGCAGCAGCTGCGGTCGGAGCTGCCGTCGGCCTACCCGCGTCCGCAGCGGAGGTCGAGGCAGATGGACGACGAGCAGACGGCGGATCGTCCGGCCTCCGCTGGTGGCCAGCGCGCGCGGCCGCGGCCGCAACGCAGCAACTCCACGATCGGGTGCATGGCGCTGTGTGCCATGGCCCTGGCGGGATACTGGTACATCCAACTGCCGTCCGTCCCGACTCCTGTGACAGCTGCCGTCGTGCCCACCGAGACCGTCGCAACCACGACCCCTCAGGGGATCAGAGCGACGGGGACCGTGGTCGCCGCCAGCGAGGTCGAGGTGAGGTGCCTGGCTAAGGGACGATTGGCGTCGATCCGGTTCGCCGTCGGCGACGTGGTCGCCGACGGCGCAATCGTGGCCGAGGTCGATCCGACCGAGGAGGAACGCGAGGTGCACAGGTTCGTGGCGCAATCGCTGTTGTCGGACGCCGCGCTCGCCCAATCCCAGCAGAACCTGATCATCGCGCAGCAAGAACAGGAGGTCGGCCAGCGCTCGGCACAGGCGGTCCTCGCGAGCTCGGAGTCGCGGGCACGCGACGCGCATAAACGGAGCGCGGCGCTCGAGAAGCTCCTGGTGCAGAAGCTGGTCAGTCGGCTGGAGGCGAGTACGGCGCACGAGCTGGCACTGCAGGCCGACGCCGACCTGGAAGGCGCGCGCACCGGCATCGCCGCGCTGGTCGGAAAGAAGCTGGCTCTCTCGAATCATCGCCAGGCGATCCTCATCGCCGAGACCCAGGCGCAGAGCGACCGGGTCGCG
>JACCZE010000315.1 GCA_013696105.1 Planctomycetota bacterium | reverse complement strand
CCCCGCTGCTGGCCCGGCGCGGCCGATCGGAACCGGGGCCGCTGGCCACGGTCATGGCGTTGGCGATGCGGCGCAGGCGCGCGTGGGCCTCGAGCAGCAGGATGGAGCGGCTCTCGGCGCTCGTGCCGCGGTGCTCCGTCGCCCAGCAGGCGAACTGCGCGAGGTCGAGCTGGTGCCGCTGCCGCGAGCGGTCGGCATCGAGCACCATCCTGCCGTGCATCACCGCCGTGGTCAGCCGGCCGGGCAGCCGCCACTGCAGGAACCAGGCGAGCGGCACGGTCACCCAATGGCACCAGACGTCGCGGCTCGACCCCACCAGCTGGTGCGGCATCGCGCCCCAGAACAGGCCGAGGCCGCCCGCGGTGAGCTCGATGCGTTCCCCTCCGAGCAGATACGTCATGGTCCCGCGCTCGATCAGGTTCAGCTCGATCTCGTTGTGCCGGTGCGGCCGCGCCATCGCCTCGGCGGTGCCGGACCAGCAGGCGAGGCCGCAGGTGGCGACGTCGACGTCGATGACATGCGGGCGACGCATGCCGGATGATAGCGCGCTCCTCAGGCCGTGGCAGCGCCGGTCGCGTGCGGCGTCCGCCAATACTGCTGATGCGGATAGCGGTAGGAGGCGGGCGTCGCGTGCGCATCGGCGCCCACGGCGAACGCACCATCCGGGCGATAGGCGAACGGGCGCTCGCCGCGCGCATAGGGGGCCTGGGCGCGGTCGCGCAGGCAGGCGAGCAGCACCTGCTGCTTGGCCGGGATGTACTCGGGGGTGTGCGGTCCGTGCGCGCTCTCGGTCTCGCCCGCACGGTATTCGAAATAGAGCACGCGCCGCAGGTGGCTCTGCGCCGGCGCCGAACCATGCAGGGCGAGAATGTTGTGCAGGAGCGCGTCGCCCGGCTGCATCTCGATCGCGACCGCGCCCTCGGTGCGGAAGCCGCCGTCGTTCAGCCGGGCGATGGTGTCGAATGCGCGCGCCTCGCTCCAGCGGTTGGAGCCCGGGATCCCCCACACGCAGTTGGTGCGGTCGGAATGGTCGAGGTACATGTCGACGTTGAAGATCGGCCGCTCGCGGTCGGAAGCGCCGCAGCCGTCGCCGGAATCGCGGTGCCAGGGGATGCCGGTGCCGGCGCCCGCGTTCTTGAACACCATGCTGTCCCAGGTGGGGATGAAGTTGCGGCCCTGCAGCCGCTCCACTGATCTCAGCACGAACGGATGCCCGGCGAGCGCGCGGCATGAGGGGAGCTTGTCGACCACGTACTCGACCCGGTAGGGCACGCGCTTCCCGCTCGACTCGTGTTCCTTGTAGGCGTAGTCGGGATCCTCGCAGCCCGCGACCGCGCGATCGACCAGGGTCTGGGTCTCACGGCGCAGGCGTTCGAGCTCGGGGGCGGCGATCAGGTTGCGGATGACCAAGAGGCCATTGTCCTTGAAGAACTCGGCCTGCTCGGCGGTGATGCAGTCCTGGGTCGCGGCGTCGACGAGGGGGAAGGTCATGGGGCGTCCGATGGCAGAGGGGGCCGTGGGGGGCTGGCGGCGATAGCCTGCTTCGTACCGCTATCCTAGCGCGGATCTGCGCGTGTCGTCCTGCTGGCCACCGCCGATGTCCTGGAAAGTAAGGTGGTGCGCGCGATGGGCGGCATGACCCGGCATCAGCCTCCCCCAACCACCAACCACCATCCACCATCCAACCCGCTCACGCCGTCGATGCGCGCGTCCCGTGCAGCAACCGCTCGCCGGCCGCGCGGCACGCGTCATAGCCGCCCGCCACCAGGGCGCCGTCGGCGTCGATGTAGCCGGCTTGGCCACGCGCACACAGGTCCTGATGTCCCAGCAGCACCAGCGCGCCAGCGCGCAACTGCAGGCGGAAGCGGCCGTCCAATCCCCATTTCGTGGTCAGCGGTTCCATCGCCGGGGTGTTGTGCTCGGTGCCGTCGAACACCGGCCAACCGCGGCGCTCGGCCTCGGCCAGGACGGCGGCGACGCGATCGTCGGTGTTGCGCGCGGGGATCAGTTCGAGCGCGCGGATGCCCCACGCGTCCAGACGGTCGCACCAGGCGCGGATATCCGCTTCGCCGTTGGTCAGCGGATTGCCCAGGACGGGATAGGTCGGGATCGCGCCGAGCTGCAGGAAGAGCGCGATGATATCGGCGACGGCTGGAAATGCCGCGGGATCCTCGGGTGCGTAGCAGGGCTTGCCGGTCTTCAGCAGCGCGGCGCGGATCTGGTTCTGGCGCTCCGCATCCGAAGCGGCGGGGGCTGCGCCGACCACGCGTTCGAAGAGGGGGGCGAAGGCTGGCGCTTCCGGCGCGAGCGCGGCGATGCGCGCGAGGATCGCCTTCGCGACGTGGCGCTCGGTGGTGTTGCCCGCCGGCGTCTGCGAGACCACGTCGCGCCAGGTCGGTCCTCCGGCGGCTGCCGTGGCGTGGAAATGGGCGTCGGCCTTGGCGATCAGCTGGCGGTTGCGCGTTTCCTGGAACGAGCGCACGCGCGCGAGGGTGGTCGCGGCGCGCGGATCCTGGGGCTTGGTCACCGCCTTGCCGCACAGGTAGATCTTGCCGGGATTCGCCGGGTCGTTCACCAGGATGCGCGCGGCCTCGAGCTCGCGGTCCATGGCGATGCACTCGATGCCGAAGACCGCCGGCACGCCGGCGATGCGGCAGGCCTGCGAGAATTCGGCATGGCCGGCGGTGGTGAAGAAATCGTTGATGCCGAAGACCTCGATGCCCGCCTGGGTCGCCTGCCACGCGGCCTCGGAGGCCGAGCGGAAGACGCTGAACGAGTGATCGGTGTGCACGTGCACGTTGGTGCCGATGCGGGAGCGGTGCGAGGCCGAGCGCGTGAGGGTGCGCAGGGCCGCCAGCCGTGCATCGAGCGTGGCGGCGCCCAGGTCCTGCTCTAGCCGCACGCGTCCGGTCGAGGTCATGGCGTCCGCCGGATCAGGCGGTCTCTTTCTCTTTCGGGCCGCGCGTAGCGGACGAATAGATGGTGCTCTTGCCGGCGACGACGTCCGCGGTGACGACGAATTCCTTCTGGAATTTCACGCGCTGCGGCAGATCGAACATCATGTCGAGCATGACTTCCTCGAGGATCGCGCGCAGCGCGCGGGCGCCGGTCTTGCGCTCCTGGGCCTTCTTGGCGATCGCGCGCAGGGCCTCGTCGCTGAACGTGAGCTCGGCGCCCTCCATCGAGAACAGCGCCTGGTACTGCTTCACCAGCGCGTTCTTCGGCTGGGTGAGGATGTTCATCAGCGCGTCTTCCGACAGTGGCTGCAGCGCGACCGTCACCGGCAGGCGGCCGATGAATTCGGGGATCATGCCGAAATTGACCAGGTCCTCGGGCAGGACCTGGGCCAGCAGGCGTTCGTCCTCGTTGATGTCCAGGCCGACGTCGGGAGTGGTATCGATCTTGAAGCCGACGGTCTTGTCGCCCAGACGCCGCGAGACGATCTCGGACAGTCCGGTGAACGCGCCGCCGCAGATGAAGAGGATGTTCTCGGTGTTGACCTGGATGTACTTCTGCTCGGGATGCTTGCGCCCACCACCCGGAGGGACGTTGGCGACGGTGCCCTCGACCAGCTTCAGCAGTGCCTGCTGGACGCCTTCGCCCGAGACGTCGCGGGTGATCGAGACGTTGCCGCTGGAGCGCGCGACCTTGTCGATCTCGTCGATGTAGATGATGCCCATCTCGGTGCGCGGGATGTCGAAGTCGGCGTTCTGCAGGAGGCGCAGGATGAGGTTCTCGACGTCCTCGCCGACGTAGCCGGCCTCGGTCAGCGTGGTCGCGTCGCCGATCGCGAACGGCACGTTGAGCAGCTTGGCCAGGCAGCGGGCGATGGCGGTCTTGCCGCTGCCGGTGGGGCCGAGCATGAGGATGTTGGACTTCTCGAGTTCGACCGGATTGCCCGACTGGTTGTGGCGCAGCCGCTTGTAGTGGTTGTAGACCGCGACCGCGATCGTGCGCTTCGCCTGCTCCTGGCCGATGATGTACTGGTCGAGGTGCGCCTTGATCTCGGTCGGGGTGAAGATCTTGCCCAGGCGCGGCGCCTCGCCGGTGCCCTTGCGCTTGCCCTGGTCGCGCAGCAGCGTCGAGCAGACCTCGACGCACTCGTTGCAGATGAAGATGTCGGGCGGGCCCGCGATCAGGCGCTCGACCTGGCTCGACGAGCGGCCGCAGAAGCTGCAATTGTCGGCCGGACCATCCCCGTCGCCCTTCTTGTTCTTGATGACCATGGCTGCCTCGCGCAGACGTTTCGGGGGACGGTGGTGGACGCGCGCCGAGCGCGATCAGGGGGTCGTGTTGACCGGCTTGGAGACGACCTTGTCGATGAGCCCGTAGGCGCAGGCCTCTTCCGAGCTCATGTAGTGGTCGCGCTCGCAATCGCGGACGACCTTCTCGTAGGGCTGGCCGGTCTTGGCCGAGAGGATGCGGTTGAGCTCGTTCTTCATGCGCAGGAGCTCTTTGGCCTGGATCTCGATGTCCGTGGCCTGGCCCTGGGTGCCGCCCATCGGCTGATGGATCATGATGCGGCTATGGGGCAGGGCGAAGCGCTTGCCCTTGGTGCCCGCAGCGAGCAGGAACGCGGCCATGCTCGCGGCCTGGCCGACGCACACCGTGACCACGTCGCAGGTCAGGTACTGCATGGTGTCGTAGATCGCGAAGCCCGCGCTGACCATGCCGCCGGGGCTGTTGATGTAGAGCGTGATGTCGGCGTCGCGCTTCTGGCTCTGGAGGAACAGCAGCTGGGCGACGACCACGTTGCAGACGAAATCGTCGATCGGTTCGCCAAGGAAGATGATGCGGTCCTTGAGCAGCCGGCTATAGATATCGTAGCTGCGCTCGCCGCGGGAATCCTTCTCGATGACATAAGGGATGGGCATGGGGTTCCTCGCAGGTCTGACTGCGTCCCAGCAGCGTACGGGGTGCCCGACTTTTCACAAACCGTTCTGGCAGACCATGCCCAGGGGATGCGCGGGGGATCCGAGGGGGATCCGGGCCGGTTCACACAGGCCCGCACGGGACCCGACCACCCATCGACCATGGAGCGCGAAAAACCGGGCCATCGCGTAGGATGCCCACGCCCGCACCCGCGGGATCTGGAGGTTCCATGCTGCGACTGATCGCCGTGCTGATGCTGTCCGTCTCCGCCCTCGTCGGCGCCGAGACCCTGGACGCCATGGTCAAGAAGACCGACCTCAACAACGCCGACGAGGTGTTCGGCCTCGCCCAATGGTGCGGCGAGAACAACCTGCCGACCAAAGCCCGGCAGTACTACAATGCCGTGCTCAAGATCGACAAGGACCACGAGGCCGCGCGCGCCGCACTCGGCTTCGTGCGCAATGGCGATCGCTGGGTGTCGTCCGCGCACCTGCGCGATGCGGGCGGCGGCAAGGTCGACCCCACGCCCAAGGCCGGCGACGTCGCCGCACCGAACGCAGCGCAGATGACCTGGGACCTCAACGTCCCCAAGGATCCGGAGCCCGAGAATCCCTTCATCACCGGCTACGTCGAGAAGCTGCCCGGACTGAAGAACGACACCACCGATATGGATAACGCGGTGGCGACCATGCTCACCGACGAGAACCTGCCGATGGCCATCCCGCGGCTGTGCGCCGCCCTGGCCCGGCCCGATTACGGCGATGTGTTCGGAGCCGCCAACGTCGCCATGCACCTGATCAAGGATGGACGCACGGATGCTGCCAGACCCTTGCTGCCATTCATCGCCAAGGCGAGCGAACGCATCACCGATGCCGGTGACCTCGAAGCGGCGGCATTCGCGCTCGGCAAGTTCCGCGACCGTCGGGCCTTGCCGCGCCTGATCGAGATGATGGACCACAAGGACGAGGTGGTGCGCGACACCGCGGCCAACGCCATCGGCCTGATCACCATGCTGCCGCAGCCGGTGACCAAGGCGCGCGCATCGCAGTGGTGGGCGCAGAACCACGCTCTGGACGAGAAGACCGTCTTCCAGCAGCAGCTGAAGAGCCAGGACCCGATGGTCGCGGTCGAAGCCGCGAAGGCGCTCTACGAACTGCGCGACAAGACCATGGTGCCGGTGGTGATCAAGCTCATGCGCGGCGACGACCGCCAGGTGACGCTCAAGGCGCTGCAGCTGATGGTGAAGATCTCGGGTCGCGACTGGTCCTACGACCCGGCCGCGGCGAAGGAGGTGCGCGACAAGCGCGTCGACCTGATCGAGAAGTGGTGGAAGGACGAAGGTCCGCGCTTCGTGTTCGTCGAGGACGCCAAGCCGAAGAAGGAGAAGCCCGCAGCGCCGGTCGCCCAGATCGATCACGAAGCGGAATGGGTGAAGCAGCTCGGATCGATCGAAGGCAACGTCAGCCAGCAGGCCGAAGGCAATCTCATGTCCAAGGGCGAGGGGTCGGTCACGGCGCTGCTGCGCGGCCTGGACGACCAGGCGGTGATCGTGCGCCGCAAGTGCCACGATCTGCTGCGCGCGATCACCAAGCAGGATTTCCAGTACGATCCCCGCGCCGAGCCCGTCGATCGCGCCAAGCCGGTGGCGGCCTGGAACAACTGGGCTTCGCAGAAAGGCCTGCTCAAGAATGGCGACGAGGAGGGTGAGGGGGTACCCCCCGCGAAATGACTCCTGCGGTCACTCGAACCCCAGGTGGTCCGCTTGACCAGGGCCTGTCCGCATCAGGGTGGGCGCATGGCCTCGATCGCTGAGAACGTCGCAGCGGTGCGCGCCGAGATCCGCGCGGCGTGCCAGAGCTGTGGTCGCGATCCGAGCGGGGTGCGTCTGATCGCGGTCACCAAGACCCAGGGGCCCGAGGTCCTCGCGGAACTCGTGGCCGCCGGCATCGCCGACTTCGGCGAGAACCGCATCGATCATCTGCAGATCATGCACGCCGCTGCGCCGGCGGGATCCGTGTTCCACGTCATCGGCCGCATCCAGAGCCGCCAGATCCCGCGCATCGTCGCCACCAGCGCGTACCTGCACAGCCTGTACGAGGCGAGCCATGTCGACGAGCTCGCGCGCCGCTGCGCCCAGGCCCAGCGACGCATGGCGGTCTTCATCGAGGTCAACGTGTCCGGCGAGGGGGCCAAAGGCGGTGTCGTGCCGTCCGAGGTCCCGCGTCTGGTCGAGCACGTGCGCTCGAAGCCCGAACTCGACCTCGTCGGCCTGATGACCATGGCGCCGATGCTCGCCCAGACTGCGTTAAATGACGCCAGCGCACCGGGGGTCGGCGAGTCCGACGTGCGCCGCTGCTTCGCAT
>JACCZE010000303.1 GCA_013696105.1 Planctomycetota bacterium | reverse complement strand
CGCGACCGCAGCGCGGGCCCGCGCGTCGGCGCCAAGGCGATGATCCTGGAGCCGTGCACACAGCTGGGTCGCATCGGCATCCTCATCCCACTCGGCGAGGAGATCGCCGTCGGGATCCAGCGCCACCCACGCCGGAGCAGCCGGACATGGAAGCACCAGGGTGTCCACCGCTCGCACGAGTTCGATCCGCCGGCGTTCGAGATCGCGCGAGCCGGTGACCGGCCAGACCACCTCGATCGCCAGACGATGGGTCAGGACATGCTGCTCGGATGCCGGCTTGGCGCTGGCGTGCGTCTGCTCGAGATCGACGACCAGCGCACCGCGCACCGGATCGTGCCGCCACCGCGCCTTGATGCGCGGATGTCCGGCGCGGTGCACCCACTGGTCGAAATACCAGTCGAGGGGCTCTCCGGTCGCGTCCTCGAGCGCTTGGCGGAAGTCGGCGGTCTCGACCAGGTCGTGGGCGTGCCGGCTGGTGTAGAGCGTCAGCGCCGCGCGGAAACGCTCCTCGCCGAGCCTGCGGCAGAGCTGATGCAGGACCAGGCAGCCCTTCTCGTAGGCGACGCGATCGAAGAGCTCGTAGGCGTCCTCGTAGCGGTTGGTGACCAGGGCGCGACGGTAGCGGCCGCTGTCCTCGTCCAGATACGCCCGTCGATCGATCCACAGCAGCAGCGCGAGTTCATCCGCTTCACGGCTGGAGTCCCCCTGCGCACGCCACGCGGCGGCGCAGCGCGCCTCCAGGTAGGTCGCGAAGCTCTCGTTGAGCCAGATGTCCGACCACCCCTTCATGGTCAGGAGGTCGCCGTACCACTGGTGCACCAGCTCGTGGATGACCAGGCTGTCGCAATCGATGTCCTCGCGCGCCTGCACTTGGGCGTCCATGAGCACGCGATCGGTGATGGTGGTCAGCGTGGCGTTCTCCATGCCGCCCCACATGAACTTGTGCACGACGACATGCCCATATCGCGGCCATGGGAACGCCAGGCCGATATAGTCCGACAGCCAGCGGATGGCGAAGCCGGTGGCGCGGAACATCGCGGCGCCTTCGGCTTCACGTCCGCGCGGAACGTAATGGGCGATCGGCACCGGCCCGGAGTCGTCTCGCACCTCGGCGAAATCGCCGACGACGACATTGACCAGGTACACCACGTGAGGCCGGTCCTGCACGTACACCGAGGTCGTCCAGCCATCCACTGGAGCCGTTGCCGGCTCCTTCACGCCATTGGCGACGGCGATCAGCGACGAGCGGTGGCGCACGCCGATGCGCCAGGTGCTGAGATTGTTGGGCGAATCGAAGCACGGGAACCAGTGCGAGTGGTCCTCCATCGCCCCTTGGGTCCAGCACATCGCCACCTGCGCGCGCGATGGATCGGCGGGGATGAAGTACATGCCCTTGGCGGGATGGTCGGCGATGAACGACACCCGCACCGATGCCGTAGCGAGCGCATCCGCGATCGGAATCGCCAAACGGTTGTCGGCAGTGGTGAACGCGGCCGGACGACCGTCGATCTCGACCGAGCGGATCTCGAGATCGTGCTGATCGAGCTCGAGGATCCTGCCGCTGCGACGATCATGGAATTCGCAGCGGTGCTCGACGGTCCCCTCGATGCGCTGCCGTTCGAGATCGATGGAGACCGCGAGATCCACATGGGTGATCCGCGCGATCCGCGGCCGGATCCACTGCTGCTCGGTGGCGGGTCCGCAGAACGGTCGGGTGCCGGTATCGCTCATGCCGGGATGTTACGTTCGTCCCGCGCGATGGAACTCAGCGCCGCCAGAACTCGAAGAAGTTGTGCCACTGGAAGGGATTCCGGCGCACCTCCAATTCGAGGCGACGGGCCCAGCGCCTGACGGCTGACGCGATCGCCGCATCGCGCTCGGGCCCCCGCGGACGCAGCGGGATCCGCCAGGGCCGGTCCGCGCGCAGCAGGTAGCTCCGCAGCCCGGTCTTGATCAGGAAGCTGACGACGATCGGTACGCCAGAGATCGCCGCGGCCTGGAACGGTCCGAGCGGGAAATCCGCTGTACCGCCCAGGAAATCTACCGCGATCGAGCCCTGACCGCCGAAGACGCGGTCGCCGAGCATGCAGACGGTGTGCCCGTCGCGCAGAGCGCCGCTGATCGCCATGCTCGCCCCCAGCCCATCGTGGGGATCGATGACGGTGATGTCGCGTCCGCGCATGCGCTCATCGACGTAGGACTGCACCCGCGGCAGATCGTCGCGGACCATCACCACGTATACCTCGTGCCGACCCTTGATCAGCTCCTTGAGGCGCAATCCCGACACCTCCCAGTTGCCCAGATGCGCGGACAGCAGGATGCACCCGGTGCCGGCGGTGACGGCTCCGAGCAGATGATCGCCGCCCTCGACCGCGAATTCGAAGCGCTCGGGCTGCCGGTACACCAGCAGCCGGTCGCAGAGGATCCGACCGAAACTCGCGAATTGCCGCCAGCACAGCAGCAGAATGCGCAGCCGCCCGGCGCCAGGCCGCATGCGCCGCCAATAACTGGCCATGCCGTACTGGCGCCTGCCGCCCATCAGCAGGAACCCGCCGGAGATGATGAAGCTTCCGAGCCATGCTCCCGATGCGCCGACCAGCGGCAGCACGGCGGCACACCCGCGGAAGAGCCAATTCCCGCCTAGGGTCCGGCCCGTCCATGCCTGTCTCGTGGGCACCGATCCACCGCGGGGAGGCACGGGCCCGACGATACTGTGGGAGGTGGAATCGACCAGGGGTGGCTTGCCGCTTCGCACGGTGATATACCATCACGGATCCACCTCACGATGCCCGAGAAATCCCCGAACCTTCCCGACTCGAGCGACGAGGCCCACCGTGCCGCGATCGCGGGTGGATGCGCCATCCTCGGAGCCGGACTGGTGGGATCGTATCTCGGCGCCGCCGCCGGCGCGTCGACCGTGTTCAGCCGCTCACCGGGCGCGGCGGTCGTACGGCGGGTCGCCTTGCCGAACGGGGTGCGGTGGTGGCGGCCGGTCGCGCTCAGCGATCCGCGCGTCGTCAACGGCCCGCTGCTGGTATCGTGCCGCGCGCATCAGACCCCGTGGGACGATCTGCCTCCGGACGTCCTCGTCGCGCAGAACGGACTCGGGCAACCCCGCCCGGTCATCGCCTGCTTCTTCGCGCTCGACCTCGATGCCGATGGGACCGTGTGCGCGATCGGTCCTGCCCCGCGCATCGTGCTCGCTCCGCCGGGACCGAGCTGGAGCGGGGTGCTGGCTTCCTGGCGCGAGGCCGGGATCACCGTCGAACTCGCACCGGATGCGCGGCCCGCGCAGTGGGAGAAGGCCATCCTCAACGCCACCGTCGGCCCGCTCTGCCTGGCCACCGGCCTGGGCATGGCGGCGGTGTGGAGCGACGCGGCTCTGCGCGCCCTGGTCCTGCAGGCGACCGGCGAAGGGGCGGACATCGCAGCCTCCTGCGCGGTCCGCATCGCCGACGGCCTCGCCGACCGCGCATCGTCGTTCTTCGCTTCGGTCGGTGCGCACCGTCCTTCGGTGCTGCGGGACGATGGCGAACTGCCGTGGATCGTCGGTCACCTGCGTCGCCAGGCCCAACTCGCCGGGATCGCCTGCCCAGGCCTGGATCGCATCGACCTCATGGTGCGGGAGCGCATCGGATCCGCTGCCTCGCCCCGGGATTCCGCCAGGGGGCGGAGATGACCTTGAGCGCCCTGCTGCCGTTCCAGAATCGTCGGTGATGCCACCGGATCCGGATCCACGACGCGCGCGACGGCCGGTGGCGATCACCGGCATCGGCTGCCTCGGCGCGCCCGGCCTGGGCGTGGATCGGCAGTTCGCCGCGCTGTCCGCGGGCGCGTCATGCCTGTCGACGTGGGTGCATCCGTCGCTGCCCCTCGCCGCGACGGTGCCGATCGGGCGCGTCGCCCAGGACATCCCGCACATCCCCAGCCGCTCCGCGGCGCTCGCGCTGTGCGCCGCGCGGGAGGCGCTCGCGGATGCGCGGATCGCACCTACCGCCCGCGGGGACATCGGTGTGGTCGTGGGCACCTGCACCGCCGGACTGCCGGAGAGCGAGGCGGACTATCTCACCTTGGGCCCCGAAGCCCCCTCCGAAAACTACCGCCGCCAGCAGGCGCACCGCACGACCCAGGTGGTCGCGCGCATGACGCGCTGCGATGGTCCGCAGAGCACGCACACCGTCGCCTGCGCGTCGGCGGCCGCGGCGATCATCGAAGCGGTCGAGCTCGTGCGATCAGGCACCTGCGCCGTGGTGCTGGTCGTCGGTGCCGACGCGATGACCCGCGTCACCATGTCCGGCTTCACCAGCCTGCAGCTGGTCGATGGCCAGGGCTGCCGTCCCCTGATCCTCGAGCGCAACGGCATGAGCCTGGGCGAGGGCGCAGGAGCGTTGGTGATCGAGGACCCCGAGCACGCGCGGCGCCGCGGCGCCACCGTCGTCGCCTCCATCGTCGGTTGGGGTATGCGCGCCGACGGCTACCACGTCACGAGCCCGGATCCGACCGGCGCGCAGCTGTCGCGCGCCCTGACCGATGCGCTCGCCGATGGCGGGGTCGGCGCCGGCGAGGTCGGTTACGTCAGCGCGCATGGCACCGGCACCAAGGACAACGACGGATGCGAGACACAGACCCTGTCACGCATGTTCGGAGCCGTGCCCACCGCCTCGTGGAAGCGCACATACGGCCACACCATGGGCGCATGCGCGGCGATCGAGGCGGTCGGGTGCTGCCTGGCGCTGCGGCATCAGACCATCCTGCCCAGCGCCGGATCGGACGATGGCACACCGCTCGGCGGTGTCGAGGTGGTGCGCGCGCAGCGTTCCGGCCGGCTGGACGTGGTCTGCTCGACCACGCTGGCGTTCGGCGGCGTCAACGCCGCGATCCTCTTCGCCACGAGCGGCCGATGCGGCTGACCCGCTACGCGACGATCCACGATGATCCCGCCCCGGCCTGGCCGGAGTGGGTTCCGGGCGGTCAGCGCCGGCGTCTGGACGCCCTCAACCGCCTCGCGCTTTCGGCCCTCGATCCGCTCCTTGCGCAGGGAGCCGCGCTCGACCCCGAGACCGCGGTGGTGGTGTCCAACAGCTACGGCAGCGTCGACTCGACCCTGCGCTTCCTCGGATCGATCTCGAGCTTCGGCGACCGCGGCGCGAGTCCGACGCCGTTCACCACCTCGGTGCACAACTCCACTGCGGGCGTGGTCGGCGAGCTGCTCAAGCTGCACGGCCCCTGCACCACCCTCAGCCAAGGCGGTACCGGGGGACTGGCCGCGCTGCGTTGGGCGCAGCTGATGCTGTCCGCCGGCCGCGCGCCCGCGGTGCTGGTCATCGTCGGCGACAAGCACGTCGATTGGAGCCGCGCCACCGCCGGGCGCCTGAGCGGCAGCCCCTGGCCGATCGGCGACGGCGTCGCCGTGTGCCTGCTCGAAGGCGACGACGCGGTTGGCCGCGAGGTGCGTGCCGGCCGGCATCCCGCGCCGCGCTGCCTCGATGGCGGAGCCCTGCTGGCGCGCGACGAGCGTGTGCTTGAGCAGTCCGCACGCGGGCAGGTGCGGATCCGCGCACCGGACGTGCTCGGATCCTGGTGGCCATGCTGCACGCTCTCGGCCCTGCCGCTCGACGATCCCGCCCCCCTCCAATTACGCGAGATCGAGCACCAGCACGTCATCGACATGTGGATCGGGCCCGCGTAAATAATCGTCCGACGTCCGAGGTCCGAGGTCCGACGTCCGACGTCGGACTGAGCGGATTCATGCGGGACGGGAGGGGTCGGGAAGACCTTGTACTCCGGGCGCTTCGTGCGGTGGGATGCGTTGGCGTGTCGTGACCTTGGGAATAGGGTGGAACCATGCCGATGCGTCTGCTGTTCGTCCTCGCCTGCTGTGTTGCCGCGCACGCTGCCGATCCCACGCTGCTCGACCGCGTCCAGGCGGCCTCGAAGGACGTCGCCACCGTGCGCATCCCGTTCGTGCAGGAGAAGAAGCTCGCCATCCTCGACGAGCCGATCGTCAGCAAGGGCCTGATCGAGATCAGCCGTCCCCTGTCGGCGGTGCGCTGGGAGTTCACCGGCAAATCCATCCTCATCTTCAACGCCGGCAAGGTCCGGCGGTGGGGCGCTGAAGGAAAGGAGGAGAGCGCCGGCAAGAATGATCCCGGCCTGAAATCCTTCCATGACCAGATGCAGGCCTTCCTCAGCGGCGATTGGACCGGTCTCAAGAGCGTGTTCGATCTCGCGCCCGATCCGGACGGCGCTCCGGTGCTGACGCTCACTCCCAAGACCAAGGACATCGGCAAGTACATCAACCGCATCGTCCTGCGCTTCCGCGACGATTTCACCGCGCCGGCCTCGATGACGCTCACCGCCACCGCGGGCGACGAGACGGTGTACACCTTCGGCGAACCGGAAGTCGGCGCGGATCTCCCGATGGCGCGATTCTCCGGCCCGTGAGATGACCCGCGACGCGCACGGACAGATGCCGCTCTGGCGGCTGATATCGATCTGGTCGCTGATCTTCGCGGTGCTCGGCGCCTTGACGGTGCACGGGGTGCGCAACGTCACCACCGACCTGCGGGCGATCCTGCCGCGTAACGAGACGGCATTCGCGCGTGAAATGGATTTCTTCGCCCGCCAAGGCGCCGCGAAGCTGATGGCGATCGAGGCGACCGTCGCGACGACGGACGATCTCGATCGTGCACTCCAGCACCTGCGGTCGCTGCAGCCGAAATTGGAGGAGCTCGGCCTGAAGAGCCTGAGCACGGCGGATCCGCACGCAGTGGTAAAGGCGGCCGAAATCATCCAGGAACGCGTCGCGATCCTGACCACCGAGGCCGATCTGGAGGCACTGGCTCCCGAGCTGGCGGTGGGGCCCCTGACCGAGCGCCTGCGCGCCCTGCGCGTGCGCGCGTCCCGTCCCGAAGACAGCTTCGCGGGCACATTCGCACGCGGCGACGTCTTGGGTTTGACCGGAAAGCCGGCGCTGGTGCTGCAGTCGGGATTGGGCGGATCGCGCACCGATGGCGACCTCCTCGTCCACGCCGATGAACGGCATGCCCTGCTCGTCATGTCCGTGCCGTTCGACCCGAGCGAAATGGACCGCACGCGTCCGCTGATGTACGCCATCGACTCCGCACGCGACGCGGCAGCCCAGGACGCGGTGACCCTCGAGGGCATCGGCGCCTATCGGCACTTCCGCGAGAACCTCGACGCCGTCCACAGCGACCTCAGCGCGAGCATGCCGCTGAGCATCCTGCTGATCGCGATCCTGCTCTATTCGCTGATCCCCAACCTGCGCGCGCTGCTGGTCATGCAGCTGCCGGCCGTGATGGGCATGGTCGGCAGCATCGCGGCAGTGGTGATCACCGGTCAGGCCCTGCCGGCGGCGATCCTCGGATTCTCGGCGGCGATCCTCGGCGTCGCGGTCGATTACGGCCAGCACATGGTGGTGGGACTCCGCTCGGGCCACGCGCAGAGCATGCGCAGGCCGCTGGTGATGGCGTTCATGACCACCGCCACCGCCTTCGGCGTGCTGCTGACCAGCTCGGTGCCTGGGTTGCGTTGTATCGCCACCATGGTGATCGGCGGCCTGTCGATGTCGCTGGTGACCTCGCTGTTCCTGGTGCCGAGACTGACGCCGGTGATGAAGCCGACGGATCCCTGGCTGGTCGTCAGCCGCCCGCTGCTGCGCATGACCCAGCGCTTCCCGCGCGCGAACTGGCTCATCGCGGCCGGACTGACGGCGGCATGCATCCCCGGACTGATGCGCACCCATTTCAACGATGACCTGCGCAAATTCGACGGCAGCCATCCGGAAACCTGGCGGATCCTCGGCGAATTCGAACGCCGGTGGGGAGGCGAATACCGTTCCTCCGATTTCCTGGTGATGATCGACCGCGATCTCGATCACGCTCTCGATCGGGTCGCCGCCACCCGCCGCGCCCTCGCGCTGCCGCCGAAGGAGATCGAACTCCTGCTGCCCAGCCGCGCCGAGCAGGCGCGGCGATTGGAGGCGTGGAATTCCTTCTGGCGAAAGCACGCGGCGCCATTCGCCGCAGACCTCGAGATCGCCTCGCGGGCCGCGGGGGTGCGTTTCACCGCGTTCTCCGCCAGCCTTGATCGCTACCGGCCGCTGGATGCGGCTCCCGAACTGACGTTCGCGACCTGGGCGGACACTCCGGTCGGCAAGCTGCTCGCCGGATACGTGGCCCAGACCGACGACGGTTGGCAAGTCGCCTCTCCCCTGGGTAAGTTGAACAAGTCCGAGATCCGGACCGTGGGGGCGACGCTCGCCTCCGGTCCGGTGTGGATCGCCAGCCGCGAACACATCGGCAAGCACCTGGTCGAGGTCGTGCAGTCCGACCTGATGCATCGCGGGCTCGCGATCCTGATCGCCATCCTCGCGCTGGTCTTCCTCATCGAACGCGATTGGCGCGTGGTCACCGCGCAGCTGCTGCCGTCGCTGCTCGCCCTGGCGTGGACCTTCGGATTCCTCGGCTGGTGCGGCATCGCGCTCACCCCCTTCGCCGTCCTCGCCGCCGCCTTCATCGCCGGCATCGGCATCGACAGCGCGATCTTCCTCTCCCAGAATCCGAAGGCCGAGACCCTGTCGCCGGTGCTGGTCGCGTCGATCACCACCATCGCGGGTGTCGCCTCGCTGATCTTCGCCCAGCATCCGATGATCGCGGGCATGGGGCGGGTGCTCGGGGTGGGGATGGTGTTCTGCCTGCTCGCCTGCCTGCTGGTGACCCCGTCGCTGACGCTGTTCTTCCGCAGAAAACCGGCGGCTGCGTCTGCCTGACGCCGCTTGCCGGTGGCCCGACGCGGCGTCCGCAGTAGCCTGCGACCCTCCAAGGAGCCACCATGTCCCCGCGCGTCCTCATCATCGTCGTCCTCGTGCTCGCATTCGCCATCGGCGCCTGCCTGTTCTTCTTCTCCCAGACGCCCGCACCGGCGACGCAGACTCCGCGCACCACGCCGCCGCCGGCCGCTGCGGCCCAGGCCGCCCCTGCCGGAAAGTCGATCAGTGAATCCGCGTCCGATACCGCATCCAGCGCGGTCGATTCGGTCAAGGCCGGTGCGGCCCAGGCCAAGGACGCCGCTCAGGCGACCTTCAAAGAAGGACAGGCCGCAGCGGCCGACGCCGCCACGGACATCAGAGCCGGCGCTACCGAGGGCATCAAACAAGCGAAGACCGTCGGTGCGGACACCCTCACCACCACCAAGGATGCCGCCGGCACCGCGGCCGCGGCTGCCGTCGAAACCACCAAGCAGACTGGTCAGGCGATCACCGACACCACGCAGGCCGCCAAGGAGCGCTTCTCCAGCCCGGCACCAGCACCCGCCACATCGACCACGACCGGCGCGGCGGTAAGCACGCCGGCGACTGCGGCCGATGCCGCAGCCAAGACCCAGCAGGCTGCCGCGTCGGCGAAGCAGGCCCGCGACGCCTTCATGCGCAAACCAGCCAAACCCGTGGCATCCGCACCACCTGCCGCAGCGACTTCAGAACCAGCGACGGCCATCTCGGCCACCGCTCCGGCGATCACTGCCACCGGAGCCGTCATCGATGCGCCGCCGACATCCTCAGCGACCGCGGCAGCGATTCCGCCTGGCGAAGTCCGATCGGCGCCAGCCGTGCCCGACCCGGCATCCGAACCCGCTCCCTGAGTCCGCTCAACCGTCGCGTTTCACCTTACCGCTCGGGGTACGCGCGAGCGCCGTGCCGAAGGTGAACCCCGCCGGGCGTTTCAGCGGCGCCAATCGCTCCGCGCACCACCGCTCGAGTGCCGAGCGCGCGAGCGCATGGTCGACTCCAGCGGCAAGCTCGACGTCGGCATGCACCTGCTCGCCCGTGCGCGGATCGAGGCGCGACTGCACCCGGCTGGCGACCACGTCGGGATGCGCGTCGAGGACCGTTTCGACCTCGAGCGGGAACACCTTCACGCCGCCGACATTGATCAGGTCTTTGCAGCGGCCGAGCAGGCGGACCCGTCCTTGGTCATCGCGCGCGGCGAGGTCTCCGGTGCGGAAGAATCCCCGATCGAGCACCTCGCTGCGCGGACGCCACGGTTCGACATACGCGTCGAACAGGCCCGGACCCGCGATCGACAGTTCTCCGCATGCGCCGGGAAGGCAATCCATGCCATCGGCGTCACGTATCGCCACCTGGTATCCCGACACGGGCGAGCCGAGTTCGCCCGGCACCTCTCCCGCATCCCCGGGGCTGACGAACGGCAAACCGACCTCGATGATCCCGAGCGCCTGGCACACCGGGATGCCGTGACGCGCGCGGAAATCCGCCGCGGCGGTGGCATCGAGCGCGGTGGTGGTCGAGACCATGCGCGTCAGGCTCGCGGGGAGATCCTCGCCCGGCGGCAGGCGCGCGAGCTGCCGCACGTGGTAGGGACTCGCGTATCCGAAGGTCACCGACTCGGCGCGCGCGATCCGCGCGGTGACGCTCGCTCGCATGTGGTTGGCGAAGATGATCGCCGTGCCGTGATGGATATATAGCAGGATCGACACGGCGAGGTGGTATGCCATCGGCAGCAGCCACATCACGCGGTCGTCGGGGCCCAGGCGGAGGACCTGATTCGCGGCGACGATGCGCTCCAGGATCGTCGCGTGGCTCAGCAGCACCCCTTTCGCAACGCCGGTGGTGCCGCTCGACTGGCGCATGAACGCGCTCGCCCCCGAGCCCAGCGGATCCGCGATCCCCGGCAGTCCGGTCGCGACGAAACCGATCACCCCCGGGACGGCGCTGCGATCGAGGTCGATGGACCAGCGCGTGCGCAGCGTGGCGATCAGGGCGCGCACCTCGGGTTCTGCGAGCGTGTGGTCGACCGGCACATGGACGCCGCCGGCATGCAGGACCGCGAGCAGCGCGACCAGCGCGGCGGCGCCATCGTTCGCGCGCAGCGCGACCCGGTCGCCGTCCAACAGGCCACCCGAACGCAACGATCTGGCCGCGGATTCGACCAGGCTGGCGAGTGAGCGCCAATCCAGACGGGTCTCGCCGTCCACCACCGCGAGCGCATCTGGGCGAGCGCGTGCATGCGCGAACAGGGCGTCGGTGACGCGTGCAGGCATACCCGAGCACACGCCGTGGGCGGGCCAGGGCAAGCGGGCAGCGGTGGAGGTCATGGTGCTGGGGCGAGTTCGAGCCCCAGGCTCTTCATCAACGGCTTCTCGGCGCAGTCATGGTCCACGATTCCATCGGCGCCACGTTGAAGGCTTTAATCGGATCGTGGACGCAGGTCTCGGCGCCGAGCAGAAATTCATGCACCGGCGATTCAGCCATCCGGCACGGCAGCTGATTCCTTGCAGCGTTCTGTCCGCGGACTGTCGGACGCCGCCTCACTTGGCGTACCGGCCCGTCCCCTGCCGAACCTCGCTCCGGCCATGGCGTGCGACGATGCCCTCGGCGGTGGTCCGGGCCAAGGCCGCCAGAGTCACCGTGGCCAGGGCCTGATCGCGGGTCGAGGTCGCGCAGGCGACGACGACGTGGAAGACGTCCAGCCGCTGGATCGCGTTGTAGGACGGGTTCGCGGATTCGGACCGGTAGTCGGCCGAGATCGTTTCCCAGGTGGCGACGGCCGCCTCCGGATCGGCGTCACGCCGCACCAGGGCCTCCCACTGCTCGAGGGTCATCGGATGGACCTCGGTGAGGACCTCGCGTATCGACGCCAGTTTCGCGCGCGCCGCTTCTGACAATTCGCCGAGCGGGGCGATCTTCTCCTGCTTCATCTGCTTGGCATCCACCCAGTGGAGTCCCTCGAGATTGTGGATCTTCACCTGCACCATGCCCGGGCGGACGGCCTCCTTGCGGATGTAGCTGACGCTGCGGGTCTTGAAATCGTAGAAGGGGACGAAGTTGCCATCCGCCGATGGCAACTTCACCTGCGCCCCCGAACGCACGATCGCCGCCACCGCTGCCAGCACTGCCGCAGCTCCGCCTCCCACCAGGCACCAGTACATCGCGTCCATCGGTCGTCCCCCGTGGCTCGCGGCCACACCGGAGGATAGCCCGAGTCCCCAACCGATTCTAGTGTTCTGAACCTGCAGCGATGTGCCCGACGGCAGCGCCGAGGGCCAGACAGGTTCCGGTCACGCGCAAAGCGCTGGCGGCATCATGCGCGACGGGAACGCCCTTGCCGACGTACCAGCAGTTGGCGGGCGTGTCGGCGGTGCGCACCGCGCTCAGCGGCACGCCATGGCGGTCCGCATCGGGCCAGGTCCAGGTGGTGCCGTCGGGACCATGCGCTTCGCCCGGCCACGCCGCCCAGCACAGGTTGCGCTCACGCTGGGCGAAGAGCTCGGCCAACGTGAGCGATCCCCGGGGCCGCCCCTCGTCGCGCTCGGCCACGCAAACCGCCATCGCCAGCACCGTGGCTCCGAGCCGGTCCGCGATGCGCTCGACCAGCTCGGCAGCCATAAGCGTCGAGGACCCGGGGCGCAGGTCGACGGAGAGCTGCCAACGCCCAGGCGCGATGGGGGACAGGCTCGTCGCCGCGTCGCTGCCGATCGCGGTGCGCGCCAACGCCAACGCGCGCACCCGCGCGGCCGGACCAGCTGCGAGATCCAGTGCGAGCTCAGCGCGGTAGGCGGGCCATTGGCGCACCCCCTCGCCGATCCCTCCGGTCAGGCGAGCCACCAGCCCGGATCCACTGGCATCGATGACGGAGTCGACCGCGATCGGCATTCCGTCCACCGTCACCGCGGCGATGCGCTCGCCGTCCAGAGCCAGTGCCGATACGCTCGCGCCGAGTCGGAGGTCGATGCCGGCGGCACCGACGCGCTGCGCGAGACCCGTGCGCATCACCTCCGAGCGCGTCGGCCACAGCCACACGCGACCGTGACGCTCGGGCTGGGCGACCGTCACCAGCGGCAGCCAGGCGCCGACCAGCTCGGGCTCGAGCAGGACCGGTACAGGCGCGTCGATCGGCGCCAGTCCGCAGAGCGTGCGATGCTCGCCGCGCACGGCAGCCCCACCCAGGAAGCGATCGCGCACGATCAGCACGACGCGCGCTCCGGCATCGGCCGCAGCCACCGCTGCGGCGCACCCGGCGACGCCACCGCCGATCACCGCGACCTGCGCGCTCATGGATCGGCCTGGGGCAGCACGCGTCCGGTCAGCTGGAAGGCGATGCACTGCGCCAGCTTTTCCGGAGGGATCAGCCTGGGGACCGCGCCAGCGGCGATCACGTCGCACACCAGGCCGCGGCGATCGCGGTGGAACAGCACCGCCAGGCCCGGACGGCCGGGCACCGATGCGACGAGATCCACGCCAGCCACCCGCGATCCGAACCAGGTCTCAGGCAACGCGATCGCCCCCGTATTCGCCACCAGGCAGCTCGCGGCGAGGCCACCGCCACGGTTGCCCAGCTCCGCGCGCGCGAGCCGCTCACCGACGATGGGGAAGAATGACAGGGCCGCCGACATCTTCGTCGTCACGTCGGCCGCGACCCATTGACGGTGCGCGTCCTTGAGGTGCCTGGCGGCCAGGACCAGATCCCGTGTCGCCAAGCCTTCAGGAACACGCAGGAAGAGGAAGGAATGCTGGTTGGCGAGCATCGCTCCGCCCGTGCGGGGACGCCCGTCGACCGCGAGCGGGAACAGCAGATCGCCCCCGATGCCACCGATGTCCTCCAGCGCCGCGGCCACCGCCGCGAGCAGGAAAGGCGTTTCGCTCAAGCGACCCGTCGCTGCGCGCTGACGCGACTCGACCCGCGCGGGATCCATGACCATGCTCGCCCGTCTCAGCGGAGCCGCTGGGTTGTCGGCTGGTACTCCGGGGCGCCAGAGTCTGACCAAGCGGTGGCCGCGGATGTGTTCAACCGATCCACGTGCGTGCACGCCACGGGCAGCGAGCGTGGCGGGTTGGCCTGCAGGCTCGCGATGACCAGGCGACCACCAGCGGTCGCCGAGCCGTCCACCCGCGGCCAGACGGGGGAGAGCATCGAGCAGGGCGATGACGCCGCGCGCGTCGCTCAGGCGGTGGTCCCAGGTCAGCACCACGCCGGGTTGGGTGGCAGCCGCATACGCCAGGCGCATCCGCGATCCGACGTCAGACAGTCCCGCGCGCAGGTGCGCATCGCCGAGCGCATCGGTGGTGGCGTCGCTGATATCGAGTCGCAGATCCGCCGGTCCACGGACGCGCCAGTACGGACCGCGCAACGATGACCGGTAGGTCGCCCCGAGGGTCCAGGCCTGCTGGCCTGCGGCGTGCCAGGCAGCCTCGAGCCCCCTGGGGTCGGCGAGCGGCCGCTCGAGCCGGAGGCGGAGCTGCCCACAGTTGCCCGAGCCGCCATGATCCTGGTTGATGCGATGCAGCAGGTGATGGAAGTAATCCGCACCCGAAAGACGCACGCGCATGTCGTCAGCCGCCGCGCGTCGCCGCTGCGACTCCGGCGGCGAGGGTCGCCGGGGATTCCAATGCGGAATCGGCGAGATCGAGCGCCGGCAGCTGCAGCACGCGTTCGATCTCGAGCAGGACGCGCATCAGGCCATGGCTGTCGAGCCCGAGGCGGTCGAGTCCTTCCGCGCGCCGACGCGCGACCTCGTCAGCGGTCAGACCGAGCGCGCCGGCCAATGCCGCGAAGACCGCCGCTGAAACCCGGTCGCAGGAAGCTTCGGCCATGCCGGTCAGGATGCGCGGGCCGGCGGGCGAGGAAAGGCCGACCCACGCGCACGCAAACCCCTCCTCCAGCCTCCGTCATGTGTCCTCCTTCCTCCTTCCTCCGCCCTGGGATCAGCGAGGATCCGCGCATGCGAACGATCATCGCGGCATGCGTCCTGCTGTGCGCCGGCTGCGGCCTGCGCATCCCCGAGATCCCGCAGGCGGCGCGCACCCAGGTCCCGCGCGCGGCCCCGACCGCACCGTGGTTCGGTGAAGGGCGCATGGAATTGGTCGTGCCCGGCAAGCGCATCAGCTGCACCGCGTACGTGCGCGGACTGCCGGACGGCACCGCGCGGATCGCCCTGTTGAGCGACGAGGGCCTGCAGCTGATGGACCTGCAGAGCACCGCCGACGGCTTCCAGGTGAACCAGGCGATCGACGATCTCAAGAAGGCGGTCCCCCACCTCGGACGGATGGTACGGCAGGCCTTCGCGCATCCCGCCGAGAAGCGCCATTGGGACGACGACCGCATCGCCGCCGTCTCGGGCGACGTCACGCGCTGGTACGGCGGTGATCCGGTGCTGCTGCGTGGCGTGGAAGGCGATGGACTGGATCTCGCGATCGAGGACTACCGTCTGCTGGGCGACGAGCTGTTGGCGCACGAGGTCCGCGCCACCGCTCCGTTCGGCATCACCATGCGCATACACCTGACCTCGGCGCGCCTGCTGCCGGTACCGGCTCCGGCCGCGCCGGTCGCTGCGCCCTGACCCGAGCGGAGATATTGCAGCCCAGCCCCCGCATTCGACACTCCGCGCGGAGGATCCGTCATGGGCAGTGGTACAAGCGCTTTGCTAATCGTGGGAATCGCCATCGGTGCGGTCGTCCTGCTCGCCATCATCCTGGTGGTCTGGGGCGTCGGCATCTACAACCAGCTGGTGACCCTGCGTAACCGCTTCAAGAACGCGTTCGCGCAGATCGATGTCCAGCTCAAGCGCCGCTACGACCTCATCCCCAATCTCGTCGAGGTCGCGAAGAAGTACCTGTCGCACGAACGCGAGACGCTCGAGGCGGTGATCGCGGCGCGCAATGCCGCGTCGTCGGCCAACGTCCGGGCATCGGCGAATCCCACCGATGCCGGCGCGGTGCAGCAGCTGATGACCGCCGAAGGCGCGCTCAGCGGCACCCTGGGCCGGCTGTTCGCCCTCGCGGAAGCCTATCCCGATCTCAAGGCGAACACGACGATGGCCCAGCTGAGCGAGGAGCTGACCTCGACGGAGAACAAGGTCTCGTTCGCGCGCCAGG
Organism: Planctomycetota bacterium; assembly: GCA_013696105.1. Lineage (GTDB taxonomy): Bacteria > Planctomycetota > UBA11346 > UBA11346 > UBA11346 > JACCZE01. The sequence goes on along the minus strand of JACCZE010000303.1, from coordinate 504 downwards.
CCTACAACGACGCGGTGATGGGCTACAACACCGCGCGCGAGATCTTCCCCAACACCATCATCGCCGGCATCTGCAGCTTCCAGCCCGCGCAGCTGTTCGAGATCGAGAATGCGGTCGAACGCCAGGCCCCGAAGGTCGCGTTCACCTGATCGCCGGCTGAGCGCCGATGGACTTCTTCGCCCAGCAGGATCTCGCCCGTCGCTCCACCCGGCGGTTGGTGATCCTGTTCGCGCTGTCGGTGGTCGTCCTGATCACCGCCCTGAACGTCGTCGTGTACCATGCCACGTCGTACGACCGCGACCTGATGGCCAACCGTGCTGCGTTGCATCTGGGCGTGAGCATCATCGTCCTGAGCGCGATCGCGATCGGCAGCGCGGTCAAGACCGCCCAGCTGAGCGCGGGAGGCGCCGTGGTCGCCGAGATGATGGGCGCGCGACCCCTGAACGATCGTGCGGCGCAGCCCGCCGAACGCGTGCTGCTGAACGTGGTCGAGGAGATGTCGAT
>JACCZE010000281.1 GCA_013696105.1 Planctomycetota bacterium | reverse complement strand
GAACTACGGCATCCTCACGCGCGCGACGGTCTGGCTGATGCCCGAGCCGGAGCGCTTCAGCGCGTTCTTCGTCACCCTCACGCGCGCGGACGTGATCGGGCCGTTCGTCGAGGCGATGCGCCGGCTGCGTCTGCGCGGCAGCCTGCGCAGCACCGTCCACATCTTCAACGACATGCGCATGCTCGGCTCGTGCATGCGTTTCCCCTGGTCCGAGGCCGATGGCACCGGAGCGCTCGAGGTCGCGCACGCGCCGCTGTGCCAGCGCCTCCTGCGCGAGCACCGCGTGACCGCCTGGTCCGCCAGCGGCTGCATCACCGGATCGCGCGCCGAGGTCGGCGCCGCGCGCGCGGTGATCCGACGCGAGCTGCGTCGCGTTCCCGGAATCGGCCGGCTCGCATTCGTCGGTCCGCGCTCCATGCGCTGGGCTGAACGTCTGTGCTCCTTCCTCACTCGAATGGGGTGGCTGCCGTCGGTACGGCACCTGCTCGAGACCGCGCGCCTGGGCTATGACCTGCTGCGCGGAGCGCCCTCGTACGCGACCCTGGCCGGGGGCCACTGGCGCGCACGCGGGACTCCCGGCGCTGATCTCGATCCACGCGACAGCGGTTCCGGCATGTACTGGGTGTCGCCGATCCTGCCCATGGATGCGGCGTCGGTGACGGAGGTGGAGCGCATCGGCCGCGAGGTGGTGAACGCCCACGGCTTCGAATACCAGGTGACCCATTCGCTGGTCTCGGATCGCGCGTTGTGCGCGGTGATGAGCATCTGCTTCGATCGCGCATCGGCGAGCGAGTGCGACCGCTCGCGGCGCTGCCACGATGCCCTGGTCGACGCTCTGGTCGCCGCAGGTTTCCTGCCATATCGCGGCTCCCCGGCCACCATCGCCCGCTGTCGCGGGGCGGCGCCGCGGTTCTGGGCGATCGCCGAGCGGCTCAAGCGCGCCCTCGATCCGCAGGACCTCATCGCTCCCGGACGGTACATCCCAGCGCTCCGCCGAGGCGATCAGTCCGAGGATTCCCAGCGCTGACGCAGGCGTCCTGGGTCAGCGGCGCTAGCGGCGCTGTGCGTTGTCCTCACCACCGCAGACCAGTGATGGCCGACCCGCCCGCGATGTAGACGTTCCCGTCCGGCGACACCCCCATCGCCGTCGCACTGGCGATCCCCAGCGATGCGAGCGACGCTCGGAAGACCGTCTCGGGCCGATGGGCGCGCCAGTCGAGCACGCGCAGTTCGCGGGAAGCATCGCCGTGATCCGCGGCGAGGTACACCAGGCCCTGACGGTCGCAGCCGATGCCGATGATCGCGGCGAGCCCTGCGACCGGCTCGCTGGACGCCAGCGACGCCTGCCGTCGACCGTGGTCGAGCAGGAATTTGCTCAGCTCGTCCCGCCCGTCGTCGACGACATACGCGACGCCGCCGCGCGGAGACACCGCGAAGCGCACGGGCCCCTTGAAGCGTCCGGGATCCCTGCCCCAGCCGCCGAACCAGAAGCACGCTGCTCCGGTCGAATCGTAGACCGCGATGCGTCCGCTGTCGGCGTCGAGCACATAGGTGCGTGCATCCTCGTCCAGGGCAAGCCCGGGCGATTGCGTGCCGCCCGGGCCGATGCGCGCGCCGATCACCAGCGGAGCGCGTGCGGGCTCGTCGGTGGCGAAGCGCACGACGGAGCCGCGCATGCGATCGATCGCCGCGATGGAGCGCCCATCCGGCGAGACCGCGATGGTGCGGGCATCGAACTGCATCGCCGCGTCGACTCCCTCACTCGTCGCCAGAGCGAGGCGTCCACGATCCCAGCCCTCGGGTTCGATGAGCGCCAGGGTCCGATCCTGGCGGAAGCCGATCAGGCGACCATTGCCATCGGCCGCCCACGCGGCATCTGCGTATGCGAGGCCGCGGATCCCTGCTGACCGTCCCCCGGAATCGACGCGCGATACCAGGCCCTGGTCGGGCCAGGCGATCATCCAGGATCCGCTCGCCGTCACCGCCAAGGCCGTGGGAATCCCCGCGATGGCGGAGTCGGAGGCGAACACCGGATCGCCGCCCTGCGCATCGCCGCGCATCAGGCGGATGCTGCCGTCCGCGTGCAACACGGCGATGCCGCCTTCAGCCGGCGCGAGGTCGATGGCGTCCCCAGCCGCGAGCGACCAGGGTGGCAGCGCGACCAGATCGCGAGTGAAGAATTCGATGCGACCGCGATCACGCACCAGCGCGGCGAGCGTCCCGTCCGGGAGGAGGCAGAGCCGCGTCGCACCGGTGGCGTGCGGTTGCCGGCGCTGGACGGTGCCATCGGATGCGAGCGCGAACAACCCGGCCTCGCGGTCGCTGACGAAGATGGTGCCGTCGTCAGCGACCACTGCGTCCGTCGCCGCGGCGAGCACGTCCTCGAGCAATGCCCGCTTCGGCGTACCGTCTCGGGATAGCACCACGAACGCGCGCTCCCGCAGGATGATGAGCTCGTCGCGAGCGCAGCGCACCGAAACCAAGGCCCCGGCGTGCTCCGACGCCGCGAGTGGGACCTGCGCATCCTCGACCCACTCCGAAGTCACATGGCAGAGGCGATCTCCCCTGATCGCCCACCAGCCTGACTTTTCAACCGCATCCGCATCCGCGACCAGGCGCGTGAGAGCCAGCGAGGTGGATGCACGCCGGCTGAAGACCTGCAGGCTGCGCGGTGCCTCTGCAGGAGGCGCGGTCGCGATCGCCGCCACGGTGCCTTCGTGACGCCGGCCCGAGCGATCGGTCGCGACCACGCGCACGATCGCCGATGCCGATCGGCCGGGCGCATTCCAGGTCGTTTCCGCGGCGACGGTCTCACGGGCGGTCAGCCATCCGCTGGATCCGTGTTCGCCATCGATCGTCCAGGTGAACGAACGCAGGTCGCCTCCCGAGAACGGTGCGCGCACGGTCGCCGCGCTGCCGCAGGCGGCGGAGACCGGCGCCAGCGCGATCGGCTCGGGCGCGATCGACGGGATCCGGACCGGAGGCGGTGGCACAGGCGCATGGACGATGGACGGGGAAACCACTGATGCCGTACCATGCACGGGACGCAGCGCGATCGCGCCCGCTGCGATCACGGTTGTCGCCAGTGCGATCGCTGCCAGCCGCCACGGCCACGTCCTGCGCCGCAGCGCGATCGCGAGCACCGGCGCGTGGTCGGCCTGCAGCGCCTCGAGATCGCTCACCAGGTGCGCGGCGGATGGGTAGCGGTCGGCGGGTCGCTTCGCCAGGCAGGTCAGCACCACCGCCTCGACGTGCGCCGGTATCGTCGGATCGATCGCGCGCGGAGGCGTGGGCGCGCTGGCGATATGGTGGTGGATGACCACGCTCGCCTCGCCGGTGAAGGGCAGGCGTCCGGTCAGCAGCTCGTAGAGCACCACGCCGAGCGAATAGATGTCGCTGCGCTGATCGCAGCGCTCGCCGCGCGCCTGCTCCGGACTGAGGTACGCGACCGTGCCCATGACCACGCCCTCGACCGTGGCGGTATGGTCCTCGCGCGCGATCGTCAGCAGGCCGAAGTCCATCAGCTTGACCACGCCCTTGGCCGAGATCATCAGGTTGCCCGGCTTGATGTCGCGGTGGACCACCGCGTGCTCTGCCGCTGCGATCAGTCCGCGCGCCGCCTGCGCCGCGATGCCGATCGATTCCGCGACGCTCGGCCGGTCGCCGTGGCGCAGCCGCGAGGCGAGGTCGCATCCCTCGACGTACTCCATGACGAAGAAGTGGTGGTCGTCGTGGATGCCTGCGGCATGGACCTGGACCACGTGCGGCGACGAGATCCTGCCCACGACCTGGGCTTCGAGCTGGAAGCGGCGCTTGAAGTCCTCGCTTCCGGACAGGTGCGCGGGCAGGACCTTCAGAGCGACGAGGCGGTCCATGCTCGTCTGCCGGGCCAGGTAGACCGCGCCCATGCCGCCTCGGCCCAGCAGGCGGCCGATGGCGAAATCTCCCCAGATCGCCCCGTCGGACACGGTCTCGGGCAGGGGGTCTGGCGCGTCGGCCGCTTCCGCCTCCCGCCCGGGCGAGGTCGTGAGCAGCAGGTCCGCTCCAGCCGGGTCGATCATCGCCATTGCGGCGCCGGAGTATTGGCTGCCTGGTGGATGGTCAATCGCGCAACAGTTGCAGCGTTTTCCTGGGCCGATCGCCGCAAACGATGCGGAATTGTGTGCAATAATGCGTTGATCCAGGTTTCCACCCCTTAGGGTCCTGCACTCGCTCCCGGACAGCCCCCCGCAGAGTGCGAAGGCGCAAGCTGCATGAAATCACGATGGACCAGCCGATTCGGTAGCCGCCGGGCGATGCCTCCGCGGGCCGCTCCCGCAGGCGCCAACTCCCTCCCGGTCGAGCTCCTGAAACGCATCGATCTCGATCCGCTGTTCCAGGTCATGACCTCGGATCAGCAGCAATGGCTCGATCCCTACACCGGCAAATCGATTCCCGCCGGCCACGGTCGGGTGCAGGCCGCGCGCGAGTACATGCTCGGCACCAACGTCTGGCGCGAGCAGGATACGCTGCCGCTCGAGCGCCTGGAATACGAGCGCTGGCGCCTCGACCTCATCCGTCTGCTGCCGCTCGAGCCGCGCTTGCGGCTGTTCGGCAAGGATGGCACCTGGCTGAATCCCTACACCGGCGAGTTCGTGCCGTCGGTGACGCGCGAAGACGGCAAGATCACCGTGCGCACGGTGTCGCTGATGGCCGACGCGTTGGTCGCAGCGAATGCATCCGCCAGCGGTCGCATGCTCGAAGCGCAATACCTGGTGAACCAGGCCAAGGCCAGCTCGGGCCGCGCCAACACCACCGCCTACTTCCACAAGCAGGCGCCGACCTTCGACGAGGCGATGGAGAAGGCGAAGAGCGTGCAGCAGCACATGCTCTCCGACCTTCCGCATCTCGAGCGCTTCCAGTTCGCCGCGCATTACAGTCCGCACCATGGCGTCAGCGGCGACTTCTACGAAGTGATGTCGTTGCCCGACGGCCGCATCCTGCTGGTCGTCGGCGATGTGAGCGGGCATGGCGTGCAGGCCGCGCTGGTGGTCGCCACCGCGTTGAAGACCCTGCGCTTCGTCGCGCGGCAGAACAGCGACCTGATCGGGCTGCTCACCGCCTTCAACGACGAGATCAAGACCGACCTCCTCCCCGGACAGTTCATCACCCTGTTCGCCGGCGCGCTCGACCCGGACACCGGCACGCTCGCCTGCGTCCGCGCCGGCCACCATCCCGCGCTGGTGGTCAACCTGCATGGCGACGTCGTGCTGCGGAAGATCGGCAAGACTGGTATGGCGATCGGCATCGCCACCGGCTCTGCCTTCGCCTCGACCCTGACCCAGGAGGTGGTCGACCTCACCCCTGGCCACGTGTTCATCCAGTATACCGACGGCCTCACCGAGGCGATGAATCCCGCCGAGGACGAGTACGGCGAAGCCCGGCTGTACGCCAGCCTGTTCGCGCACCTACGCGACCTGCCGCAGGATCTGGTCGACGGCATCGCGCGCGAGGTCGCCCACCACGCCGAAGGCTCGGTCGGCGACGACCTCACCATCCTCGCAGTGGTCGCGACCGCCATCGCTCCGTCAGCGACGCCCGCGAAATCGGATGAGCCCGGATCCGGAACCCGCGATCTCGCGTCGGTCGAGGTCTTCCCGGACGCTTGAAGAACGTGCTCGGTGCTCCGTGCTCCGTGCTCCGTCGACAGCCGACGTGATGAAACGTGCTCGGTGCTCCGTGCTCCGTGCTCCGTCGACAGCCGACGTGATGAAACGTGCTCGGTGCTCCGTGCTCCGTGC
>JACCZE010000255.1 GCA_013696105.1 Planctomycetota bacterium | reverse complement strand
GGCAGAGGCCGAGCCCGCACCGGCAGAGCCCGCTGCGCCCGCCGCGGAACCCGCCACCCCGGCCGAGCCCAGCGCGCCCGCCGAACGTCCCGAGCTCTGATCGGCGTGAGTGGTTGGTGGTGAGTGGATGGTGGTCCAACCACCAACCACCATCCACCAACCACCCCGTCTCCGATTCCCGCCTTGTCCGCCCATGCTTCCGCGAACGATGGGCCCATGCGCATCGTCGTCGGCATGAGCGGGGGAGTCGACAGCAGCCTGTCGGCGGCCCTGTTGAAGGAGCGTGGCGACGAAGTGGTCGGCGTGACCATGAAGCTGTGGCCCTGCGCCGAGCAGGATGGCGGCTTCACCCGCGAGGACGCCTGCTGCTCTCCGAGCGAGACCGTGGATGCGCGTTCGGTCGCCGTGGCGACCGGGGTGAAGCACTACGTGATCGACCTCGAGGACGAGTTCCGGCGCCAGGTGGTCGCCGACTTCCTCGGCGGATACGCGCAGGGCGAGACCCCCAATCCGTGCGTGCGCTGCAACGAGACGATCAAGTTCGGCTCCCTTTGGGAGCACGCCCGCAGCCTGGGCGCCGAGCGGGTCGCGACCGGACATTACGCGCGCGTCGAGCGTGCGTTCGATCGCTGGGTCCTGCGCACCGCGGTCGATCGCACCAAGGACCAGACGTACTTCCTCTTCAGCCTCACCCAGGAGCAGCTCGCCGCCGCGGAGTTTCCGGTCGGTGGCATGACCAAGGATGAGGTGCGCGATGCATCGCGCCGTCGCGGCCTGGCCACCGCGGACAAGCGCGAGAGCATGGACATCTGCTTCATCGGCAAGAACGGCATGGCGGATTTCCTGCGCCAGAATATTCCCGAGGCGTTCGTTCCCGGTCCGATCGTGCATGAGAACGGCGACGTGCTCGGCGAACATCAGGGCCTGGGCGCCTACACCATCGGCCAGCGCAAGGGTCTCGGTGTCGCCTGGGGCGAACCGCTGTTCGTCGTACGGCTCGACCATCAGCGTAATGTGGTGGTGCTCGGCCCGAAGTCGTCGCTGCTCGTCACCGAGCTGCCGCTGCGCGCCTGCACCTGGCACCTGGGCGCGCTGCCTGCCGATGGTCTGCCCTGCCGCGTGCGCATGCGGCACCGCATGACCCCGGTGGTCGCGGTCATCCATCCGGTCCCCCGTTCCGGAACGAGTGATGCCTCGCGCGCGATCGTGCGTTTCGCGCAGCCACAGGTACGCGCGAGCGTCGGACAGGCCTGCGTCGCCTACGACGACCGTGAAGACCTCTGCCTGGGTGGGGGCTGGATCGATGGGGATGGGGGGTGTGCTCCGTCCTCCGTCCTCAGTGCTCCGTCGGACAGCTGAGGCGCGTCGGCGGGCCCGGATTCGGTCGCTCTCGGAGCCGATCGATCACGCTTCGCGCCGGGCTATTTCATAAGCCTCATGGGCCTGCTCACGGCGGCGGCCGCATCGCGTTCGTCGGCGCCGAGGAGCTTTCGCCCTTCGCCACCGCGGTCATCAGCGCGTCGACCAATCGCGCCTGCTTGATCGGCTTGGCCAGCGGGATGACATCGCCCTGCGGGTGGCGGTCGACCAGTGTCGTCAGCATGATCGCGGGCAGGTGGGCGGCGTACGGCCGCGACCGCATCTCGGTCACCACGGCGAGGGCATCGCTGCCGGCCAAGCGCGCATCGATGATGAGGAAGTCCAGGCGCAGGTCGGCGGCGTGCGCGCTCTCGAGCGCAGCGATCGCGTGGATGCCGTCGGCGGCCTCGTAGACCCGCATGCCCAGGCGGGTGAGCGTGGCCGCGATGGCGGCGCGCTGCGCTCCATTGCCCACGACCACCAATCCGCGTCGGCCGGCAAGATCGCGCGGCACCGCCACGCTGCCGTCGTTGGCGATGGTGAATTGGGACGTGAAGGTGAAGGTGCTGCCTTTGCCGGGTTGGCTGGCGATGGTGATCTGGCCGCCCATCAGCTCGACCAGGCTCTTGGTGATGGCAAGGCCCAGGCCGGTGCCGCCGTATTTGCGCGTGGTACTGGTGTCCGCCTGCGAGAACGCCTTGAACAGCTTGCTCTGCTCCTCGATGCCGATGCCGGTATCGCGCACCGCGAAACGCAGGGTGATGCGCTTGGGCGTTCCAGGGGGATCGCGGCGGTTGAAGTTCAGGCTCTCCACCGCGATGCGTACCTCGACCTCGCCGACCTCGGTGAACTTGATGGCGTTGCCGACCAGGTTGATCAGCACCTGGCGCAGCCGCGAGGGGTCGCCGATCAGGGAGTCCGGAAGATCGGGAGACGACGTATAGACCAGCTCGATGCCCTTCGACTGCGCGCGCTCGGCGAGCAGGTAGAGCGATTCCTCGACCACGGTGCCCGGGTCGAAGGCGATGGTCTCGAGCTCGATCTTCCCCGCATCGATCTTCGAGAAGTCGAGCACGTCGTTGATGATCGCCAGCAGGTTGTTGGCGCAGTCGCGCAGCGTCGCGGTGAAGTCGCGCTGCTCGGCGTCGAGCGTCGTGTCCAAGAGCAGCTCGCTCATGCCGAGGATGCCAGTGAGCGGGGTGCGCAGCTCATGGCTCATGTTCGCGAGGAACTGGCCCTTCGCCGAATTGGCAGTCTCGGCGGCGGTCTTGGATTCGAGCAATGCGCGCTCGGCGCGCTTGCGCTCGGAGATGTCACGGACGATCGCGAGGATGCGGTTGTCCGGCAGCAGCTTCGAGATCGCCTCTGCCGGCAGCGAGCTGCCGTCCTTGCGGATGAAGCGCCGTTCGCCGCTGACCGTGGATCCGGCGCAGACCTTCGCCAGCTGATCCGGCAGAGTCGCGCGATCCTCCTCGCCGAGCATGTGGCGCAGGTTGCGCGCCAGGATCTCGTCTCGCTGGTATCCCAGCAGCGTGCATCCGCGCTCGTTGACGTCGACGAAATTTCCGGCGAGGTCGAGCAGGAAGATGCCCTCGGGCGCCTCCTCGATCAGCAGGCGGAACTGCTCTTCGCTCCGGCGCAGCGCGATCTCGGTGCGTCGCTGCTCGGTGATGTCACGACCGACCGACTGATACTCGGTGACGCGCCCGCTGTCGTCGAAGAGCGCGCGATTGGTCCACTGGTTCCAGCGCAGGTCGCCATTGGACAGCACCACCTGGTGGTCGACGGTCGACACTGGGTTCTCGGGATCGAGGTGGGTGAGGTGGAAGTCGACGCGGGGGCGTTCGCGCGCCGGCACCTCGGGGCGGAATGCCGATGCGATGAGGTCTTCTCGCCGTTTGTTGAAATAGCGGCAGAAGGCCTGGTTGACGAAGGTGATCGTGCGCTCCGGTGTGAAGCGGAAGATCATCTCGGTCTGGTCCTCGACGATCGCGCGGTAGCGCGCTTCATTCTCGCGCAGCGTCTCGTCGCTGTGCGCGCGCTGCGCGGCGAGGTCGATGCGGTCGAGGGCGGAGCGCGTCAGCCGCGCCACGGAATCGAGGAATTCCAGCTCGATCGCCCGCCACTCGCGCTCGGCGCGCACCTGATTCAGCACCAGCAGCAGGTATCCGCCATTACGAAAGAGGAAGGGGAACCACAGCAGACTGCGGATCTCCATCTCGCCGTGCAGCAGCTGGCTCGATCCGTCGTCGATCAGACGCTGATCGGGATCGGCGGCGTGGCTCTGCATCCAGCTGTGGGTGACGCTCATGAACTGCACCGCCGATTTGAACCGGTCGAGCGGGAACTCGGCCGCCTCGTTCTTCACGCCGATGGCGTTCGGATTGGACCAGTCGCATAGCGGCGTGGCGTGGCCGCGGGCGAAATCGACGTCGTAGATCGCGCCGCGGTCCGACGCCAGAGTATCAGCGGCGATGGTGAGCGCCGACAGCAGGATGGCGGGTCGATCCGTCGCGGACATCGCCGCCTCGCCGATGCGGGCGAGGGCGCGCGCGCAGGCCAGCCGGCTTGTGAGCTTCTGGTTCTGTTCCTTGAGCGCCTCGAGCGGCCGCACGCGAGCGGTGACGTCGAGCACGTTCAGGCTGACGCCGATGATCTCGTCGCTCGATCCCGCCGGATCCTTCACCGGCGAGAAGGTCATCTCGAAGGAGAGCTCGACCCCGCGCGGACTCGAGAATCCACGCTCCGCGACCACGTTCTCTCCCGCGAGCGCGCGCTCGAAGTGGTGGTTGAACGAATCGCGTTCCTGCTCGCTCAGGTACGTGTCGATGCTGTCGCCGACCTCGAGCACCTGGCCCGCCACCGCCTGCATGTGCACCTGCGCGGTACGGTTGAAGGCGACCACCTGCCGCTCGGCATCGATCAGCAGCAGCGCCTGCAGCGGATTGTCGAACAGCGCCTGCAGGTATGCCTGCGACCGTCTGAGTGTTTCCCCGTGGTCGTTCACTTCCGCATCCTAGCTTTCTGCTGGGGTATGGCCATCAGGGCCATACCCCAGCAACGCGCCTCTGGCGCTGCCCCTGGACAGCACGGCAGGGGATGATGGGTGAGCCGCAGCGCGCGATGGCGCATAGAGCCGGAGTCGGGGGAAGCCCTACGGGTCCATTTCCGCGGAGACAGAGGTGATCATCTGCACGTAGCCGGACATCATCATCACGATGACGATCACCGCGACCAGGACCGCGAGTCCGTACGCGATGCCGGCGAGCACCTTCGCTGTCCACATGGTCCGTGTCTTGAACGACTCCTCGGACACGACCTGCACCTGGCGCAGCGTCTCTTCGGTCTTGCCGGAGACTTCGCCGTTGCGGATCACCTGCATCATGTCGCGCGGAAAAGGACAGGTCTCGAGTGCGGTGGTGAGATCTGGCAGGCGGCCATTGCGCACATCGGCGCTCGCAGCGGTCAATGTCGCGGAGATCTCGCGGTTGCCGCACGACCCCGCCGCGAGTTCGAGCGCAGCCGGCACGAGCATGCCTGCGGCCAAGGCGGCCCGCAGCACCATGCAGGTATTCGCCAGGATCAGCGGCACGGTGAGGAACCGGACCCCCGGCGCGAGGGCGAACCGTGCCGCCAGGCCCCCGCTGCGCGCGAACGCCCCGGAGGCGACGATGGCTCCGACCACGCTCCACAGGATCGCGGGACCGAGCAGGATGGTCCATGCCGGCGCGGTGCCGAGGAATGCCGGCGGGATCATCGGGACCATCAGCGCGACGTTCACCAGGATCGTCGGATACACCAGGCGCGCGATCACCAACGACCGGAGTTGGACCGCATGCTCGAAATGCTCGGCGATGGCCTGCGCCATCTCTGGCAGCTTGCCGCTGGCTTCGCCCGCGCGGATCAGGGCGACGGTGAGGTCGGGTTCGCCGGCGGCGGCCAGCTGATCGGCGAGCTGACCGCCGGCGGAGCAGCCGCGGCTCCACGCCGGGGCCAGCTCGCGATGATGTCCGTGGCTCGACACCCCGGCCATCTCGATCGCCGGGGCGAGGGCGATGCCGGTGCGATGCACCAGCGCGAGCTGGTGGTAGAAGCGCGCCGCCGAGCTCCAGCTCACGGCGCGGCTGCGTGCGGACGTGCGGCCATGGAATGCGTACGGCTCACCGGCTGCCGGTGTTGATGGCGGCGGCGACGGACGCCGACACCAGCCCATCGAGCGGCAGGCCGGCGGACAGCGCCAGGCGCACGGCGCGGCCGCTGACATGCGCGTGCGCATCGTCGGCAAGCAGGAAGACGGTTTCGAGTCCGAGCCGGCGGTGGATGGTGGCCATGGTCGTCTCGTTCTCGAGATCGGTGCCACCGCGGATGCCGCGCAGCAACGCGTGCGCGTGGATCTCACGCGCGAAGGCGAGCGTCGCGGTGCGGTAGATGATGATGCGCACGTTCGGCAACTGCGCGCACGCGTCGCGAAGCAGTTTTTCTCGCGCGCTATCGCCCAGCAGAGCCTTCTTGTCGGGATTGACGCCGATGCCCACCACCAGCTGATCAGCGAGCGCCGCTGCCCGCCGGATCAGATCCAGATGTCCCAGATGCGGCGGGTCGAAGCTGCCGGGGTAGAGGAGGAGCATCAGGGAACGTTCTCCGTTCTCAGTCCTGCGTCCTGCGTCGAGGTCCCCATTGCATCGAACGTGTTGGCGCAGCTCCGTTGTCCGACGTGGGACGTAGGACGTAGGACGGAGGACGTCCCTCTCACTTCACATCTTCCTCGAGGCGTGCGATCAGCGCGGCCTGCAGGATCTCTTCGCCGGCGCCGTCGGGATGGATGACCCGCACCGACAGGAGATTGCCGTCGGCGTCGGTCCGGCGGGTCAGGATGTAGCACAGCATGCTCGATCCGTTCTTGAACACGATGCGATCGAGCTTGCCGAGATCTTCGGGCGGCGGCTGGTTCACGCGCTTCTTGGGCGCCTCGGCCTCGGCGGGATCCTTCGCGGCTTCCTCGCCATCCGCAGGGGTCTTGTCCGCAGGATCCTTCTCGGCATCGGCCCCGGCCCCGGCCGCTTTGTCCGGGTCGGCTTTCCCTTCGGCCTTCTTCTGGGTCTTGTCGGCGGTCTTCTTGGCTTCCTTGGCGATCTTCTCGGCTTCCTTGACCTTCGCTTCCTGATCCTTCTCGCGCTTGCGCTCGGTGAGCCAGGTCGACCAGTCCCCCGCGGTGTCGCCCGATGGGTAGTTGGGATAGTGGCTCTGGCCCCTCTTGGCGGCCGGTCGCAGGCCAGTCCGCGAGCGCAGCGCATTGATGGCTGCTTCGCTCGCCTGGCGGTCACCCACCGCCTGCACCAGCAGGGGCAGGACCTCGTCGTCGGTCCCGCTGAGCGATTGCACCGCCGAGCGCTTGGCGGTGGAGTCGTCGCCGGCCATGACTTTCGTGAATTCCTCGATCTGCGAGCCCGCGAGGTGGCTCGCGGTCGCGAGCAGGGTGAAAAGCAGGGCGCACGTGCGGAGGATCATGGCAGGCCTCGGTTGGAGTCAGGGAAGGCGGGTGAGCATGGCTTTGGCTACGTTCGCGGCGGCTTCCTCGCCCGCAAGCTGGCGGGCGAGGGTCAGGCCGAGTGCGAGTGCGGTGCCCGGGCCTTGGCTGGTGATCAGGTTGCCGTCGATGACCACCGGCTGATCGCGCCACGCACCGACGTGCGGTTCGACCTGATCGCGTACGCCGGGATACGAGGTCACGGATCGTCCCCGGCCCAAGCCGCGAGGCACCAGGGCGGTCACGCTGGCGCAAATGATCGCCAGGAGACGTCCTTCGGACAACTGCCTGGCAGCAAGGTCCTGGATGCGCGCATCGTCGCGGCAGATCGCCGCCGAGCCGTTGCCGCCCGGGAGGTAGACCAGGTCCCACGCGGCCGCGAGGGTCGTGGGGTCGAGCTCGCGATGGGCCGCGAGGGGGAGGCCACGGCTACCGGTCACCACGGTGCCGGCGGTCGATGCGACCGTGACCTGCTGCCCGGCGCGCACCAGCACGTCGGCGACCGTCATGATCTCGATCTCCTCCGCGCCCGGGGCGAGCACGACGAGCACCTTCGCCATCGCATCTCCTGTGCGGCCGTTGCCCGGCACGCGCACTCATGGAGTATCGGCTGGCGTGGCAGGCGTTCAAGGTCCCCACCCGAGGTCATCGATGGCGTCCCAACCCGGCTTCCCTGGCTTTTCCAGCATTCTGCGCGTCGCGTGCGTGGCTGCGCTGGCCGCCTGGGCGAGCGCGGCCGAACCGGCAGGCGACCCGGCGCTGCTCGAACGCATAGCGGCCGCCCACCGGTCGGTGGCGACCATGAGCGCGCGTTTCGAGCAGCGGACGACCAATGCCGCGGCTCCGGACGAGGCGCCACGGGTCATGCAGGGCCACTTCGAGATGGCGGTGCCGGACCGCTACAATCTGGTGCTCACGAAGACCAATGATCCCGACTGGCGGCAACGCTTCGTGTGCGACGGCAAGCGCTCTGCCGAAATCGAGCAGGTGGCCGCGGACATGGACGCATCGGTGAAGGTGCGCGATGCGGCTGCCGGCGACGCGGACATCCGCCGCATCATCAGTTGCGCGCGCGGCGATTTTCCTGAGCTGGCCAAGGACTTCGCCATCCGCGCGCTGCCCGCCGAGGTCCCGGCGGACGGCGCCGTGGTCATCCTCGTACCGGCCAATGCCGAGGTGGCCAAGGAGCTCGACCGCGTCCGCATCGAGCTCGGTGCGGACCTGCGCGTCCGTACGCTCACCCTCGAACAGCCCTCGGGCACCCGCATCGGCATCAGCGTGACCGCTGCGACCTACGATGCCCCCATCGCACCCGAGACCTTCGCCATTCCCGAGCGCGACTGAGGTATACTCCTGGGTGCCTCCACCCGACGCATTCGAGCGCTGCTACTGCACCGGCGTGCTGAAACCCGCCGTCGTCGCGGCCATCCGCGTCGGCAAGTGCACCACCGTCGATGCCCTGCGCCGAGCGACCGGTGTCTGCTGCGGCTGCCAGACGTGCCGCCCTGAGATCGAGGCGCTGCTCGTGCAGGAACGGGAACGCGCAGGACGATCCGATCTCGGAACCCACATCATCCCCCGTCCGGAATGATCTGCTTTTTGTGCAGGGGCTGTCGCCCCTACGGCCCGTGGACGGGCCTACCCCCGGGCTTTGTCGCGGCTCGATGTCGTCGGGAGCCTCCGACATCGTGGCGGCATCGCTTCGCGATTGTATGCCGC
>JACCZE010000225.1 GCA_013696105.1 Planctomycetota bacterium | reverse complement strand
GGCGACGACACCGGCCACGCCGGCATCGCCGTGAGTGCGGCTGCGCAGGACACCCTCCTGCGCGACCGCTTCGGCGAGCCGCCGGTCCTTGGCGGCGAGGCCCGGTCCCCGGTGGCGCCATGGCATCGCGCCGCGGCGCACCAACCGTTTCAACGGCATCTCGATCGCCCACGGCAGTCGCGTATCGGTCACGCTCCGCTACGTGCTCTGACGGCCTGAGCCCTGTGACTCCTGCGGCCGGGACGGCTGCGACGGCCCACGGGCGCGCACCGCGCTCGCAGGTCCGCTCTGGCGGCGGGTGCCGGCTTCGCCTTCGCTGTACCGCACCGCCGAGTCGTTCTCCTCGATCAGGAAGCGCTCGGGATGCTGCATGAACTCGTCACGGCACACGGAGGTGCAAAAGTAGTAGCGATCGCCCCCATGCTCATGCTGGAAACTCGACGTGTCGGGATCCACGTGCATGCCGCACACCGGATCGACCTCCTTGCTGTAGTCGTTGTTCATGGCGCCTCCGCATGGCGATTATCCCCAGCGCGGTTGCTACTGGACCCGTTCGGGCAGGAAAGCTTGCACAAGGAGGGCTATGCGCGGACGCAGGCGAGATGCTGCCTTAGGTGCGCAAGGTTCGACCGGGTACACTGCTGCGGTCCGGAGGTACCGATGCCAGTCTTCAAGCGCTGTGTCCTGTTCATGCTGCTCCTGGTGATCGGTGGTGCGAACCGGATTCCGGGTGCGGAACCTGGGTCAACGGATGATCAGGCATCCGATCCGGTCGAGGCCACGCTCTCCGAATTCCGTCGCGCCTTCGCCGGGGACGACGTCACCGCGAAGCGTCAAGCGCTGTCCAAGCTCGCCGACCGATCGGTCGGGGCCGATGACGAAGTGCTCCCGCTGCTGGTGGCGGTGGTGGGTGATCGCCAGGCGTACGATTCGGTGATCGCCGCGCTGCGGCAGCGCACCGGACTGAAGCCGCCCGTGTTCGAGGGACAGAGCCATTACCCGAATTATCCTCCGAGCGATCACCCGGCATCCTGGCGCTATTGGCTGGAGGACCGCACGCGCGAGCGGGTTCAGGAGGTGGAGGTCGACCAGGTCCTGCGCGAGGCGATCCAGGCGAAGGTCGCGGCGGATGCAGCGGCCGAAGCGGTCGATGCCGCCGCTGCACGCGATGATGATGGCACCGATCAGGCGAGGACGGCGACGTCCACGGATTCCAGCTTCCAGCCGTAGCCGCCGCGCGGGGCCACGCGCAGGTCCTCGATGCCCAGCCCCTGCAGGACCGCGAGCGAGGCGGCGACCGCGAAGGCGATCGACGGCACGCCGCTGACGCTGCGCACCTCGCCAGTGGCTCCGCCCAGGCTGACCAGCTCCACCGTGCAGCCCATCTTCGCGTGCTTCTTCGCGGTGACGATGCCGCCCATGATCTCGGTCTTGATGATGTGGGCCTGGTTCGGCGGAATGGGATTGAGGAAGCTGACCGGATCGGCCGCCAGGGCGTCGGCGACCTCGGCTTTGAACCGCACCTGCTGGTCGTCACGCGGCTGTACGTGCATGGTCATCCACGCCTGCTGCGTCGGATCGGCGGCGAGGTGGAGGCGGATGCTGACGCGGGTGGTTGCCATGCGGGGACAGTCTGAGGATATCCCGGGCCGTTCAAATCCAGACGCTCAGGGCTTGGTCGCTCGCTGTTCGATCAGCTTCTGGAGCACTGGGAACTCCTCCTCGGCAGCCAGGCGCACTCCCAATGGACCAGGATGCATGTCTCCGGGACCGCGGAAGACTCCGGCGTTGCCCTCGCGCTCGAAGCGCTGATGGATATCGGCGAGCAAGTACGAGCGCTCCTTGGCCAAGTCTCGGAGCACCTGCCAGTGGGCGCCATACTGCTTGTTGATGTCAGCATTGCCGGGCAGGTAGGGACCGGTTCCCAGGACGATGGAGATGCCGGGATAATCGCTGGTCAGGCGATCGCACAACGTTGCCACGTCGGTCTTGAAATCCGCGGGAGAGGCCTTCTTTCTCTGATCGTTCGCGCCATACCGGATCACCGCGATATCGATCTTCTGGAGATTGGCTTTGACCACCTTCTCGTAGCGCTTCGAGTCCAGCAGATCCGCGACCCACTCGCCGTCGGCGGCGAGATTGATGTGGTGGACGATGCGGTCGGGCACCTTCTGCATGAACTGGTCAGCGAGCAGCGCATCGATGCGCTGGCTGAACGGCAGGTAGCTGGTGATGGTGATGCTGTCGCCGAGGTGCGCGACGACGATGTGCTTCGGATCGGGCTTCGAACTGCCGAGTTCGATCAGGGACACCGACCTGAACGTGTACGAGCAAGGCGCCGAGCCGTCCAGGCGCAGGCTGAGGAACGCGCTGTCAGGCACCAGTCCGGTGTCGATCACCAGGCATTCCATCACCGGCTCCTGTGAGGCTGGCATCGGGCAGGTGGACGTGGCCCACGATTTCGCCAATTTGTCGAACTCGGGGTCCTTGGACGACTGCAGGCGCAGGGACACCACAGCGGGCCCGCCTCCCGAACCGACTACGCTCAAGCGGTACCGGGTCTGCGGTTTGAATCGCACGTTGTATTGGGTGACCCCGACCGCTGCATCGGGCTTCGAGCGCACCAGGCGCAGCGCCTTGCGACCGTCGAGATCGATGATGCCCGCCTGGTGATCATCGGTGGCGGCGATGCCGTCCCACGATGCCGGACCCGATGAGAAGTCACCATTCCTGATCGCATCATCGACCGCCCCCGCGATGGGAACCAGCATGATCGACCAGGAGACGACGATCAGAGAGATGATGGTGATGCGGCGCATGGTCGGGGCCTCCTCGGTCGACCTGATCCCATGCGTTCGTGGTGGGGAATCAACCGTGCATCGCAGACACTCGTGCGTCGCTGGCCAGACGTGGTCGCTCAGCGATCGTCGTCGCGACGCGCGGCGAGTTTCTCCAGCACCAGTTCGACCAGCGGAGCATAGCCGGCGAAGGTCGCCGGCTTCGCGAACCACCCGTCCGCGCTCACGGTGGCGCGGTCCTGTGGTCTGATCGAGGAGCTGATGACGAAGGTGGGGATGTCCTGCAGGTGGGGCGTGCGCCTGATCGCCGCCAGCACGGTCGCTCCATCGATCACCGGGAGATGCAGATCGATCAGGATGGCATCCGGCCGCTGCGTGATCTGCCGGACCCCGTCCAATCCCAGATGTCGGAAGGCCTCCGCCCCGGTCGCCAGACCGGTGATGCCGACCGGAACATCGGCCTCCGCGAATGCTTCGCGGAGCAGGTCGACTTCCTGCGGATTGTCGTCGACCACCACGATGTGGGGGTTGAGCGGCATGTCAGACATGGGAGGTCAGTATGAATTTTTGATACTTTCGATGCAAGATGGATCCTGACTGAGCGATTAGCGTCAATTGAATCGAAGGAAACGTTACCCAGTCGTGGTTTCACTCGCCGTGGGTACGCGCCCGGTGGATGCCGGCGGATCGAGGACGTGTGCCGCTCTCGCTCATGCTTATACTGAGGACACTCGGAGGTGGACCATGGCAGACATCCTCGAAGGAGTGGTGATGGACGTGGTCGACGGCGAGATGATCGAGCTGGAAGTCGACCGCATCGATGCACCCAACGCCAGCCTCTATGGAGCGCGCGAATTCATTCGCGTGAGCGACAGCGACCACGCATCCCGACTGGATGCTGACGAAGAGGAATCGGCTGCGCGCATGGCTCTGGATTACCAGGATCGCCGCGTGCGCTGCTACGTCGAGGAGCGCGACGCCGCGGGACGGATCATCGGCGAACTCGAGATCCTCAGCGACGCTCGGCGCCGCGAGCCGTACGGCCTCGACCAGGACGGTGAATGATGGTGTCGCAGACAGCCTCGCCATCGCCCCGGGGCATGCCGCGGGCCTCGAAGACCTGAATCGATCGGGGCTGCGGCGTTGATCCGCCTCGCCCGCGACGACCATCCCGGGGATGTCCTCCGCGCGCGTCCTCGCCATCGACCAGGGAACGACCAGCACGAGGGCGCGGGTGTTCGATGGCACGGGGATGGCGATCGCCGATGCATCCCTGCAGCTGCCTCAGCATTTTCCCCACGATGGCTGGGTCGAGCACGACCCCGAGGACATCTGGAGCGCCACGGCCTCCGTCGTCCGCGGTGCGGCATCGCGCAGCAGCGGTACGATCGCGGCGATCGGCATCACCAATCAACGTGAGACCACCGTGGTGTGGGACCGCGCGAGCGGCCGCGCGATCCACCCCGCGATCGTCTGGCAGGACCGGCGCACCGCCGACGCGTGCGCGACGCTGCGCGAGCACGAGGCGTTGGTCAGCGCCCGCACCGGACTGCTGCTCGACCCCTACT
>JACCZE010000196.1 GCA_013696105.1 Planctomycetota bacterium | reverse complement strand
CGACCACCAGCACCGCGCCGGCGAATCCGATCATCACTCCGATCACGTGGTGCGGACGCAGGCGCGACCCGGGAATGAACAGCGGCGTGAGCAGCACCGTCAGCAGCGGCCAGATATAGTTGACCAGATTGACCTCGACCGCCGGGGCGAAATGGAAGGCGGTGAAGTAGAGCAGCATGTTGCCGCCGATGCCGGCCACGCCGAGCAGATGGATCCGCCACGGTACGCGCCATCGGCGCGCCATGGGCAGGCTGGCGATGCCGGCCACGACGAGAGCCAGCCCGACCAGCAGCATGGACGGGATTCCGGCCAGGCGCGAGGCGAAGAAGCCGAAAAAGCTCCAGAGGGCGACGCTGACCAGGGCGAGCAGCGCGGCGCTCGCCGCCTGGCTCTGCGGAGCGGTAGGCATGGCAGCGATTCGAGTATCTGGCGCTGCGGTCATGGGTCCGACGTGCCAGCGAGCTTCACCCGCGAGGGCGCGAGTCAATTCCAGGCGGGCGCGCGCTGGAGTGGAGCATCCCGATCATTATTTTCCTCCTCCCGAAAGCGAGTCCACAGCCGATGCCGATCAACCCTCCAGACCTGCCGTTGAGCGATTGGTCGGCGCGTTGGATCTGGCAGGCCGAAGCGGGTCCCGCCGATGGCTGGATGTGCCTACGTAAGACCTTCGACCTGGCTGCGCTTCCCGATAGCGCTATCGCGCGCATCGCCGTGGATTCGAAATACTGGCTGTGGATCAACGGCGAACTGGTGGTGCGCGAGGGCGCGGTGAAACGCGGGCCCACTCCCACGGGGACCTGGTTCGATGCCGTCGACTTGACCAAGCACTTGGTGGTCGGGGAGAACGCGATCGCCGTGCTGGTATGGTACTGGGGCAAGCACGGCTTCTCGCACCAGGACAGCGGCCAGGGCGGCCTGCTGTTCGAGGCCGACATCGGCGGCCGCTTCCTGGTCAGCGACCGCTCGTGGAGGGTGCTGCGGCATCCGGCGTTCGGCACAACCGCACCGCCGCATCCCAACTACCGGCTCAGCGAGCACAGCATCCGTTTCGATGCGCGCGCCGACATCCTGGGCTGGACCGAGCGCTCGTACCGCGATTCCGATTGGCCCCAGGCCACCGAGAAGGGGTCGCCGCCGTGCGCTCCGTGGGGCGAGCTGTGGCCGCGCACCATCCCACAGTGGCGAGACCACGGCCTGACCGCCTACACCAACGCGGCCGCGCTGCCTAAAGACGGATCCGCCGAGACCATCGTCGCCGAGTTGCCGTACAACTGCCAGCTCACCCCGTTCCTCGAGATCGAGGCTCCAGCGGGCCTGGTCATCACCATGCGGACCGACCACTATTGCGGTGGAGGCAATGACAAGGATTTCAACGTCCGCGCCGAGTACATCACGACCGACGGACGCCAATCGTTCGAATCGCCCGGCTGGATGAACGGCCACCGGGTGCTCTACGACATCCCCGAGGGCATACGCATCGTCGCGCTGAAATTCCGCGAGAGCGGTTACGATTGTTCGTTCGCCGGATCCTTCCGGTGCGACGATCCGTTCTACAACACCCTGTGGGAGAAGGCGCGGCGCACGCTGTACGTCACCATGCGCGACACGTACATGGACTGCCCCGACCGCGAGCGTGCGCAGTGGTGGGGCGATGCGGTGATCGAGATCGAGGAGGCGTTCTACGCGCTCGATCGCGGCGCCGACCGCCTCGGACGCAAGGCGATCCTCGACCTGGTGCGCTGGCAGCGCGAGGACCGCACCCTGTTCTCGCCGATCCCCACCGGCAACTACAGCAGCGAGCTGCCGCAGCAGATGCTCGCGGCGATCGGCCGATTCGGATTCTGGACCTATATGCTGCACTCCGGCGACACCGCGCTGGCGACGGAATTCTATCCGCATGTCCGCGCGTACCTGTCGCTGTGGGAGCTCGACGGCGAGTCGCTGATCGTCCACCGTAAAGGCGGCTGGGACTGGGGCGACTGGGGCACCGACATCGACGTGCGCCTGCTCGACAACACCTGGTACTGCATCGCGCTCGAAGCGGCGATACGCTACGCCAAGCTCAGCGGCGACGAGGGCGACATCAAAGGATGGCGCGAACGCCACCGCACCGTGGTGAAGGCCGTGCAGAAGCACTATTGGACCGTCGACGGCTTCCGTTCGCCCGAGTACCAGGGACCGGTCGACGATCGCGGCAATGCCCTCGCCGTGCTCGCCGGCATCGCCAGCCGCAAGCAGTGGCCGACGGTGACCCGCGTGCTGATGACCAGCAGGCACGCGAGCCCGTACCTCGAGAAGTACGTGCTCGAGGCGCTGTTCGAGATGGATCAGGCCGATCTCGCGCTGCGGCGCATGCGTGACCGCTACCAGCCGATGGTCGACAGCGGACTGTCGACCCTGTGGGAGTTCTGGACCACCGGCGGCTGGGGCTCGTCCAACCATGCCTGGGCGGGCGGCCCCCTGTCGCTGCTGTCGATGCGAGCGGCCGGCATCACCCCCACGGCGCCGGGGTATGCGACCTTCCGCGTCGCGCCCCGCCCCGGGACGCTTCGCGATATCGAGGCCGAGGTGGTGACGGTGCGGGGCGTCATCCGCGCGCATTTCCGCCGTACGCCATCCCGCATCTCGCTCGACGTCACCGTCCCGGCCTCGACCCATGCGACCATCGACCTGCCCACCGCCTATGGAGCGGTCCATGGCATCACCATCAACGGCATGCCGGCGACCGCGACGCGTCACCGCGGTGCGCCGGTGCTGGGACCCCACCCCTCCGAGATCGAGGTCGGAGCCGGAACCTGGACGATCTCCGCAAACGTCGGCACCGCGAAATTCCACGCGGTGGTGGAATCGACCGGACAGCCGCAGCGCTCGCGTCCGTCGCGGGCGCTGATCGCGAAGAATCCCAGGCCGGCGCGCGGCCCGATCGCGGCGAAGAAGACCTCCGAGCGCAGCGCCGCGAACGTAAAGCGTAGCGCAGCGAACGTAAAGCGCAGCGCAGCGAACGTAAAGCGCAGCGCCGCCAAGAAATCGTCGAAACCGGCCAAACGCCCCGCATCGTCCGGCAAGCGCCAGCGACGGCAGCATTAAATGAACTCACCCGGAGGCGTTGCTTCTGGGATTAAGAGCTCTCTCCTAAATGATTATGCCGCAATAGGATATGTAACTATCTTTGTGGTTTTTAGGCTCTTGCGCCCTCGGGGTCGGATCCAACACTCCCCGGCCACATGAAGAACAACATCGTATTCCTCACGCGCTTGATCGCGGCGACCATCATCGCACGGCAGAATAAATTCCTCCTCGCCGAGAACGCATTTCAGCGAACGGAAATTGCCTTTTATCGTGAACGAATTCCAGCGGGAACCTCGCTGCGGCTCACCGACGCTTGGCGAAAGCGATTTGCTCGCGCCGCTGCCGGCGTTGGATGGAAGCGATTGGGTGAGATCGCGACGGTCGCCAAGGGCGCCACTATCCGGGACTGGCATCGACTGATGCTCAAGGGAGAACTCGGACGCAAACGACTCGGTCCAGGTCGACCGAGAGTCGACGCCAAGATCGAGGCGCTTGTCGTTCGGATGGCCAACGAGAATCCGACCTGGGGCCAACTGCGCATCGCCGGCATGCTGTTCATGTGCCTGATCGCCATCTCGCCACGCACCATTGCTGCCATCCTCGATCGCCACGGTCTCAAGCCCGC
>JACCZE010000193.1 GCA_013696105.1 Planctomycetota bacterium | reverse complement strand
ATTTTATGCCGCCACCGCCGCTCGGCGCCCGAGGGGCTGATTGATCAAGGGGCTGTCGTCGCGACTGCTCGCTGAGGGGTCTCCGCGCTTCAGTCCGGAATCGTGCCACCCATGCGCCTTGCGCGCGGAATGAGGATCGCCTGCAGCAGGAGGCAGGCGATCGCGCACACGGCCATGAACAACGCGAGGCCGGACATGCGCGAATCGAAGGCCGTGATCAACGGTGCTGCGATGTCGGAGCCGCCGGGAACTGGGATCACCAGCGCACCGGTGGCGACCAGCTCCATCGCCAGGCCTCCGAGGATCGGCCCCAGGGTATTGCCGACGCCCAGGAAGGTCTCGTGCAGGGATACCGCGCGCGCTGCGCCTTCGGGCAGACGCATGCTGTAATAGATGCTGCCGGTGTAGGTCGCCCCGTATCCGAGTCCCAGCAGTGCACCGCAGACCCCGAGGGCGATGATCGATGGTGAACTCGCGTGTCCCAGCAGGTAGACGCCGACGGAGCCAGCGACGAGGCACAGCTGGATCGCCCACAGTCTCCAGGGGCGCATGATCCACCCGCTCCAGGAACCCAGCAGCAGGAACATCGCCACGTACCCGGCCGAATAGCAGCTCAGGGCGACGGCGGCCACCGCATGGGGGTCGACTCCCGCGGCGCGGGGGACCGCACGCTCGATGAGCGCGATCAGCGCCAGGCCGACCACGCACGCGAACAGCAGGGAGCCCCGGCACATCCAGGTCAGGATCGGCAGGGATGGATGCGCCGAACGGTCACCCTGCCGCAGCGGCGGCTGCGGCTGCAGCCGCAGCCAGCGCACCAGGATCGCGCAGGCGATGAGGAATGCCGCGGTCGAGCACAGGTAGCCGACCTCGGCGCTCTGGTGCGCGAGGACTCCCGACGCCAGGAATCCCGCGAGGTTGCCGAAGGACCATCCGAGGTTGTAGCGGCTGACCTTGGTGTGCAGCGCCATGGGTGCACGTCCGGGGGCCGCACCCTCGGAATCCGAGAACAGTCCGGCGCAACCAGGGAAGAAGAAGGCGGCACCCAGCATGGTGGCCATGGTCGCGCCCACGATCACATCGGGGCTGGTAGCGCTCCAGGCCACGATGCACGCCACTGCGCCGACCGCCGCACCCAGGAAACTGGTGCGGGCGCGGCCCCAGCGATCGGCCAACCACCCCCCCAACGATACCGGAACGGCATAGCACAGGCTGGACAGGGTCAGCGCACAGCCGATCTGCGAAGCGTTCCAATCAGCGCCATTCCACACCTGGTTCGCCAGCGTCACATTCAAATAGCTGGCGAAACCGACGAGCAGGTTGAGAAACTGCAGGAGGAGGATCGGCGGCGGGGTCACGGGCGAGGGACCCAAGAGATCGCCTTTCGTCCGCAGCGCAACTCGACGACGGCACACCAGTGCGTCGAGGCCGAGCCTCCGGTCGGGACGGACAGCTCGGTCCAGGTCTTGTTTCGGCGCACCGAGGGGTTCAAGTAGGGGCTGTGATCCAGGGACTGATCAGCGATATCCACGGCAACCTGAACGCCCTCGAGCGGGTCATCGCCGATATGGAAGCGCATGGCGCCGAGCGCGTCATCTGCCTGGGCGACGTCGTGGGCTATGGCCCCTACCCGGGCGAGTGCCTCGACCTGGTGCGCCGCTGCGGCGCCGTGCTGA
Organism: Planctomycetota bacterium; assembly: GCA_013696105.1. Classification (GTDB taxonomy): domain Bacteria; phylum Planctomycetota; class UBA11346; order UBA11346; family UBA11346; genus JACCZE01. Next base: position 28,264 of record JACCZE010000193.1, on the reverse strand, counting down.
TGGGGAACCACGAAGAGGCGTTGCTGTTCGGTGCCGAGAACTTCAATCCGCGCGCCAAACGCGCGATCGATTGGACGCGCGAGCATCTCAAGACCGCCGGCGACGACGAGACGCGCAATCACCGGTGGCACATCCTCCAGAACCTGCAGCTGCACGCCCAGGAAGGCAAATTCCTGTTCACGCATGCGAGCCCCCGCCAGCCCACGCGCGAATACGTGATGCCGAAGGATTGCAAGAATGGTCCGAAGATGTCCGAGATCTTCGCGCTGATCCCGCATGTATGCTTCGTGGGGCATACCCACATCCCGGGCGTATTCCTCGAGGATCAGACGTTCATCCCGCCGAACATGCTCTGGGGCCAGACCTACTTCATCGAAAAGGGCGAGAAGGCCTTGATCAACATCGGGTCGGTCGGTCAACCCCGCGATGGCGACCAACGCGCGTCCTACGTGCTGCTCGATGACGATGCGCAGGCGCCACGCGCCATCTTCCGCCGGGTCGAATACGATGTCGAACACACCGCGAAGGCGATCGAGCAGAATCCGTACCTCGACAACTACCTCGCCGAGCGGCTCCGCCAGGGGCGTTGAGAGCTCAGGCGTCTCAGACCGGGGCTCGGACCCCGGGAAGGCGCTTCACGGCCATGACTGGCTTCCTATCATCCGGGTACCCCAGGCGGGCCGTCCCCTGCGTCCGGTCGGCGTGAATATCCGCCATCCGAATGCCTGTGGCAGCCCGCCCACGGTTGCGCGCAAGCGACCGTCAACCTAAGGTTCGCCGTTCGCATGGACGATCGCCAAAAACCTTCGCGGAGCGGCTTGAAGCCCGCGGGCATCGGCGGTCGCGGCTCCAGCCCCCTGTCACAGGTCGTTCGCGAGAAGCTCACCGGGGATCCGACCTGGGGCTTCTTCGCGCAGAACGGGAAATGGATCTGTCCGTTCTGCCTGAGCGCGGTCGTGAAGCGCCAAGGCCGCACCCGAGAGGATTCGATCGCGCTCCACCTCGAAGGCTGTCGCGCCTACAGCGCCGGACGCGGCAACCCGCAGGATCAGAACGTCGTCTCGGAGCGCATGCACTTCGAGAACATGACCTTCCAGGCCGAGAACAATCCGGCCTGGCGGGTGTACGACCATGAAGCGGTGTGGTTCTGCCCGTCGTGCCTGGATCGCATCCTCGCCGTGCGGCTGCAGGGCGGGCAGCTCAACAACTTCGTATTCCAGGCGATGGCCGGCCATCTCCGCGTCTGCCCGTCGTACCGGCAGGGGATCATCTACTCGGCCGAAGACATCCAGCGAGCTCGTGACCTCTCGTCGCGGGCGCCCGGTCTCTCGCAGGTCGTCGCCCAGCAACTGCAGTTTTCGGTGTGGCGCTACACCGATGCCAATGGACAGTGGGTATGCCCATGCTGCCTGGGCCACGCGCCCGAGATCGTCATCTCATCGCCCAACGATTGGCACTTCGCCATCGATCCGATTTCCAAGCACCTCCTCTTGCGCTGTCCGGCATTCACCCCCGAACGCCTCGAGACCCAACCAGAACCGCTGGTCCAGCAATCTGCCGGCGGCGGGGCACCGGGTACGATCTCAGGTCCGCAGACGCCGCGTACGCCGACCGGCGTGACCAAGATCATGCCCGGAGCCAACCCGCCCGGCCTGCCGCAGCGCCAAGGCATGCGCACGCCTCCGGTCGCCAAACCGGCGAGCGGAGCCCAGGACATCATCCCCACCGCCGAACCGCCCGTCCACGCCAACTATCGCAAGCACCGCTCGGTGGTCATGCCGCCGGCATCGCCGCCGGCCGCCGCTCCCTCCGGGCCCCTGTTCGGGAACCCCAAGGGCGACGTGCTCAAAGGGACCTCGCTCGAGAAGGTGTCATCGGATCGCGTCGAATCCTCGGACACCAACCGCAGCGATTCGACCTGGATGGACGAGGCGGACGCTCGCGCAGAGAAGGAGGATGCCGGGAAGGATCCGACGCCGCATTCGCGCACCGACGTGATCCACGCCCGCAATCTCCAGGCGACGATGCTCGCGCAGTCGCCCGAGCTGCCGGGATTCAAATTCGCCACCCGCTACGAAGCCTGCTCGGACATCACCGGCGACTTCTATGAATTCATCACCCTGTCCGACGGCCGCATCGGCTTCGCGCTGGGCGACGTCAGCGGCCATGGCGTGCAGGCCGGCCTGATCATGTCGATGGCCAAGAAGACGCTCGAGATCTACGCCTCGATCGGCGCCGGCCCCGCCGAGACCCTGGCCAAGGTCAACGACGCGCTGACCCGCGATCTGGGCGGGAAGATGTTCATCTCGATGATCTACGGCATCCTCTCGCCCGAGAACCAGAGCATCACCTGGGCGCGCGCGGGCGGGACACCGGCGATGCGCTACAACGCCAACAGCTCGGACCTGGTCGAGGTCAAGCCCAAGGGCATGGTCCTGGGCATGAAGGCGGGGCAGATCTTCCGTCAGAGCCTCGAGGAGGAGACCACCCGCTTGAACCCCGGCGATGTCTTCCTGCTCTACACCGACGGCGTCACCGAGACCATGAACGCGCAGCAGGAGGAGTACGGCACCGACCGTCTGGCCGAGGTGCTGAGGAAGCATTCTCCCGAGGGTCCCGAGCCGCTGCTCGCGCACGTCATGGACCACATCCGCCATTTCCGTGGTACGCTCCCCGTCAGCGACGACATCACGCTGCTCGCCCTGACCGTCGAATGAGTCTCTTTCCGGCTCCCCGTCTCCGTCCGGATCCTACGGGATGCTGCACCGACGTCGGACGTCGGACATCGGACGTCGGGCGCTCCGAAGGAGCCGATTCGTGAAGTTGCAGATGGCAGCATTAACCCACATGGGTCGGGTGCGGGAGAACAACGAGGACTCGGTCTACTTCGACGTGCGCGAGCGGATCGCGATCGTCTGCGATGGCATGGGCGGCCATGCCGGCGGCCACATCGCCAGCGAACTCGCGGTGCAGGTGATCTCGAATGCGCTGCGACAGCTCAAGGCCCCCGATTGGTCCGAAGAGGACAGGGTCATCGAGGCGATGAAGCAGGCGGTGTTCGGCGCCAATGACCACATCCTCAGCCGAGCCCAGATCGACCCCACCCTGTACGACATGGGCACCACCGTGGTGGCGTGCGGTTTCATGGACGACCGTGTCATCACCGCGAACGTCGGCGATAGCCGCATCTACCGCATTGCCGGAGCCACCATCGAACAGGTGAGCACCGATCACAGCTTGGTCGCCGAACGCGTTCGCGCCGGTCTGCTCGATCCCAAGAGCGAGGAAGCCTCGCTGCTGGCGAACATCGTCACGCGCGCGCTCGGCATGGATCAGATCACCGTCGACATCACCATCGAGGATCTGCGCCAGGGCGACATCTACCTGCTGTGCAGCGACGGCCTCTGCGACATGGTTTCGGACGACGAGATGCTGTCGCTGGTGACGTCGGCCGCGAATCTCGAACTCGGCTGCCTGGGGCTGGTGGACCTCGCGAATGAACGCGGCGGGATCGACAACATCACGGTCGCACTCATCCGGGCGCAGTGAATTCTGCAGGGCGGCCGGCGGGCCGCTATTTTCCCTGCAGAATTCACTGCTCACTCTCTCACTAGGGGCCTGGCCCCTAGGACCCTACCGGGGTTGATTCTGCGGGGGGACCGCTCAGGCGGATCTGGCAAGCTGCGATGACGCGCATCGACGGTGGGCTGGTCCAGGATCGCGGGGGCGGTAATCTGGGGAGATGCCCAGCTTCGATATCCATCCGGCGAATTCGGCACTCGTGCTCATCGACATGCAGGAGCGGTTCCTGCCGGTGATTCCCGCGATGGCGGCGGATCAGGGATGCGGTCGGAATTGCCGCATCCTGCTCGAGGTGGCATCACTGCTCGGCATCCCCACCACCATCACGGAACAGTATCCGAAGGGCTTGGGCACGACGTTGCCGTACCTCGTGCAGGCCAACGCCACCGCGACGCTGCTGGAAAAGATGCACTTCAGCTGCGCTGACGATGCTCCGCTGCGCGCGCATCTCGAGGGGCTGGGACGGCGCCTCGTCGTGCTCTGCGGCGTCGAGACCCACGTGTGCGTCCTGCATACCGCCGCCGATCTGCTCGCGCGCGGCACCCAGGTGATCGTCGCGGCGGATGCCGTGGCCAGCCGCAAGGATCTGCACCGCGATCTCGCCCTCACCGCGTTGCGCGACCTCGGCGCGCTGCTGGTGCCGACCGAAAGCATCGCCATGCGCTGGCAACGCGTGGCGGGCACGCCCGCGTTCAAAGCGATCAGCGGACTGATCAAGTAGGGTCCGTCAGCGCGCTGCGCGCTTCGTCCACCGGAAGACGTCCATTTCCATGCGGACATGGGCTCCGGCTCCGGCTCCGGCCCAATGAAGCCGAAGCCTGAGCCCGTTTCCGAGGCGAGGAACCCTCCTACCCCGGCTCGACGAACAACTGCGCACGCTCCTCATCGCTCAGCGTGCGGACCATCCCCGCCGCCAGTTCGGCCGGAAGCTCGAGCGAGCCGATGCGATCGCGATGCAATGCCACCACCTCGCCGCCGAGTTCGGCGATCATGCGCCGCACCTGGTGGTATCTGCCTTCGGACAGATGGATGGTGGCGCGGCCGGTGCCATCGTCTCCGACCCCCTCCAGTTCGAGACGCGCGGGCAGGGTCGGCTTGGGGTCGCCTTCGATGACCATGCCCTTGGCCACACGTGCGACGGCATGATGACTGAGCTTTCCGCGATAGAGGAGCCGGTAGCGCTTGAGCACATGCCGGCGCGGGTTGGTCAGGGCGTGGATGAGCTCCCCCTGGGTCGTGACGATGATCATTCCGCTGGTGTCGCGATCGAGTCGGCCGGCGCTCTGCAGCGCGAGGTGCCGCAGGTCATCGGGGATGAGCTCGTCCAGGAGCGGCGCCTCGTCCGGATCGTGGCTGCAGGCGAAACCGACCGGTTTGTGCAGAAGCAGGGTGGCGGTGTCGACCCCAGCAGCGATCACGCGTCCCTCGACCGTGACCACCTGATCGGTGATGTGCAGCGATGGATCCCGGCACATGAGGCCATCGACGCTCACCAAGCGGCCCCGCACCAGGTCGCGGGCTTGGCTGCGGGTGCCGAATCCGCGATGGGCGAGGAATCCATCCAGGCGCTCACTCACGGACGACCTCGATGATCTTGAATCCACCATCCTCGCGCACGATGCGACACCTCCCGAGCGCGCTCAGGTCGTTCTCGTAGGGCAGGCGGCGATTGGCGACGATGACCAGCCTGCCACCGACGCCGACAGCCTCGCCGGCGCGGCGGAACATCTGCTGCGCCGCTCCCACGCTGACGGTGGTGCCGGTATGTGCCGGCGGATTGATCAACGCGCAATCGAAGCTCCCGGGACTGCCCGGCACCGGCTCGCTCGCATCCCACCATTGTGCCTGCGCGCGGGTCCCGAGCACGAAGGTCTGCAGGTTCTCCTGCGTACAGGCCACTGCGCGCGCATCGGCGTCCAGCATCAGCGCGGTCGCCGACTGCCAGCGCTCGAGCGCAGCGATCCCGAGATGCCCGGCTCCGCAGCCGAGATCGAGCACGCATCCAGCCGCAGGCACCGATGCGAGGTGCGACACCAGTATGGCGGTACCCGCATCGATCCCGTCACCGCTGAAGACCCCGGGGGCCACCGTCAGCGGGCGGGGATCGCCGCCGGAGAGCGTCGAAGATCCCGCTGCCGGCGCGGGATACGGATGCCGTTGATCGATGGCGAAGACCGCGACCCGCGCTTTGGCGCGGTGATGCACGCGGTGCGGCGCCACTGCGCACGCCTTCTGCACCCGCTTGATCCAGCCGTCGATGCCCAGGTCGTTCGCCCCGGTGACGATGAGCGACCCGCCCGGGCTGAGCGCCGCGCAGGCGTGGGCGAGGTCGGCCTCGGTGCCGACGCGACCTCTCTGGATCCGCACCAGGCTCTGCGGGAATCGCGAGCCCGATGGAACATCGCTCGTCACCTGGCAGCCCGAAGCCATCGCTTCGAGATACCAGCGCCGCCACGGCACCACTGCCATGCCGCCGTGGCGCGCGACCGCGGACCAGCCGTGGAATTCGAGGATCGGCGCCGCGTCGAGCACGCCCGGATCGAGCGCGGGGTCGGCAGCCGCGTCGATCGGCGGGGCCGGTCCGCTCATCGGCCGGCACGCATGCGCTGGATTCCACGGACGGGGGCGGAAGACATGCCGGCGGCGATGGCCACGTCAGGCCGGAGCGTCGGGCTCCGCCCGCAATTCTTCCAGGCGAGCGGCATAGCGGTCGAGCAGGCCCTTCGCCAGCCGCACCGACTTCAGACCGGCCTCATAACGCGCGAGCGCATCCTCGAGCGGCAACTCTCCGGATTCGAGCGCGGACACCGCCTCCTCGATCTGATGGAAATGATCTTCGATCGACGGCTGCCTGGCCATGTCCCGAGTGTAGGAATGTCCTCCATCATTCCAGCAAAGGCCTTGCCCCCTCGTTCGTCATTCTATCATGCCCGCACCCGAGCCGGTTTGATCGACGGAATTGATGAAAACCAACTTGTCCATCAGCGAAGCGACCGTCGAAGGCGGGGTCTGCGTGCTCAAGCTCGCTGGGTTCCTCGATGGACACACGCTGATCGACCTGGAACGCAAGCTCGAGATCCTGTTCAAAGCGGGCAAATACCGGCTGGTGATGGACCTCGGAGGCTTGACCTACATCGCCAGCGCCGGGGTCGGGGCATTCATCAATGGCCAGCATCAGACCAAGAAGCATGATGGCTGCCTGATGCTGGCGAATGCCGGGCCGAACATCCGCGAGATCTTCGAGATCCTCGGCCTGGACGCGATCTTCACCATCCATGCGTCCCTGCCGGCGGCAGTGAAGGCGGCGCAGGGCTGAGGCGGCGGACCCGCCTGGGGGTGCGATGGTACAACGCAAGGACATCGAGCGCGTGGCCCGATCGATGCACGGGCAGAAACTCGAACGCGAGTACATCCGCCATTACCTGATCGAAACCTACCAGCTCGACAACGCCTTGGTCGATCTGGTGATGGAGAACGTCGGGATCCCCAAGCCGCCACCGCGCGGAGGGAAGCTCGGGGTCAACCCGCAGGGCAAGGACGGTCCGACGAAAAAGGGATTCTACTGATCTGCTCGCCTGGCGACCAGGGTCACCGCCGCTGCGGCGGCTGCCCCGGCGGTTGGGCGCGCGGATCGCTCGGCGCTGGCGTATTCAGTTTCGCCTGCGCGGCGACACCCGCCGCCTGCGCCGCCTCGACGTCGTGGCCCATCAGCTTCAGGCGCTTGGCGATGTCCTCCTTGTCGATCGCACGATCGTAGGCTTCGAGCGGCTCGACCTGGTCGGCTTTAACCAGCTTCTCGAGCGCGTCGTTGAGCAGCATCATCCCGTAGCGCGCGCCGGTCTGCATCTGCGACGGGATCTGGTAGGTCTTGCCTTCGCGGATGTTCGCGGCGATGCCGGCGGTCACGAGCAGGATCTCCATGGCGGCGATGCGCCCACCGCCTTTCTTCTTGAGCAGGTTCTGGGCGACGACGCCGCGAAGGCTGCCCGCGAGCATCAGGCGGATCTGCTCCTGCTCCTCGGCCGGGAACTGGTTGATGATGCGATCGACGGTGCTGGACGCGGTCGACGTATGCAGGGTTCCGAACACCAGATGTCCGGTCTCGGCGGTCTCGATGGCGATGCGCGTGGTCTCGAGATCGCGCATTTCGCCCACCAGGACGATGTCCGGATCCTCGCGCAGGGCCGCGCGCAGGGCCGCGGCGAAGCTCTTGGTGTGCTGATGCACCTCGCGCTGGTTGATCAGGCACTTCTTGGCCGGGTGCACGAACTCGACCGGGTCCTCGATGGTGATGATGTGCTCTTTGCGTGTGGAATTCAGGTGGTCGATCATCGCCGCCAGGGTCGTCGATTTGCCCGAGCCCGTCGGTCCGGTCACCAGCACCAGGCCCTTCTTGTACTCCGTGAGCTTCATCACCCCGGGGGGAAGCCCCAACTGCTCCGCGGTCAGGATCTTATCGGGAATCCGCCGGAACACCGCGCCGGGCCCGAAGCGATCCATGAAGTAGTTGCAACGGAAGCGGCCGCATCCTTCCAATGCGTAGGCGAAGTCGGTATCCCAGGTCTCGTCGAACTGCTTCTTGTTACGTTCGGGCGTGATCTCGAAGAGGATCTGCGCCATCTGCTCGCGGCTGAGCTTGGGCACACCGTCGAGTGCGACCATGTCGCCGGAGGCGCGCACCATCGGCACATGCTCGCTGGTCATGTGCAGATCCGACGCCTTCTTGTCGGTCATCATCTTGAAGAGGTTGTCGATCCATGCCATGTGCTGTCCTCTCGAGAGTCCGTCAGGAAGGATCCATCGGAAAATCGATCCTGTCCAGTGGCGACTGGTCCGAAGCAGCGCGCGTGCTGCCGCGCCGTCAACGAGCGCGCGCCTGTCCGCACTCGCACGTTCCGCCCCCGAGCGCCGCGCGGAGATCTCGGCCCTGTCGATGCCCGCGCACGATCCGACGTGCAGACGATAACACGGTGAAATCCCATCCTTTCATCCGAAGACAGACGCGAGGAGAAACGCGTTGCGCCGATGATGCACGAATGCAACGGGATTTTCCGGCCTTTTCGCGATGAGCGCCAGAGATTGCTCTAGACATACTGATTTTGTCGTTAGAACAGGCCAATCACCCTTTTCCACTATCGTGGGAGAACCAACACATGGCAAAAGCCAAACCAGCCAAGAAGTCATCCGCCAAATCGATCGCCGTCCTCGGCAAGCCGAAGAAGGGCGACAAGTCGTACACCAAGTCGAAGCTGATCTCCCACCTCGCCGCTGCGGTCTCGCAGAAGGGCGTGGGCGATGTCAGCAAGAAGCAGGCGGCCGCCTTCCTGGATGAGCTCACCACCCTCCTCTTCAACTTCGCTCCGGTCGGCGCCACCCTGCCCGGAATCGGCAAGATGCTCGTCCGCGAGATCCCGGCCAAGCCGGCGCGCACGATCATGAGCTTCGGCAAAGAGATCAACGTCAAGGCCAAGCCGAAGAGCCAGAAGGTCGTCTTCCGCTTCAGCAAGGACGCCAAGGACTACTTCCGCAAGTAGACGGATTCAGACGAAAAGCCCGGTTTCGACCGGCGTTTCATCGACACCCTCCCGGATCCGGGAGGGTGTTTCCGTTTGCAGACGGGCTCCGTCCTCGGTCCTCCGTTCCCCGTCTCCACGGACGGAGCCGGTAGCGGGTCATCAGCACTGCGACGGATGCAGCGACCAGGCGAGCACCTTGTTCAACGAGCTGGTCGCTTCACCAGAAGACGGAGGACGGAGGACGGAGGACGGAGAACTGTACGCTCGTTCCCGTCAGATCGTCGTCGTCCCCATCGGCAGCGCCTTCCGCGATCCCATATCCGCGACCACCCACAGATGGTCGGGCATGCGCCCGTGGACGATGCGCAGCGTGCGTCGTTCGCCGTGGATGAGGTCGACGTAGTTGTCGTCCCAGACCGACGGGGTCTCGAAGCCTTCGATGCCGACGCGCATCCGCCAACCGGCGCTCTGCACCTCGATGCGATCCGGATGGCGCGTGATGGTGAGCTGGCCGCCGATCCCCACCACCTCGGCTACCGGCACGAGGTAGCGGATGTCGCTCTCGACCCCGTCCGCGTGGGTCCAGCGGGCCACCAGCGCATGCGCGCGACGGTCGAGTCCGGCCGGCAAGGCGATCGTCGCCGCCACCGACGCCGCCGGTCCGACCACGGTGATTGTCGAGCGGTCGCTGGCCACTACGCGTCCGCTCGCGACCTCGCGCAGCTCCAGCACCACCTCGCCGCGCACGCTCAGGCCAGGGCGGTCGACCGACGCGTGCGCGCTATACGTGCTCTGCGCTGCATCGACCGGTTCGATGCCCACGACGGCAGGACGGAAAGCGCGTTTGCACTCGTAGTACGCCTGTTTCGGGCGCCGGTAGAAATCCACCGCCGCCCAGCAGATGGAGGGCCAGGTGGCGGTGTAGTTCCACAGCACCACGCCGCCGGTCACCGGCAGCAGCCGGCGATAATGGCGCACGTAGCGCCCGACCGTATCGGCTTGGAAGGCCTGGGTGGTGGCGATGAGCGCATCCAGGGTGTTGGGCTTGCCGAAGGCGGCTCCGCGGGCGATGAGCTTGTCGAACTGCGCTCCGTGCCGGGCGAAGAGGTAACCGGGACTGGGTCCATTGGGATGGCTGACCGCACCTTGGGTCCACAGCTCGTCTGGCGGGATGAACGATTCCAGCGACTCGCGTTGCGGAAACGACTGGGCGCCGAATTCCGAATTGAAGCGCGCGTCGTCGGTGATGACGTCGGTGCTCTTCCAGCCGAACCACACGTCCCAGTTGTGGCGGTCGCCCTCCTCGGCGCTGTCGGGATGGGTCTTGCCGGACGGGCTCGAGGGGCTGCCCGGGTGGTAGGGACGGTCGGGGTCCAACCGCGCCAGGACACCGGGGATCACGCGGTAGTAGAGCGGATGGAAGCGCTGCTCGTCGGTGCCGTTGACCGACATCACCAGCGGCTCGTTCTCGTTGTTGCCGCACCACAGGGCGATCGACGGGTGGCTGCGCAGGCGGTTGACGATGTCCACGGTCTCGCGCTCGACCTCGGCGAGGAACGCCGCGTCGTTCGGGTACACCCCGCAGGCGAAACCGAAGTCGTGCCAGATCAACAGGCCCATCTCGTCGCACAGCTCGTAGAAGGCGGCGTGCTCGATGATGCCGCCGCCCCAGACGCGGATGCAGTTGACGCCCCCGGCCATCAGCAATGCCAGGTAGCCGCGGTACTGCTCGCGCGTCACGCGCGTGTGCAGGAAATCGATGGGCAGCCAGTTGTCGCCCTTGGCCCACAGGCGCTTGCCATTGACGCTGAGGTAGAACACCTTGCCGTTCGGGCTGGCGGCATCCTCGAGCACCAGGCGGACATCGCGGATGCCGCAGCGCCCGACCGCGCTATGCACGACCGTCTTTCCGCGCGACAGCCGGATCTCGACCCGGTATAGGTGCGGTTCGCCCAGCTCGGCGGCCCACCACAGCCGCGCATCCGTGATGCGGTGCGAGAACGCCACCGACGCCGCGCTGGCCGCATCGATCTGGCGCGTCGCGACCACCGTCCCGTCGATGACCAGTTCGGCATCCAGCTGTCCGGCCCCGCTCGCTGCTGGCTGCAGGTCGACGCTGGCATGGATCGTGCCGCTGCCATCGCCGCCCGGCTTCCCCTGCAGGTGCAGATCACCGACCCACGGACCGTCGGCGAATTCCAGGAAGATGGGATCGACGATGCCGACTGTGGGCGTGCGCGCCGCCCAGTCCCAGCCGAAGCTCATCTGGCTCTTGCGCACATAGAGCCGTTCCCAGGGCTCGTTCCAGAACGGCAGGCGCGGTCCCGCGCGTCGGACCGTGGCCGGGTACGACGCCTCGAAGGCGATGGCGAGGTGGTTGGCGCCGGGGCGCAGGCGTCCGGTGAGCTCGACCACCAGCCGACGGAACTGGTTCTCATGGCGCGCGACCACTTCGCCATTGAGCACGACCACGGCGAAGGTGTCGAGCGACACGCAGGTCAGCCGGCAGGGTGTGGCCACCTCTTCCGCAGTCAGCATGAACGTGGTGCGATAGACCACGTCGCGCTGCTCGATCCACAGCGCTTGCGACCGGTTGTCGGCGTAGAAGGGATCCGGGATGCGTCCGTGACGGATGAGGTCCTGCGTCGCCATTCCGGGAACCGTCGCCGACCACCAGCCCGAGGGGCTGGTCGGGGAACGCGACACCGCGACGGCGAGCTCATCGCCGACGCGGTGCTGGCAATCGATGAACGTCCAAGGCACATCCTGGGACGACAGCAGGCGGATGGTGGTCACGGGGTGGAGTCGGTGGTTGGTGGTTGGTGGTGAGTGGTCGACTGCCGGATCAGATGGTGGCAGGTCGTGGTGATCGGTGATCCGGGTCGGTGGTCAACAACCAACCGCCGGGCAGGCAATGGGAATGGTGCTCCGTGCTCAGTGCTCCGTTCTCCGTCAAAAGCCAGAGGCACGTGGCTATCGTATTGTCGTGTTGTCGACGGAGCACGGAGGACGGAGCACGGAGAACGTTGCCTCGGTCACAACCCCAACGCCGCCCGCTGCAGTACGAACAGTTCCGCGATGCCGGCGGACGCCGCATCCAGGAGCTTGTCGAGCTGGGCGCGCGCGAACACCCCCTGCTCGCCGGTGCCCTGGACCTCGATGAAATCGTCCGGCTTCGCGCCGATGGCCCCGCGCATCACCACGTTCATGTCGACGTCGGCCTTGCTGTCGCGGGCGTAGTCGAGGTCGACTTCGAGGTTCCCCGCGACCACGCCCACGCTGAGCGCCGCGACCTGGCCGAGCAGGTACTTCTGCGGACCGGGCGCTCCCTGTATGCGGGCGAGCACGGTGAGCGCGTCATGGAGCGCGACCCATCCGCCGGTGATCGCGGCGGTGCGCGTTCCGCCATCGGCCTGCAGCACATCGCAGTCGATCATGATCGACACCTCGCCGATCGCATCGAGGTTCACCGCCGCGCGCAGGCTGCGTCCGACCAGGCGCTGGATCTCGACGCTGCGCCCATCCTGCTTGGGTCCGTCGCGGCGTTTGCGCGGGCTGGTCGACCCCGGCAGCATCGCGTACTCGGCGGTGAGCCAACCGCCCCCGGAGCCGCGTCGGTGCGGCGGCACCTCCTTCTCGATCGACGCGGTGCACAGCACCCGCGTATCGCCGAAGGCGACCAGGCACGAACCCGCGGGGTGCTTCACCGCCTGGCGCTGGAAAGAGACCTGACGCAATGGCATAGCTGCTCCGGAGTCGATGGGAGATGGACAAGACTGCACACAAGCCGGGAAATCAAACCGCCAAGACGCCGGGGCGCCCAGGTCTCGCTTGGTCGGGACCCCGGTGAATCCTGGAGGCATCCGTGAGAGTGGAGTCAGGTTGCGGATGCCTCGACCTCGGCGCCTTTGGGGTCGATCCGGCCATGACGCCGTTCCACGACAATGTCCGATCAGGACCGAGCAGCGGAGATGACCTTGGCCGCGTCGTCGGCGAGCAGCAGGCGCAACACGGCTTTCTGGGCATGCAGGCGGTTTTCCGCCTGGTCGAAGATGATCGAGCGCGGGTGCTCGACCGCGCCGTCGGTGATCTCCTCGCCGCGGTGCGCCGGCAGGCAGTGCATGATGCGGCACTCGGGCAGCGCCCGCGCGAGCAGTTCCTCGCTGATCTGGTAGCCCTGGAAGGCCTTGAGACGGCGATCGCGCTCGGCCTCCTGGCCCATGCTGGTCCAGACGTCGGTGTAGAGCACGTGCGCGCCTGCGGCGGCCTTCGCGCAGTCGTTGACCTCGGTGACCTGCTCGCCCCAGGCCGAGCCGAGCTCCTTCTTGTCGGCCTCGGTGAAGCCGTATCCGAGCGGGCACGCCAGGACGAAACGCGAACCGCTGTGGATACAAGCCTGTGCGAGGCTGCGGCAGACGTTGTTGGCGTCACCGATGAACACCACGCGCAGTCCGGCGCTGGTGCCGAAATGCTCACGGATGGTCAGGAAGTCGGCCAGCGCCTGACAGGGATGATGGCGATCGCACAGGCCGTTGATCACCGGCACGCCGGAATGGCGCGCGAGGTCGACCACGGTCTGGTGGTGGAAGACGCGGGCCATGATGCCCTGCACGTACCGGCCGAGAACGCGCGCGACATCACGCGCCGGCTCGCGCGAGTTCATCCCGACCTCTTCACCGCGCACATAGAGCGACCGGCCGCCGAGCTCGCTCATCGCGACCTCGAAGGACAGGCGGGTGCGCAAGCTGGGCTTCTCGAAGATCATCGCCAGGTTCCTGCCGGCGAGCGCGTGCTCGCTGATGCCCTGCGCGCGGCGCTTCTTGAGGTAGGTGGCGACCGCCAGCAGATCCTCGAATTCGCGCGCCGAAATGGCGTCCAATGAGATGAAATGCGTAGCCATCGCTGCCGATCCTGGGAGTCGTTCCGCTGCGGACCTGGGTGTCATCGACGCAGACGCTGCGTCGGAGTCATCTGCTGCTCCGCGGTCTGCGCCGCGAGGCGCAGCTCGGTGCCGATGCCTTCGGCGGTGAAGATCTCGAGCAGCAACGCGTGCGGGATGCGCGCATCCACGATGTGGATCTTGCGCACGCCGGCCTCGAGCGCGGCGATGCAGCTCTCGACCTTGGGCAACATGCCGTCGCGGATCACGCCCTTGGCGATCAGATCGCGGACCTCGACCTCGCTCAAGCTCGACAGCCGCGACGACGGATCCTTGGGATCCAGGAGCACCCCGGGGACGTTGCTGCAGAACACCAGCTTCTCGGCCGACATGCCGGTCGCCACCGCGAGCGCGATGTCATCGGCATTGGTGTTGAGCAGCCTGCCATCGCCGGTGATCGACAACGGCGGCACCACCGCGATCAACCCGCGCGAGGTGAAACGGGTCAGCAGCTCGCGATCGACTCCGGTGGGATGCCCGACCAGCCCGAGCGCGGGATCGAGCACCTCGCCGGCGATGAGGCGGTGCTTGGGCGGGAACATGCCGATCGCGGAACCGCCGAGGGCGAGGATGCGGTCGACGATGTGCGCGTTCAGCCTCTCGACCTCGCGCGCCACGATCTCGATGGTCTTGGCGTCGGTGACCCGGCGGCCCTGGTGGAACACCGGGGTGATCCCCGCCTGCTCCATCGCGCGGCTGATCGATTTGCCGCCGCCATGGACCAGGATCGGGCGTACCCCGACCTGCTCCAGCCACACCAGGTCGGTGAGCAGGGAATCGAGCACCGCGGGATCCTCGATCGGCTCGCCTCCGAGTTTCACGACCATGAACTGGTGGTGGAACCGCTTGAGGAACGGCAGCGCCTCGATCAGGACCCGCGCCTTCTTGGTGGCATCATCGACCACGTCGGCGGCTCCAGGTGAAAAATGCAAGCCGGCACAGTATCGATTCGCCGGACTTGTCGAGTACGGACGCCTGACGTCCGAGGTCCGACGTCCGACGTCGGACGGTCCTACCGCCCCATGACGCTGCCCATCAGCCAGTGGTGGATTCCCGCCCCCCACACCAGGACCACCGCCGCGCCGAGCGCCAGGTAGGGCCCGAAGGGGATCTCACGGCGCGCGCGCAGCAGCCGCATCGGGATGCCGATGGCGGTGCCGATGATCGCCGCGCAGAAGAACGCATACACCACCCCGACCGGTCCCAGGAAGCAACCGATCGGCGCCAGGAACTTGACGTCGCCGAAGCCCATGGCGTTGCGGCGGAACACCACCGTGCCCACCAGGCCGATCAGGTAGAGCGACATCCATCCGGCGAGGCTGCCGAGTACCGCCTGCGCCAGCGCGAGACCGAATACCCGGATCGGACCCGGGTGCCCGATGGCCCACACCGCCACTACCGTGGGCGGGATCATCGCCGCGGTGAACCACAGCACGCCGGTTCGGAATCCGCGGTGATCGTCGGCGGTCCAGGCCATCGGCCCGGCGCAGAAGCGTCCGTAGACCACGCGGGCGAGCGGAAGCGACAGCCACAGCACCGCGAGGGCGGCGGCCACCGCGGTCACGAACGGCGTGACCGCGGTCGCAACTCCGCCGAAGGCGTCATGCTTCAGCAGCCATCCAGCGGGTGCCCAGCCGAACGCGAGATTCGCGCCGGTGAGCGCGGCGAGGAAGGGCGCGGCGACCTGGAAGCTCTTGGTGAGTTCATCGGGGATGATCATGTGATCGAGGTCGGTGAAGACCGAGACGATCAGATAATACGTCAGCGCCAGGATCGCGGCGCACGCCAGCGCCTGCGCCATCGCTTCCTGCATGCCCGCGGCCTGCGCCCACCACGCCGTCCACCGGTGCTCGGGCTGGAAGGCCGCCCACGCCACCGCCGCGGTGATCCCACCCACCAACGCCTCGATCAACAGGTAGCGGATGCTGAACGGCGCATAGCACCAGCGGCACCGTCCACGCAGGATCAGCCAGCTGAGGATGGGGAGGTTGTCGTACCACTGCACGTGCGTGCCGCACGAATAGCAACGGCTGGGCGGATGCACGACGCTCTCGTTGCGCGGCAGGCGGTGGATGCACACGTTGAGGAACGAGCCGATGAACGCGCCGAAGAGGAATGCGACCGCGATCAGCACCATGCCTCCTGGTTGTCGCCGCGCCCAGCCTCGGCGCAATGCCCGTGGACGCACGACGATCTCCGGCTAACCCCAGGCATTGACCAGGATCGGCCGCCAGGCGGCGGGTGAACCTCCCTCAGACCGCCGAACGCACGCGCGCGACCAAGGCCGCGACGGCCTGGTGCTGCGCGCCCAGATCCGCTCCGATGCTGAGATCAGGGAATTCGGCCAGGGCGCGATCGACCTGCTCTCGCACGGCGGTCCGGCGTGCGGGCGGCAGCCGATCGACGTAGGGCCTGGCGTCGAGCAGCGTCTGCCGGGTCGCGGCGATGCGCCGCCGCTCATCGGCGATGAGATCGGCGATCTCGTCGAGCTCCTGGCGCAGCCGGCCCTCGACGTGACCCACGCCTGCCCCGGGCTGATCGCCGATGCGATTGATCGCGAGCAGGCACTCCTCCAGCTGGCCCGCGCAGGCGCGGACGCGGCGCTTCAGGCCGAGCGCCAATGCCAAGCGCTGATCGTTCGCAGGGACGGCCTCGTCCATGGCGCCGATCAGCGCTTCGCTGCGGCTGGCGGCGCGGCGCGCGTCGTCCGGCCGGCGCGACGCGAGATCGAGGCGATGCGCGAGCGCGTCGAGGTAGCGGTCGACGCGCTGGGTAGACGACCACGGCAGGCGCAGCGGCCAGCCGCTGCGCACCAACCGCTCACTATCCTCCACCACCGAACGGATGCTCGCCGCGGCGGCGAGCGATTTCGCCCCCTGCTTGAAGCGCGCGCGCAGCGGTTCGAGGCGGTCGAGCACG
Source organism: Planctomycetota bacterium (assembly GCA_013696105.1). GTDB lineage: Bacteria > Planctomycetota > UBA11346 > UBA11346 > UBA11346 > JACCZE01. Next base: position 11,308 of record JACCZE010000193.1, on the reverse strand, counting down.
CGCCCCAGCAGCGCGTCGAAGGTCGGCTCCGCGGCGTCCAGCTGGGCCTGGGCCAGCGCCGCGAGGTCCGCCCACGCTGCGGCGTCGTCGATGCGGACCCGTTCCACCGACGCGATCACATCGACCGCGAGTTGACGGCGCAGGACTCCGACGTGGGTCCCCAGCAGCTGATCGCAGCGCGCCGCCAGCACGACGTCGCTCTTGGCCAGGGCGATGCGCTCGAGCCGTTCGGCGGATGCCGCTTCCAGGGCCGCGTCCAGGCCGTCCTCGTGCCACGCGAGGCGCGCGGCGGCCGTGGCGTACACCGTGCGTCGGACGGCGACGCGGCCGCGTTCGTCGCGGGCGCGGGACAATCCGACATGACCGGTGACCCCGAGGGCGTGCACCTCTCCAGGACAATCACCGGGCCAGCCGGACACCACCGGGCTCTCCCACTGTGCGCGCAGCGGACGCAGGCGATCAACCGCGGCCAGCGCCTGGACGGCGAGAAACGCGGGATCGCGGCCCTCGTAGACCACGGTTCCACCGTCACCGCGCACGCGGAAGCGCAGGCGGCAGTACGGCGGCACACTTCCGTGATCGAGCGCTACGCGCAGCGAAAAGCGTTCGCGCAGCGCGTCGCCCAGGGCATCGATGAACGGGCGCGAGCCGGCGGACGGCTCCAGATCGGCAGCCAGGAGCCGCGCGGATTCCGCGAGCGGGATGACGCTGCGCCGCGCATCCTTGGGCAACGAAGCGAGGACCGCGGCGACCATCTCCACCCGCCACAGCGGCACCAGCCAATCGAGGCGCGACGCGTCGATGCGACCGAGATCGCGCTCGTCGACCTCGAGGGTCGCCCCGTCGCGCTCATCGCCGGGCAGGAAACGGTGTTCCAGCGCGAAGGTCTTCCCGCCCATGATCACGGCCTCGGGCGCGTCGCGGTCCGCGCGTTCGCACGAGGCGGCGGGAACGAGGTCGGCGAGGGTCAGGTCGAGCCGTGCGTCGCCGTGCACGCGCAGCCACCGTTTCAGCGCGTCCGTCGAGGCGATGACCGGCGCATCCGCTGCGTCCAGCCCGAGCCGCGCGCGGTAGAAGGATTCGAATGCGGCGTCGTCGAGCCACAGGTCGGCGTCGCGCAGGCGATGGCGCAGGCGCGAGGCCTGGTCCCAGACCCGCTGATTGCGCGCGATCACCGGCAACGCCGGATCCGCGTCCTGGCCGCACAGGGCCTCGCGCACGAAGATGCGCGCGGCTGCCGCCGGGTCGACGCGTTCGTACGGCACCTGGCGGCCATCGCGCAGCGGCAGGCCCTTCCAGGTGACGGTCTCGGTGCACACCACCTGGCGGCGACGCGCGTGGTAGCGCGGATCGCGGTGCGTGCGCTTCACGCGATCGCCGGCCAAGGCGATCACCCACTCCGGGTCGATGGGCGCGCACATGCGCGCGAACAGCCGGCTGGTCTCGACGATTTCGCACGCCACCAGCCACGCGGGCGGCGGCGGAGATTTCTTGCCATCATCGCTCTTGCCCGAACGCAGGGCACTGCCGGGGTGGACGTGCAGCTTCCGGTCCCCCGACCCGCGGTAGACGCGCTCCTCGCGGTCGTAGAGCAGCACGTTGCCCAGCATCCCCGCGAGCACCGAGCGATGGACGCGATCGAGCGGCCACGCCTGGTCCACATGGCCGACCGCGGGCAGTGACGCTCTGCGGCCGCGCATCTCACGCAGGCTGCGCCACAGCTGATGCCGCACGTCCGCCCACTCGCGCATGCGCCGGTAGCCCAGGTACGACGACTCGCACAGGCGTGACCTCGCGGAGTTGCTCGGAGCTGCTTGATAGCGTTCCCACAGGGTCAGCACCGTGGCGAGATCACCGGCCTCATGGCTGAAGGCGCGGTGCGCGCTGTCGGCTTTGGCCTCCTGTCCGAGCGGCCGCACGCGCGGATCCTGCACCGACAGGAAGGCCGCGATGGTGCAGGCCTCGTGCGGAACCCCTTCGTCCGATCCGGCGAGCAGGATGCGCGCGACCTGGGGATCGGCAGGGATGGAGGACAGGGCAAGACCAAGAGGAGATAGGGTGGACAGCCGTGCTCCGTCCTGCGTGCTCCGTCCTGCGTCCTGTGGAACGAGATGGCTCGCGCTGCTCTCCGACGGTGCCTGACCAGGAGACGGAGAACGGAGGACGGAGGACGGAGCACCCGGCCTGTCGAACGCCCCCAGTTCCTCGAGCAGCATGCGCGCCTGCCGCCACGCATGGGGCGCGGGGATGTCGAGCCAGGGAAATTCTTCCGGTTCGCCCAGGCCCATGGCCAGGCAGGTGAGGGTGACGCCGGCCAGGTTCGAACGCAGGATCTCGGGGGTGGTGAAGGGATCGCGACCGGCGAAGTCCTCCTCGCCGAACAGGCGGATGCAGACGCCGGCCTCGACGCGTCCGGCGCGGCCGGCGCGCTGCAGCAGACTCGCTTGGGATACGGCCTCGACCGGCAGGCGTTCGGTGCGGCTGGATGCGTGGTAGCGCTTGGTGCGCGCCAGGCCGGCGTCGACCACGAAGCGGATGCCGGGGATGGTGAGCGAGGTCTCGGCGATGTTGGTCGCGAGCACCACCTTGCGGCCGCGCGCGGGCTGGAAGATGCGCTGCTGCTCGCCGGGGGACAGACGGCCGAACAGCGGCAGCACCGTCGCGCCGCGCAGCTCGGACAGGCGACGGGCCGCGTCGATGATGTCGCGCTCGGTGGGCAGGAAGCACAGCACATCGCCGCTCTCGCCTGCTTCGTCGAGTTCGAACACGGTCTGGACCAGCGCCGAGAGATAGCCGACATCTTCGTCGGCCGGGGGCCGGTAGCGCACCTCGACGGGGAACATGCGACCCGAGACCGCGACGATCGGAGCGGGCGAACCGACGGAGAAATATGCCGCGAACCGTTCCGCCTCGATGCTCGCCGACGACACGATGATCACCAGCTCGGGCCGACGCGAGCGCAGGCGCGTCAACAGACCCAGAAGCAGATCGATATTGAGGCTGCGCTCGTGGGCCTCGTCGACGATCACCGCCTCGTAGCGCGACAGCAGCGGATCCTTGGCCGCTTCGGCGAGCAGGAGGCCGTCGGTCATCACGCGCACCAGGGTGTCGGGCGCCGCATGGTCGTCGAAGCGCACGCTGTGCGCGATCACCCCCTCGGCCGATGCGGTCTCGGAGCGGATGCGCGCCGCCATGGCGATCGCGGCGACGCGACGCGGCTGGGTCAGCGCGATCAGGCCGCGCCGGCCCAGGCCGGACTCGAGCAGCATCTTCGGCAGCTGCGTGGTCTTCCCGGAGCCGGTCTCGCCGGTGAGCACGAAGACGCGGTGATCGCGGATCGCCGCCAGGATGTCATCGCGGCGGACGCTGATCGGCAGCTGCTCGGGATAGGCGAGCGTGAGCGGGATCGCGCCACGCCGCACGGCCTCGGCCAGGCTGGACTCGACCCGCGCCGAGACCTCTGCCAGCGTGCGTTCGATCGGCTGTCCGCGCTGCGCACGCTCGAGCGCCTGGGTGAGGCGCGGCTCTGCCCAGAGCCGGTCGGCGCACAGGCAGCCGGCCAGCCGGACGCGCAGGACCTGGAGCATGTCGATCGGTGAAGACATGGGAAAACGGAGCGTATCCGACGCGACGCGCGCACCATCGCTTGTTGTCCCGACCGAGCGTCCATCATCCTGCCCACGACTGACGACCGCACACGACCGAGCCATGACCGACAACCTCTTCGACATCCTCACTGCCCGCGGCTTCATCGCGCAGGCGACCGAACCCGATTCTCGCGATCGCCTGCAGTCGGCGCTGACCGCGTACATCGGCTTCGACCCGACCGCCGACAGTCTGCACGTCGGCTCCCTGGTACCGATCATGGGCCTCTACTGGCTGCAGCACTGCGGCCACCGTCCGCTGGTGCTGGTCGGCGGCGGAACCGGACTGGTCGGCGACCCCTCGGGCAAGACCGAGCTGCGCAAGATGCTCACGCGCGAGGACATCGATGCCAATGCCCGGTCCATCGCCGGTCAGATCGGTCGCCTGGTGCGCTTCGACGCCTCGCCGTCGGGCGCCAAGTTGGTGAACAACGCCGATTGGCTGGCAGCGCTCAACTGGATCGACCTGCTGCGTGAGGTCGGGCCGTGCTTCAGCGTCAACCGCATGCTGACCATGGATTCGGTGAAGAACCGTATCGAATCGGGCGGCGGCATCACCTTCCTCGAATTCAACTACATGGTCATGCAGGCCTATGACTTCCTGCACCTGCACCGCAGTGAGGGCTGCACGCTGCAGATGGGCGGCCAGGACCAGTGGGGCAACATCGTCATGGGCATCGAGCTCGTGCGCCGGAAGGCCGATGCGAACGTGGCCGGTCTGACCTTCCCGCTCGTGACCAAGTCCGACGGCGGCAAGTTCGGCAAATCCGAGAAGGGCAACATCTGGCTCTCGGCCGAGCGCACGCCGGTGTACGAGTTCTTCCAGTTCTGGCGCAATGTCGCCGATGCGGACGTGCGCAGATACCTCGGCTTCTTCACCACCCTGCCGATGGACGAGGTCGATCGCCTGACCGCGGCTGGCGGCGAGGGGATCAACCGCGCCAAAGAAGTCCTGGCCTTCGAGGCCACGCGGCTGATCCATGGCTCGGCGGCGGCCGACCAGGCGCTGGCCGACGCCAAGCGCGCCTTCGGATCGCAGCACGATGTGACGGGTGACAGCATCCCCCACGCGACGCTTGCGGCGTCGGAACTGGAAGCGGGCATCGGCGTCCTCGCCCTGCTGGTGCGCGCGGGACTCGCCCAGTCCAATGGCGAAGCGCGGCGCCTGATCCTGGCAGGCGGCGTGCGCGTGCACGATCGCGCGATCGCCGATCCGAACGAGAAACTGACCTCTGCCGAGGTCGTCGGCGGCATGGTGCTGCTGCGTGCCGGCAAGAAGCGGATGTTCCGCTACGACGTCGCCTGATCACCGATCAGAAATTCGCCGAGACCGCCACTCCGAATTCATCGAGCGTGACGATCGGTATCGCGCTGATCTGCCCGTCCTTCGGATACAGCAGGCCCAGACCGTGGGCCGTGCCGTAGCCGATCAGCGCCCCGACGAATACGTCCGAGGCCCAGTGCTTGTCCAGCTCCATGCGCGCCAAGGCGGTCGCGGTCGCGAGGCCGTAGACCAGCGGCGGCACCCAGACGACATCGCTGTAGCCCTCGGCGAGCGACGTCGCCAGCGCGAAGGCCGCGGTGGTGTGACCGGATGCGAACGACAGGTTGGTCGTGGACAGGCTCGGCCCGCTCCAGGTGGAGCGGTCGTCTCCGCTGTTCGGGCGATGCCGATGGGTGGCATATTTGAGCGCCTGATTGAAAACTCCGGATACCGCTAAGCTCTCGATCGCGACCAATGCGGTGCGTCGGGCACGGCGGTCGCCGATGATCTCACCAGTGCCATAGAGTCCGATCAGGATCACCGCCGGGCCGATTCCTCCCCCGAAGTGCTGGAGGTTTTCCGCCCAACGGTCCCGGACGGACGTGCGGTGGCGCTGGATATAATCGCGGATGCGGTCGTCCTGGCTGTACAAAGTCACGCCGACGCCAGCGAGAGCGCCGATCTGGAGGTACTCCGCGGCGCCCCACGAACGCGGTTCCTGGGGCAGGAGGACCAGGTCCTTTCCCCAGTCCTGGAAAAATCCCAGGTTCAGGTGCGCTTCCGGATTCGCGAGGACGCGGCCGGCTCCGGGGCTCGCCTCGTCGGAGGCGCAGGCGCGGGTGCCGATGCCGATGCACAGCGCGGAAGCGACGAGCGCTCGGAAAGAAAGATCGAACGATGCACGCATGCTGGCGGGGGGATCCTATGGCGAGCGCCCCCCGCGCGAGTCATTCCCCGGTCATCCGCCGACGCCGAATGCTGCGGCAGGAACCGTCTCCGCGATCACCGCATCCAGGTTCCGGCGATGGTCGGCCTGATAGGATTGCAGCATCGCCAGCACTTCCATCGGCTCGTTCCAATCCAGCGTATCCCCGTAGCGTTCGATCGCCGCCAAGGAGAGCGCCGAGATCGCGCGCACCGCGCCATCGTGACCTTCGGCGCTGCGCAGCGCTGTCACGCACGCCATCACATAGCCTTTGAGATCCCGTTCGAAGGCCGGCGGCTCGGATCCCAAAGCCCTGAGCACCTCGGACAATTCCAGGACATGGCGTTCGCAATCCGCCTTCAGGTGGAAGACCGCGTCGCGCATGGCCGGTTCGGTGAGATGGTCGAGAGCGAGCCCATAGGCCTTGACGATGTCGATCTCGAACCGGGTCAGCGAGATCAGACGGGCGATCGTGCGATGGTGGTCCATGGGCGGCTCCTGGATGGGGCCATTCTACCGCGTCCCCAGCGGATCGCCGGAACGAGTCCTCCGGTTCCAAACGCGAAGCGTCCATTACCGTCCATTACAGGCTGTGCAGATGCGCGGTTATACCCCTCGTACATGACTCGCAGCGGACACCCTATGGCCATGGCTGAAGATTGGTCGCTGATCGACGGGCTGGCTCACGACCTGCGCACGCCGTTGACGCCGATGATGCTGTTGACGCACATGCTCGAAGAGCATCCGCGCCTCCCGACGGAGCTGCTGCCGATCGTTCGCATGCTGCGCGAAAACGTCGATGCCGAATCGCGCCTCCTGGACGCCATCCTCGATTGGTGCCGCGCGCGAGACTCCCGGCTCGAATTGTCCCTCACGGCGATCGATCTGCACGAGGTCGTCCAGGAAGCGCTCGATCAGGTCCGCTCGATCGTCGAGCACCCACGCGTCACCACCGAACTCGGTGCCCAGCGCCGGGTCGTCGCCGCTGATCGCACACGACTGGTGAGGACCCTGGCCGCGCTGGTGGTGGATGCCCATGCGCGGTCAGCGGCTCCTGGGGTCATCGTGCTGTCCACTCGAGACGATCCGACCGGAGTACGGCTGCGCATCCACGACGCATCGCGCACGGATCCCAACCTCCTGACGCAAGCTCTGCAGGCGACATGGCCAGACGACGCGCGGAGAGCCCTCGACATCGGCCTGAGGCTGACTCGCGTCATCGTCGAACTCCATCGCGGCACGCTGATCGTCACCGCGGATCCCTCGGGCGGTACCCTCATCGATCTCACCCTGCCGCTCGGCGGGGTTTCCCCCTAGGACCCGGAGTCCCAGGACGGCGTAGCCTGCCGCCTGCTGGATGCGCGTCCCCTGCGATCAGAGCTGGTCGGGCTTGGCAGCCCGGGAGCGGCGCGCCCGCGCACCGTGCTGGGATCGCCGACTGCGCGGTTCCGAACCCGAGGAGCTGTGCACGGTCCGGCTCGGACGGTCGCCGTTTTTCAAGAACCCGCGCACGCCCAGGATCACCAGCCCCGATCCGATGGCCAAGGGAGCGGCGATCTTCGCGATGGCTCCCGCGGAGTTCCTCGCACCGCTCTCGCGCACGTGGTCGACGAGGGCATACGTGCCATAGGCCAGCGAACCGGCGGCCCCCGTGAGGTAGAGGATCGGGATCAGGGTCGAACGCTCGGGCAGGTAACCAGTGGGGGAATTGATCAGATCAGCAATGGTGGACATGGTGGACTCCTGGAGGAGTTGGCATTATCGCCACGCATGAGGCGGTTTCCCAATCCAGGCCGATGCAGGGTTGGACATCCTCACCGGTCTGCTCCCTTGACGCACGGGTGCACCGCTAGAATGAGGAGCCCTCCGTCCAGCTTCCGTCCAGCTTCCGTCCAGCTTCCGTCAGAGTCCGCCCATCGTCCGTCGAGCGTCCTTGGAGCCTCCATGCACCCACAGTCGAAACCCATGCCGCCGAAACCCCTGCAGCCGAAGCGCTCGCCGACCACGGTGGAAGCGACGGGAGCTGAATCGCCAGTGGCCAAGAAGCGCGGCGCTGGACACTCCGGCGTGGCATCCCAACGGACACATCTGAGCGAACTGCAGGCGATCGAGGTGCGGGGTGCCGAGGAGCACAACCTCAAGAAGGTCGACCTCGACATCCCGAAAAAGCGACTGGTGGTATTCACCGGTCCATCGGGCAGCGGCAAATCGTCGCTGGCCTTCGACACCATCTATGCCGAAGGCCAGCGCCGGTACGTCGAGAGCCTATCCGCCTATGCGCGGCAGTTCCTCGGTCAGCTCGAGAAACCGAAGTTCGAGAGCATCCGCGGCTTGTCGCCGACCATCGCCATCGAGCAGAAATCCGCCTCCAAGAATCCGCGTTCCACCGTCGGCACCATCACCGAGATCCACGATTACCTGCGCGTGCTGTGGGCGCGCATCGGCGTGCAGCACTGCAGCCAGTGCGCGCAGGCGGTCGGACGGCGGTCGCTCGACGAGATCGTCGATGCCGTGATGAAGCTGCCTGAAAACAGCCGCATCCTGGTCCTCGCGCCGAAGATCGGCAATCGCAAGGGCGAGCATTCGGACCTGCTCGATCGCGCGAAGAAGGCGGGCTTCACCCGCGTCCGCGTCGATGGGAAAGAATTCACCCTCGACCAGCCCATCCCGCTGAACAAGAAGGTGAAGCACCGCATCGACATCGTCGTCGACCGCCTGGTGATCAAGGACTCGATCCGCAGCCGCCTGTCCGACAGCGTCGAGACCGCCCTGCGCGAAGGGGAAGGGAAGATGGTGGTGGCGCGAGTCGAAGACAACCGTCCTCCGTCCTCGGTTCTCGGTCCTCAGTCGAGCGGGAAGAAATCGAAATCGACGAAAGGCGTCGATGAACCACAGACGGAGGACGGAGCACGGAGGACGGAGAACGACCTCTTCTTCTCGGAACACCTCTACTGCCACACCTGCGATCTCAGCTTCCCCGACCTCGAACCGAATTCGTTCAGCTTCAACTCGCCGACCGGCGCTTGCCAAGCCTGCAATGGCCTGGGCGGCACCACGGCGGTGGACCTCGACAAGCTCATCGATCCCGAGCTGTCGCTCAACGACGGGGCGATCGGCGCCTGGGGCGCGCTCGGCGACGATGACCGCCAGGGTTGGCACGTCGAGTACCGGCGCAACGTCCTCGACAAGCTCGGCGTCAACCTCGACAAGCCATGGAAGAAGCTGCCCGAAGCGCAGCGCGCGATGGTGCTGCACGGTGCGGCCGAACGCGTGAAGGTGGACTGGTCGACGCTGAATTCCCAGGGGACGTTCAATACCAAGTTCGATGGCATCGTCCCTTGGCTGGAACGCACCCTGAAGGACGTCGACAACGAATGGCGCCGCGACAAGCTCGGCCAATACTTCAGCACCGCGCCGTGCGACGCGTGCAAAGGCATGCGCCTGCGGCCCGAATCCGCGTCGGTCAAATTGGCCGGGCGAACGCTGCCCGAGGCATGCCACCTGACGATCGGGGAAGCGCATGCGTTCTTCACCGACATGCGGCTGACCGGTGGGGCGCAGCAGATCGCCGTCGGCGTGCTGAAGGAGGTCCAGGCGCGCCTGCGCTTCCTGATCAACGTCGGTCTCGATTACCTGACCCTCGACCGCTCGGGCCCGACCCTCTCGGGAGGTGAAGCCCAGCGCATCCGACTCGCGAGCCAGATCGGCTCCGAACTGACCGGCGTGCTCTACGTGCTCGATGAACCGTCGATCGGACTGCACCAGCGCGACAACGCGCGCCTGATCGAGACCCTGCAGCATCTGCGGGACATCGGCAACACGGTGGTGGTGGTCGAACACGACGAGGACACCATCCGCGCCGCCGACTACCTGGTCGACTTCGGGCCCGGCGCCGGCGAGCGCGGCGGTCGCGTGGTCTACCACGGGCCGGTCGACGGCGTGCTGACCTGCGAGGAATCGATCACCGGCGATTACCTGAGCGGTCGCAAGGAGATCACCGTCCCCTCGCGGCGGCGTCACGGCACGGGCAAGCGCCTGCTGGTCGAGGGCGCGCGCGCCAACAACCTGCGCGATCTCACCATCGGCATCCCGCTCGGCACCTTCACCTGCCTCACCGGCGTCAGCGGCGCGGGAAAATCGAGCTTCCTCAACCAGATCCTCTACCCGGCGCTGAACAACCATTTCAACGACTCGGCCGAAGACGTCGGGCCGCACGATCGGATCTCGGGGCTCGAGCACCTCGACAAGGTGATCGCGATCGATCAGCAGCCGATCGGCCGCACCCCGCGCTCGAATCCGGTGACCTACACCAAGGTGTGGGACCACATCCGCAACATCTTCTCGGAGACGCGCGAATCCAAGCTCTTCGGCTACACCCCCTCGCGTTTCAGCTTCAACGTCAAGGGCGGTCGCTGCGAAGCGTGCGAGGGAGACGGGGTCAAGAAGGTCGAGATGCACTTCCTGGCCGACGTCTACGTCTCGTGCGAGGTCTGCCACGGTAAGCGCTTCAACGAGCAGACCCTGCGCGTGGCCTTCAAGCAGAAGAACATCGCCGAGGTCCTGGGCATGTCCGTGGGCGACGCGATGACGCATTTCTCGGCGCATCAGCCGGTGGTGCGCGTGCTGCAGACGATGATCGACGTGGGCCTGGACTACATCCGCCTGGGACAGCCGGCGACGACGCTCTCGGGGGGCGAGGCGCAGCGCATCAAGCTCTCGCGCGAACTCGCCAAGCGCGGCACCGGCAACACGCTGTACATCCTCGATGAACCGTCGACCGGCCTGCATTTCGAGGACGTGCGCAAGCTCCTGGATGTGCTGAACCGACTGGTCGAGGCCGGCAACACCGTCGTCGTCATCGAGCACAACCTCGACATCATCAAGACCGCCGATTGGATCGTCGATCTCGGACCCGAGGGCGGCCTCAAAGGCGGTCAGCTGATCGCCGAAGGAACGCCCGAACAGGTCGCCCGCACCTCCGCGAGCCATACCGGGCGATTCCTGAAGAAGATGCTGTCGTAGCCGGGGTTTGCGGCGTTCCGGAGCAGATGCGCGAGCGTGAATCACCGGATCGCTCGCGCGCGAGCACCGACCGGGTTGTCGGCACCGATGCCCCGATACCCTCAGCGCGTGCGAGGACCACCGTGATTCGACGCCCGCTGTTGATCCTATGCGTCGTCGCGGCGCTCGGCGGTCCGTCCACCTGGGCGCACACCGAACTCGAAGTCCGCATCGCCGAGGCGACCGCAGCGATCGACGCGCATCCAGAGGATGCGACGCTGTACCTGCAGCGCGGCGACCTCTATCGTCAGCACGCCTGCTGGGACGACGCGCTCGCGGATTTCGAACGTGCTCGACGCCTCGCACCGGATCTCGCCGTCGTCGACCTCGATCGTGCGCTGACGCTGTCCGATGCCGGACGCGATGCCGATGCGCTCGCGGCGTTCGACGCGTTCCTCGCACGCGCGCCCGGCG
>JACCZE010000192.1 GCA_013696105.1 Planctomycetota bacterium | reverse complement strand
GCCTGGAAGCGCGCGAGGGCGTCGCCGGTCAGCCCCACGCCCGAAAGCTCGGCATCGCGGATCGCCGCGTCGACGATGCGCCGCTGGGTAGGGGACAGGTTCGCCCATTCCCCGCCATCGCGCAGTGCTTTCATCGCCCGGTAGATCGGCTGGCTCTGGCCGATGCGCAGGAAGGCCTGCACCACGTCGCCCTGCACCGCCTCGCGCGCGGTGCGCAGCGCCGGCGAATCCTGGACGCTCTTGAGGTGGTTGATCACGCCCCAGGCGAAGCGGACGGGCTCCGACAGGTCATTGAGCGGGACCATGACCGAGTCCCAGGTCGGCGCGAGCGTGGTGGCGCTCGCCTCCAGCGCCTCGAGATCCGTGATCATGCGCGGCAGCAGCCGCCGCATCGCCGGCTCCATGTGCTCGACGCGGATGCGATCGAAGGCGGGGAGCCGCTCGTGCGCGAACAACGGATTGCCGTCGGCGTCTGCGCCGGGGGCGCTCACGCGCTCACCGCGACGCCAGCCTCCTGCAAGAGGCCGAGCACGGTGCGACGGGCGCTGACCCGGTCGATCCAATGACGGTTCTGGATCTTGGCCACCAGCAGATCGATGCGCTGTTGGGTCTCCTGCAGATCCACGGGCGTCAGGCGCGGGCACTGCTTCTTGAGCGCGGGTTGGATCTTCTGCCAGACATCGTCGGAAATGATGTTCACGAGGGCTCCGAGGGGTCCGGACATGGTAGGTGGTCGGAAGGGCAGGCTAGCGGTGGTTGGGAGGGCCGGCAGCGGTGGTTGGTGGTTGGTGGTTTGTGGTATGTGGTATGTGGTTTGTGGTTTGTGGTTGGTGGTCGGGAGGGTCGCGGTCATCCTCGCGGCCAGCGGTGCCGTTTCCCTGTCTCCTCCATCGACCACCCACACCCAGCCGCCAATCCCCCCATGCCCTCCCTCTTCTCGAAGATCATCGCCGGCGAGGTGCCGGCGCAGTTCGTGTTCCAGGATCCCTCCTGGGTCGCATTCATGGACATCAAGCCGACCAACCCCGGCCACGTCCTGCTGGTGCCGCGATTCGAGACGCCGCTCATCGCCGGCCTGCCGCCCGAGACGTTGGCCGAACTCGGTCGCTACGCAGCGCGCTTGGTCGCGACCGTGCGGCAGGTGGCGGCGACGGACGTCAACATCGTGCTCAACGACGGGCCGGGTGCCGGCCAGGTGGTTCCGCATTGCCACTTCCACGTGATCCCGCGCACTGGTGGCGGACACGCACCGTTCCAGGGCCATTACACCTATCGCGACGGTGAACTCGACCGCTGGGTCGTTCGGCTGCGCGCAGCCTGGAGCGCCTGATGGACCTGCGCGTGTTCCAGGAGCGCATCGGCGCGACCTTCGGCGCGAAGGACGTCGCGCGCGGCTCAGCCGGCACCTTCATGTACTTCATCGAGGAGGTGGGCGAACTCGCGGAAGCCCTGCGCGAGCCGCAGACCCACGACCTCGACGGCGAGTTCGCCGACTGCCTGGCCTGGCTCGTCTCGCTCGCGCACCTCTCCGGCGTCGACCTCGCCGCCGCCGCTGAGCGCAAGTACCCAGGCGTCTGCTCCGGCTGCGGTGCGAGCCCCTGCCGCTGCGTGACGAAGCCGTGAATGCCCCACGTTCTCCGTCCTCCGTTCTCCGTCCTCCGTCTTCCCGAACGACGTCCGCATCGGTAGACGGAGAACGGAGCACTGAGAACGGAGCACTGAGAACCGAGAACGGTCAGTCCGTCCCCCACATCCTGCTTTCCGGCCGGGAGCGCCCGCCATCATCACGGGCATGGAACCGCTGCGCGTCGACGTGCCGCTCGGGGATCGCAGCTATGCGATCCACATCGCCCCGGGATTGCTGGCCGAGACGGGGAACTTGCTGCGCGGCGTGATCCAGCGGGGGCGTGCCCTGGTGATCGCCGATGAGCGTGTCGCCAAGCTGCACGGCAAGGCCCTGATGCGGTCGCTGGAGCAGGCCGGCATCGGCGCGGCGCTCGCGACCTTCCCCTCGGGAGAGGTGCACAAATGCCTCGCCGAGGCTGATCTGCTGTGGCGACGCTGCGCCGAGGAGCACATCGAGCGCGGCGACACCATCATCGCTTTCGGCGGCGGAGTGAGCGGCGACCTCGCCGGATTCGTGGCTTCGGCGTGGATGCGCGGGGTGCGCTTCGTGCAGATCCCGACCACGCTGCTGGCGATGGTCGATTCCTCGGTCGGAGGCAAGACCGGCGTCAACAGCCCCGCGGGCAAGAACCTGATCGGCGCATTCAAGCAGCCCGGCTGCGTGATCATCGACCCCTCCCTGGTCGCGACCATGGACGCGCGCGAGTACCGCTCGGGACTCGCAGAGGTGCTGAAGTACGGCGTCATCCGCGATCCGGCATTCTTCGCGTGGCAGGAGCAGCACGCGCAGGAGCTGGCAGATGCCGATCCGGCCGCGGTTGCATATGCGGTCGCTCAGAGCTGCCGCATCAAGGCCATCTACGTCGGCGAGGACGAATTCGAGAAGGGCGTGCGTGCCCACCTGAATTACGGCCACACCTTCGGCCACGCGCTCGAGCGCGAGACCGAGTACCGGCAATACCTGCATGGCGAAGCCGTGGGCATCGGCATGCGCATGGCCGAATGCCTGGCGCGGTCGCTGGGCATGCTCCGCGACCAGGACCTGGCACGGCGGCAGGACGCCCTCATCGATGCCTACCGTCTTCCGCGGGCGCACCCCTGCGCCGATCCGTCGGCCCTCGCGCGCCGTCTCGCGGATCACTGCCGCCTCGACAAGAAGGTCGCCGCGGGACGCACGCGTTTCGTGCTGCCGATGCGCTTGGGCCAGGTGACGGTGCGCGAATCCCCGGACCCGCAGCTGGTGATCGAGGCGTTCCGTTCGGGATTGACCAGCTCGGTGACGTAAGGGAGCGTCCGACCCCCGGCGTCCCGGCGTCGGACGCCGATGACGGAACGTCCGGTCGTGTCGTTTTTCGCACCCTTCCCCATCACGCCCAGCGGTCATAATCCGGGCCGTGGACGAATCGGACGCCTATCTGCGGCTCGCCTTGATCCCCGGGCTCGGGCCGATCACCGCGCAGAAGCTCTTGGACCGCGCCGGCAGCCCGGCCGCGGTCTTCCGTCTGGGAATGGGCGACCTGCAGTCGGTGGACGGGGTCGGCGGCGAGCGCGCGCGGCGCATCTG
>JACCZE010000136.1 GCA_013696105.1 Planctomycetota bacterium | reverse complement strand
GGCGACGCCTTCGAGCATGACCGGGAACTCGCCCCCGGTGCCGGCGACCTGGTAGCGGCCGGGCCTGGCTTCGAGGACCTGTCCCTGTTCGACCAGGCGACGCAGGGCGATGCCGATGCCGCGCGTGTCGGTCGGCCGCTTCATCGCGGTGGCGAGCTGGGTCGGCGTGGCACCCGTCGGCATCGCGGCGAGGGCGGCGAGCATCGACTTGGTATCGGGAGGCGCGCTGTCGCCTGAAGAGCGGCCGGGGCGCGAGAAGGTGCGGGCCGCCGCGAGGCGGGCGGCCTCGGGTCGGCGAGGGGGTTCGGCGCGGCGTTCTGAGGATGGTTCTCGGCGGGACTGCTTGCTGGACTTTCGCGGTGATCTGGACATCGTTTTTCGTGCGCCACGCGGGGTGGGCGGCGCGTCTTTTCTCTTACTCGTGTGGATGTGCCCCGTTACGCCTCGGTTGGGCGACGACGACCATGATGGAACTCCCGCTGATCAATGAAGCGCAAAAGCGCTCGAGCGTGCGCCTGATGAAGGGGCAGCTGCCCTCGACGGACCAGTTATTGGCCGCCCTGACCGTGGCGCGCCTCGGAAGCTTCACCCGCGCCGCCCAGGAACTGGAGCTGAGCCAGCCAGCCCTCTCGCGTCAGGTCATGGGGCTCGAGAAGACCCTGGGTGTGCGCCTGTTCGAGCGCGTCGGCCGGGCGGTGCGCCTGACCTCGTCGGGCGAGGAGCTGGTCAACCGCGCCGGCCCGCTCCTGGAGGAGCTGTCGCGCGTGTCCTCGAACCTCTCCGCTGCCAACGGCACCACTGCCGGGCGGGTGCGCCTGGGCGCTTCGGAGTCGGTCGCGGTCAATTCGCTGCCCAGCATCCTGCGCCCGTACCTGCAGGCGAACCGCCGGGTGAACCTGCGCCTGGTCTGCCGCACCAGCGAACGCCTGCCCGAGATGATCGCGTCGGGCGAACTCGACCTCGCGGTCTGCGCGGTCGAATTCGACCCGCCCGGCCTGACCTGCAAGCGCCTGTGGGACGAGGAGCTCGTCCTCGTGCTGCCGGTCAACCACCCCTCGCGCAGCCGCTCGATCGCCAGCTACGGCCACGAGGAGTTCATCCTGCTGCCGTCATCGACGATCACGCGTCGCATCCTCGACCACGCCCTCGCCGAGAAGGGCGTGGAATTGAAAGTGGTACTCGAGCACGACAGCCCCGAAGTGATCAAGGCCATGGTCATGGCCGGCCTGGGCCTGGCGATCCTGCCGGAATCCACCGTGCGCAAGGAGACCCGGCGCGGCGAACTCGCGGCGTGGCCCTTGTCAGACCTGAAGGTCGTGCGCTCGATCGTCGCCCTCTCGGATCCGCGCCGCCAGCCCTGGCCGGCCGAGACCGCGCTGATCGAGGCGCTGAGCAAGTACGGGAGGTAGAAGAACGTCCTCCGTGCTGGGTCCTCCGTCCTACGTCGGACAACCCAGCGAGTACTGCATGCATCGGGTGGATGCCCGATCGGCTGTCGACGGAGGACCGAGGACGGAGCACCTTTCCACCTCCCTCCTCTTGCTCTTCCCCCGCGCGCGCAACGATCCCGCCATGCGCACGTTCCTGATCCTGCTGCTGCTTCCCCTCGTGGTGCTGTCGTTCGCCGGCTGCAAAGGGCGCGGCGCCAAGAAGAGCGTGAAGGACTACAACAAGCCGCTCGCTCCCGGACAGCTCGCGCTGCGCGAAATCGATTCGCGCCAGCTGCCCGACGTCACCCTGACGCCTGCCACGCGCGCCGATCTCTCCAAGGGCATCGCCAACAGCCTGGCCTACCTCGCCAAGCCCTCGGCCGACCGCTCCTTCCCCATGGCGGACATCTCGAAGGAGCAGGTGGTCAAGAGCCTGCATGCGCTGGACGAGCTGCTCAAGAGCGCGAACAGCGATGCGCAGTTCAACGCCGAGCTGAAGAAGCGCTTCCGCGCGTTGATGAGCGTCGGCTGCGACGACCAGGGGACGGTGCTGTTCACCGGCTACTTCACGCCCACCTTCTCGGCGAGCCTCACGCCCGACGCGACCTACCGCTTCCCGCTCTACAAGCGGCCCAAGGACCTGGTCGCGTCCGACAAGAACGGCGTCGCCGACGACACCATCGCGCTGCAGCGCATGCCCGACGGCAGCACACGGCCGTACCCGGATCGCAAGGCCATCGACAGCAGCGGCATGCTCCGCGGCACCGAGCTGGTGTACCTCGCGGATCCGTTCGAATGCTACCTGGTCCAGGTGCAGGGCTCGGCGAAACTGCGCCTGACCACCGGCGAGAACATGAACGTCGGCTACGCCGGCACCAACGGCCATCCCTATCGCGGCATCGGCCAGGATCTGGTGCGCGCCGGCAAGATCCCGGCGGAGAAGCTCAGCTATTTCACCATCCGCGGCTACTTCCGCGATCATCCCGAGGACGTCGCGACCTACACCGGCAGCAATCCGCGCTACGTCTTCTTCGATCGCTACACCACCGAGGCGCTCGGCAGTCTCGGCCAGCCGGTCATCGCCAACGTGTCGATCGCCACCGACAAGAGCATCTTTCCGCGCGCAGCGCCGACCATCGTGTCGACCAGCGTCGCCGATCCGCGCAACCAGAACATGGCCTACACCGCGCTTCGTCTCGACCAGGATACCGGCGGCGGCATCCGCGCCGCGGGCCACGCCGACCTGTACATGGGCGAGGGCGATGAGAACGAGCGCCGAGCAGGCGCGCAGTACAGCGAAGGGAAGCTGTACTACCTGATCCTGCGCGAGTAGGGGCTTTTGCTCAGGGGCTGTCGCCCCTACGGCCCTCGCGGGCCTACCCCCGGGCTTTGTCGCGGCTCGATGTCGTCGGGAGCCTCCGACATCGTGGCGGCATCGGCTGCGCCGATTGTATGCCGCCATCGCCGCTCGGCGCCCGCTGTTTGTGCAGGGGCTGTCGCCCCTACGGCTCTCGCGGGCCTACCCCCGGGCTTTGTCGCGGCTCGATGACTTCGGCTTCGCCTCCGTCATCGTGGCAGGATCGGCTGCGCCGATTGTATCCTGCCACCGCCGCTCGGCGCCCGGT
>JACCZE010000132.1 GCA_013696105.1 Planctomycetota bacterium | reverse complement strand
GTCACCGGTCGCGCGCAGCCTCCACCGCGCCCTCGCCGTGCTCTTCACCTGCAGCGATCGTGCGAGCGATGCCGCCCGCGAAATGCGCGCGGGGATCACCACTCCTTCCGAGGAATGCCGCTTCGCTGGTGCGACCGCCCAGACCCTGCTGGCGCGCAATCGCGGGCCCGAAGCCCTCATCCATCTCGCGCGCGCCGCGCGCCTGTGTCGCGAGCTGCCGCCGAGCGACGAGGTGGTGGCCACCACCGCCGGGATCGCCGCCAACCTCATGCGCGTGGCCGAGCCCCAGTGCCTGCTCGCGCATGAACTGCTGCTCGCCGCCACCGAGGCGAGCATGGCCTCGTCCGGCCGCAGCGACGACTGGAAGACGCGGCACAAGACCTGCTTCCATCACGGCAAGGCCTGCCTGCTGGCAGGAAACCCGACGCGCGCCCTCGCGGTGGTGCAGCAGATGCTCGAGACCGAAGACGCGCACGACGCTGGACCGGTCGAACGCTTCTACTCCGCGAACCTCGCGTGCCGCGCCCAGGCGATGCGCGGGCAATTCAAGGTCGCCGCGGGCGCGATGTCGGCGTGCCGCGACTTCGCGAAGGAAGCCGAGCAGTCCGGCGAGCCGCTCGGCCCCGCGCTCGAGGACCTCGTGGCCTACGTCGCCACCATGCAGGCGCCCTGAGCGGGTCGGCTCAGGGTTGGCGGGCGACCATCAGGAATCGCGCGACGTCATCCTGGGCAGCGGAATCGAGCTTCGACCGCTTCCCCATCGATCGCACGATCGCCGGCCATTCTTCGGCAGGATGCTCGCCCGGCAGCGGCAGCGCGTGGCAGGTGTTGCAGCGCCGCGTATAGAGGTCGCGCCCACGCCCGAGCGATGCCTCGCTCGCATCCGGCCAACGCTCACGCGCGGACGCGACCATCCCGGACGAGACGCGCGGCACCGCACCACCGCAGCCGGCCATCTGCACGACGATCAGAGCGATGGCGGCGGCCGCGACGACGTCGCGACGCACTCAGAATTTCGTGCCGAACAGGAGCCGTGCCTCGATGCGCTCGCGCGCTTCGAGCTCGAGACGGTCGTCGTTCGCGACCTCCGACTGGAATGCATGCACTTGAGGCAGCACGGTCAACGTCGCCCAGAATGAGGGGCTGGTGTAATGGACGACTGGTCCGGCGAACAGCGCGCTGTGCGCGAGTTCATAGCTCGACTCTCCGCGGTCGTATTCGTATTCCGATACGCTCCGCACCTCGAGCCCGGCCGCAAGGCCGCCGCCAAGACGGTGCGACCACCCGAGATCTGCCTCTATGAAGTGCTCGGGACGGTTGAATCCGGGCTCGAAGGCCCACTCCGCCTCGTAGGAGAGGTTGAACGCGACGAGATCGTCGCCGATCTTCTTGTCGAGGATGCCCTTCAGCTCGACCTCGTACTCCTCGGCGCCAAGGCTGAACTCGATGTAGGCGGCGGAGCCGAACGCATCGGCCACGGCATCGCTGATCTTGTACTTCCATTCCCACGACACGCCCTCGACCCCGCTCTCGTGCTCGAGGATCGCTTCGCCGGTCGTCGGATCGTAGGTGGGATTTCCGCTCGCATCGAGCGCTGCCTGGGTCTTCGATGAGAAGTTCAGGTAGAACGCCGTCTGCAGGCGTTCGGTCACTCCGACTTCGAATTCCGCGCGCTCGTCGACGCGGCGGTAGTAATATCGCCGTCCGTGGCGGTAGGTCGTCCACAGTTCAAGCTCGCGGTCGCCGGGCGCCAGGACCGCGCTCTCGTAGGTGTAGGTGAAAAGGCGCTCGCTCGCGCCTGCTGCGGTGGCGAGTGCGGTCAGGGCGATGCCGGAGAGGGTCGGGGCCAGGCGCATGGGGTCCTCGGAAGTGGTGGACGGGCAGGAGGTGGCGGATGCTCCGGCTGGAGGTCGGGCCGTCAAGAGTTTTTGATAACCGTAATCATTAACAAAAAGGCGGCCACCTCTGGGTTGCCTGGGCGACGCCAGTCGTCTCATGCCCGTACATGACCGATACGCCGATCGTCGAGCGCGCCGCACATACCTGGATCGAACGCGCCGAGGACCTGCCGCCGCTGGCGGAGGCGCTCGCATCGGCGCCATGGATCGCCCTGGATACCGAGGCGAATTCGATGTTCGTCTACCGCGAATGCATGTGCCTGTTGCAGATCAACGCGGGCGGACGCCTGTTCGTGGTGGACACCCTGGCATTGATCCGCAGCGGACCGAAGCCCGAAACAGGAGCGAGCCAGGTGCTGGACCCGTTACGGCCGCAGCTCGAACGCACCGATCGCCCCTGCTACGTGCATGGCGGCGAATACGACGTGGGCATCTTCAAACGCGATTTCGGCATCAGCCTCGGCGGCATCTGGGACAGCCAGCAGGCGGCGAGCTTCCTCGGTTGGGAGAAGACCGGGTACGGCTCGGTGGTCGAGCGCATCTGCGGGATCGCCCTGGACAAGGCCTACACCCAATACGACTGGGGCACCCGGCCGCTGGATCCCGATGCCCTGCGTTACGCCATCGATGACGTGGTCTGGCTGCCCCGGGTGTGCGAGCATCTGGTCGAAGCGATCCATGTCGCCGACCTCGATGAGGAGCTGGAGATCGCCAATCGGGCCGTCGCGGGGGCTGGCTGGAGCGGCGGCTTCGATGTGGGAGGATTCTGGCGCATCAAAGGCGTCCGGGAGCTCAAGCCGCATGCCCTCTCGGTGCTGGCGGCGCTGCATGCGTGGCGGGACGGCCTGGCCAAGATCCACGACAAACCGCCCGGTCGCATCATCAACAACGAAAGCCTGCTCTCGCTCGCCCGGAACCAGCCGACCAATTTCCAGCTGCTCAAACGCCTCGGTGTGAAGGGCTGGATCCTCTCCGCCCATGGCGAGGAACTGATCGCCACCGTCAAGGCGGCGATGACCGATGCCGGCCCTCTGCCCGCACGGCCGCGACATCGCGAGGTCCTGCCGATCGAGGAGGAACGCGAGACCCGCCTGAAGGACTGGCGCCGCGCCGAGGCAGAACGGCGCAAGGTCCCTCTTCAAGTGGTGTTGCCCGCCAAATCGCTCGAATTCCTCAAGCAGCACGGCGCCGGAGATCTCGGCGCGGTTCCACAGCTGGGAGAGAAGCGCATCCGCTTGTACCGGGAAGCGCTCGAGCGATTGAGTTCGTAAACCCTCTGCGATCGAGCTCGCGCTCGCAGCTTCTCCTGGCATTGCAGGGTTGGTGGAACTATCATCGCTCCATTGGAACGGTCCGCTGCACTCCGACCTCTCTCCAAGAGGTGCATCTCGATGAGGTCGGACGGCACGCTGGACCAAGGGGAGGACGCATGCGGCTTCGAATGATCATCCACGCGGTCTGCATCGCAGGCCTCTCCCTCGCCGCCGTCCCGTCGTGGGCCGCCATCGTCGACGCCCAGTTCGCGGAGATCCGAGACACCCCGATCGGAACGATGTTCAAGGAATGCCTCAAGGCGGCGCCTCCGGCTGCACCCGCTCCAGCCGCCGATGGCACGCCGGCGCCGGCTCCGGCCGTCCCCGAAGCGCCGGAAGATGACCCGACCGTCGGGCTGCGTCGCGTGCTGGTCGCCTGGACTGGGGTCAGGTCCCCTCCCACCATCCGCTTCCAGGGCATCCCCGCGCAGGCAGCGATCGCGCGCATCTCCGAAGGCAAGGAGGGCACGGACACCGCGATCGGCAAATCCTGGCCGCTCCCCCGACTGCCCGGTTTCTCGATGGTCGCCGTGGGCGAGGACGAGCTGGTGGTGGCGCCTGCGAAAGCGCTCGAGCAGCTCAAACTCGTGGAATGGCCCGCGCCTCCGGGCAACGCCCTCGACTTCAAGGCGCCCGCTACCGACCTGAAGCTCGGAGATTTGCAGGACCGGATCAGCGACTTCCACCTCACCTACGACAGCGCAGGCAACACCCAGCTCAAAGTGAACACCCCGAGCGAGAAGATGGCGAAATCGGTCGATCGCTATGTCTGGTGGCGCAAACCGGTGGTGTACGCCGGAGCCGACGTCGGCATCAAGAAACTGAAGTTTCCCGCCCGCCTGCTGGACGCTACTGCCATCGATCGCAAGAAGAACGTCCTCACGGCAAAGCTGACGCTGAAGGACGACATGAAGGACCAGGCCTTCGGCTATCTCGCCGATGCGATCAGCCGCGAACTGCGCCGCTATCGCCCCAAGTAATCCGGCGCCCCAAGTAATCCGGCGCCCCAAGTGATCCGGCATCCAGCGATGCCTGCTGATGTGCTGAATTCAGCGCTTCTGCAGTGCGCTGTTCCTGTTCGGACTCTGACCCTGGGCATGGACGCGGCGGGTCATCGCAGCCGCGCCCATCGACTCCATCTCGGCTATCGCCGAGCGCAATTCCCCGGCATCGCGTGGGCGTGCCATCGGACGTGGATCCAGGCAGGCATCGATCGCCTTGGCTGCTCCTGCCGAAAGCTGCGGCAGGTGTTCTCGGATAGCCCTGATCGGGGCCGCGCTCTTGCGCACGCGCTGGGTCGCACGCGCCGCAAAAGGCAGGCTGCCCGCGAACAGCTGGAACGCGCAGATCCCGAGCGCATAGACATCGCTGGCGAAGGTGGGCTGGTGTCCCGCGGTGAGTTCCGGTGCGATGTAGGTGACGGATCCGAACACGGTCTTCGGCTTGGGCAGAAAACGGCGGAACAGGCTGGTCTTGATCGGCTCGCGGGCGTTGCCGAAATCCACGACCCCCAACCGTCCGGTATCGGCGTCGTGCAGGATGTTCTCCAGCTTCAGGTCGTTATGGACGATGCCGAGGCCATGGAGATGGGCCACGACGTCGACCACCTGGACGAACGTGCGCGGCGACCGGTCGACCGACCCCCCAGCCACTTCGGCCGCGAGCGTCCGACCGGGAAAAAACCCGATGAGCATGCACGGGCGACCATCGAGCTCGCCCGCTCGCTTGGCGCTCGGAATCCCCGGGTGCTGCAGCTGCTTCAGCAGTGCGAACTCGTGCTCGAAATCCCGGACATGCCGTGGTTCGGCCCCCCGTTCCGGGCGCATGATCTTCAGCGCCGCCACCGAGCGCTGATCGTCGACGTGCACGGCGCGAAAGACTTCGGCGATCCCTCCCGCGCCGATCAGGTCGCGGATGACGTGATTTGCGAAGGTCCGGTTTACCAATGTCGCAGCGGGCATGGATGACCGATAGGCTACGGCCGACGCGTCTGATCGCCAGCGGGACGATAACCGGAAGTCAGCCGAAGTTCTTCAGCGAGTGCAGCAGTTCCCCGGCGTGCGCAGGCCGCTCCTCAGGGGCCTTCGCCAGGCAGCGGTCGATCCCATATGCCACGGGCGGCGGAATCGCCGGCAGACGTTCACGGATGCTGGGTGCGTTGCCGCTCAGGTTCGCGCGCAGGCGCCCGGACTGTCTGCTCTCGTCGAAGGGCGGCTTGCCGGTGAGCATCAGGAAGGCGCACACGCCGATCGCGTACAGATCACTCTGCAGCGTCGGTCGCTTGCCGGCGATCAGTTCGGGCGCGAGGTAGGTCGCGGTCCCGAAGATCTGCGACGGCTTCTTGGTGAAGAAGCGCGTGATGACGTTGTCGTTCAGGACGCGCTTCACGTTGCCGAAATCGATCAGCGATACCCCTCCGTCCGGACGCAGGAAGGCGTTCTCGAGCTTGATGTCGTTATGGATGAGATCTTGATCGTGCACGTACGCGACCACCTCGACCAGTCCCTTCAATGAACGCGGACCTGGGATTGGCTGCTTGGCGGCCTGCAACGCGGCAAAGGTGTCACCGGGGATCAGATCCATGACGAAGCACGCGCGGCCTTCGATCTCGCCAGAGCGCCTGGCGACCGGAATGGACGGATGCTGGAGCTTCTGCAGGAGCACGAATTCGTCCTGGAAGGATTTCAGCTTCTCCTTGTCGCGTTGGCGCTCGGGACGGATGACTTTGAGCGCGAAGCAGCGGCGATCCTCCTGATGCTCGACGCGGAAAACCTCGGCGATCCCGCCGGCTCCGATGAGTTCCCTGACCACGAATGGTCCGATGCTGGCATTGACGAGGGACGTTGACATCGCGGTGAGCGTCGGCATTCAGCCGCCTCCACCGTATAAACGTTTCATACGCCGCAATCCGGACACGTGCTCGATGGCTGGAAGCATCTCACCAGCGTATCACAGCTCCCCACCTCTCCTCGGGCGCCGAACGGCGGTGGCGGCATACCATCGCCGCAGGCGATGCCGCCACGATCAGGACTGCCTCGCAGTCCTGATCGAGCCGCGACAAAGCCC
>JACCZE010000130.1 GCA_013696105.1 Planctomycetota bacterium | reverse complement strand
TCGCTGCGCAAGGAGCCGAAGTGGTTCCTGCGCGACTGGTCCGGGATCGACGATCCGGGCAAGCGTGCCGAGACATTCATCGCCTGCCACCTGCTCAAGGCCGTCGAAGGCTGGAGCGACTTGGGGCTGGGGACGTTCGAGTTGCGCTATCTGCGCGACAAGCAACAGCGCGAGGTCGACTTCGTGGTGATACGCGACCGCAAGCCGTGGTTCCTGGTCGAGGTCAAAGCCGGACAGGACAGCCTCAGCCCGTCGCTAAAATACTATCAGAACCAGATCAAGGCGCGGCACGCGTTCCAGGTAGTGCTCGACCGCGAGTACGTGGCGGCTGACTGCTTCGCCCGCCATGAGCCGACCGTGGTGCCTGCTCGTACCTTGCTCAGCCAACTCCTGTAAGGGGGTAACCGAGTGGAATTGTCACTCTGACCAAAAATCTCCTTCAGGATTCAACGGCAAATTGCTCGGCCCTCGGGCTTCTCCTGAGCACGACCGTGCATGGCTGAGAATTGTGCGCGCTTTCCCACGGCCTTATGGGCGTTTTTCCTGAAAAAACCATGCGCGAGGCACGGTCGGCAGGAGTCCACGTGATTCAGCTCCGTTCCCTTCCCTTGGCTGAGAGCGACTGAGACCCACTGCTGTCACGTTCCCGCTGCTCTTTGGTGTCCTGCCTACGCAGGTCGCCTTTGGCGTGGACTTCCGGCTTCGAATCCGTGGCGCTTGCAACGGTGTTGTCCTGCTTGGCGGTGGCGCTGCGCATGAGCAGGTTCGCCAGCTCCAGGAAGCCGGCCCAGCTGCTCGACTTGGTGATGAAGCTCTCCTTCGAGACCATGTTGGACTTGACGATATCCTTGTACTCCTTCTCGGCTGCGAAGATGTACACCGGCGTGTCGTCGTAGACCGTCGAGCCGCGGATGAACCGAAGCAGCTCGGCTCCCGTTACGATGGGAAGATGCGCATCGAGGAGGATGCAATGCGGCGGGGGCAGGTCCCTGGCGCTCTCCTTGATCTGGAAATAGCGCAGCGCTTTGTCCCCCTTCTCGATCACCAGCAGCTGGGCGCGGTGTCCCGCTTCCCTCAGGGCTTCCTCGAGCAGGAGTGCATCGCCGGCGTTGTCCTCGACATAGACGATGGTGGGGATGTACGTGTTGGTCGTGTCGGTCATGGTGGGAGCGTACCTGTCATCGCCATCCATCCGCCATCAAAACCGCAGAACCCTCGCATCGACGCCATCTCTCAGCTGATGCGTACCCGAGGCCAGGCGACGATCGATGAGGGTCAGCGGTCGAGGCGGCGTCTCCGCCCGCTCCGTCCACTCCATCCACCAACGGCCGATGCGCGCACCCGCCTGCCGGGCGCGGCCGGTAGCAAAGCGCGGTCCCGGCCGTGCGCGAGCCAGTGCGTCGGGCTCCTCCCGGTGACGCGGCGGAAGACGCGCGAGAAATAGTAGGGGTCGGGCAGTCCGACGCTCTCGGCGACCTCGCGCACGCGCGCTCCGGTGGCGAGCAGATGCTTCGCGTGGCCGATACGCAGCTCGGTGAGGTGGTCGAGCGGAGTCCGGCCGCGCGCCTTGATGAAGACGCGCCGGGCGTGGTCGGGCGTGCAGCCGAGCGCGCGCAGCGCCTCGCCGACCGAGAAGTCGGATTCGTGCAGGCGCTCGATGAGCATGCGCTCGAGGCGATCGACCAGCGGCGGCTGGGATGGCGGCGCCGCCCAGCGCTCGAGGTAGCGCACCAGCAGGTCGGCGAGGCCTTCGCAGATCAGGCGCCAATGTCCGCGCTTGAGATGGAACTCGCGATGCAGCTGCATCGCGAGGTGGAAGAACGAGCGGTCGGGATCGTCGGCGAAGATCGGGATGCCCGCGACGGGCGGGGTGAAATCGCTGAAGACGAGGTGGATGTTGGTGTATCCACGCGGCGAACGCTCGACGTGCGGGATGCGCGGCGGCAGGCAGACGATGGTGCCCGGACGGAACGGAACCGCCTGCGAGCCGACGGTGATCTCGCCGGTGCCCGAGGTGTAGAGCACCAGCTCCCACACCTCATGCTGATGGCTGGGATGGAAGGTGGTGGGCGCCGCGACCAGGCCGATATGGGTACAGGTGGCCATGGCGGCATGCTAGCCGCCGCAGGCGCGGTGGGAACGCCGATATCGTTTTCGTCCATCCCTGGTCTGCCGCATCCATTGCCCGCCGCCAACCCCGCTGCGTAGAATCCCGTCATGATCACCTACGACCAGGTCCAGGCCTTCGACCGCGACGGATTCGTCCAGGTCCCGCTGTTCAGCGCGCGCGAAGCCGGGATCCTCTCCGCCCATGCCCACGACGGTGGCGGGCGCACCCGCGACCACCTGCGCGACATGCCCGATGCGGCCGGGCGCTCGAGCAAGCTGGCGCTGTGGACGGACCTCGGCGAGGACGTCTTCGGCGCGGTTTCGGCGAGCCGGCGCATCGTCGACAGCGCCCGCGCGCTGCTGCGCGAGGACGTCTACCACTGGCACAGCAAAGTCATGCTGAAGGAGCCGGGCCAGGGCGGCGCGTGGGAATGGCATCAGGATTACGGCTACTGGTACCACGACGCCTGCGCGTATCCGCGCCTGGTCTCATGCCTGATCGCGCTCGATCGCGCCGATCGCGGCAATGGCTGCCTGAAGGTGCTGGTCGGCTCGCACCACCTCGGCCGGCTTGATCACGGCACGCTCGGCAGCCAGGCCGGCGCCGATCCCGGCCGCATCGCCGAGATCGAACGCCGCCTTGAGGTGCGTTACATCGAGGTCGAGCCCGGGACGGCGCTGTTCTTCCACTGCAACCTGCTGCACTCGTCGGAGCAGAACCGCTCCGACCGCTGGCGCACCAGCTACATCTGCTGCTACAACGGCATGAGCAATGCGCCGATCCTGACCGGCCGCGGGCATGGTCGCCCCGAGCCCATCGCGCTCGCGCCCGACGACGCGATCGAACGCATCGGCCTGCCGGTCGGGGCGACGACGTGATGGCCGAGCGACAGAGGTCCGTGCTCCGCAGCCATGCCCGGCGCTCTCGACCGCTCGTGGCCAGGCACGCCGACCGTCCCCGGTGATGCCTGGGCCCCATCGGGGCCGCTAGCAGGCTGCGGAAAAACGCAGCCTGCTAGCGATCACGAAAAACCGGCGCGACTTGCGGTCGCTATTTTGCCGGGTTTTCGTGATCTCCAACTTTCTACATGAGGGTGCCGACGCCCCCTCAGACTCCCCGCAGGGTGCTTTCCGCACCCTGCTAGCCACGGACCGCATGGCGATCACACTCGCGTCATGACCAGCGTGCTGTTCGTGTGCTTGGGCAACATCTGCCGGTCGCCCATGGCCGAGGCGGTGCTCGGGCACCTGATCTCGTCGCGAGCGGATACCGATGCGTGGCGCATCGACAGCGCGGGCACCGGAGCCTGGCACGTCGGCAGCGAGCCGCACGCCAGCACCGTGGCGGTATGTCAGCGCCGGGGCGTACCGATCCGGCATCGCGGGCGGCAGCTGACCGGCAGCGACTTCACGCGCTTCGACCATGTCCTGGCGATGGACAAGCAGAACCTGCACGACCTCGCGCTGGTGCGGCCGGCCGAGGCGACCGCGCGGATCGCGCTCATCGGCAGCTTCGACCCGCTGGGCGAATCGGAAGTGCCGGATCCCTACCACAGCCGCGACACCGCCGCCTATGAGGCGGTGTTCGAGCAACTCGAGCGCTGCTGCCGCGCGTTCCTCGCCTCGCTGCGCTGACCGGCTGCTGGCTCAGTCCGTGAACAGCTCGCGCGCCCGAGCGCGCGCCGCGGCCGGCAGGCGCTCGATAGCGCCGGAGCGGATCGCCTCGGCC
>JACCZE010000217.1 GCA_013696105.1 Planctomycetota bacterium | reverse complement strand
GCCCTCTGGGGTCAGGCAGATGGCCACGAACTTCGGCAGCTCGACATCGAGAAAGGCGCGCGCGACGCAGGCGTCGGCCAAGCCGATCTTGAATGCCTTCGGTCCGTTCACCGGTTTCCCCGTGAGGATCATGTCGAGCGCATTCTGCACCCCGACCAACCGCGGCAGACGTTGGGTACCGCCCCAGCCGGGGATGATCCCGAGCGTCACCTCGGGGAGGCCGAGGCTGGTCTTGGGATCGTCGGTGACCAGGCGATGCGAGCACGCCATCGCGAACTCAAGGCCGCCGCCGAGGCAGGCGCCATCGATCACCGCGATGGTCGGGAAGGGCAGATCCGCAGCCTTCTGGAAGAGCTGCTGGCCGACGCGTGCCTTGGAATACGCATCGGCGCGGATGGTGATCGCCTGCAGCTCCTTGATGTCGACACCGGCGATGAACACGTCGGGCTTGCCGCTGGTGAAGACCATGGCCTTGATGTCCGAACGCAGACGCATCGCATCGAGGATCTCGCCGAGCTCGATCATCACGGTGGTCGAGAACTTGTTCACCTTCTCGCCCGGCAGGTCGAAGACCACGCGCGCGATGCCGTGCTCGTCGACGGCGAAAGTGAATGCCGTCCACGAGGTGCGCGGCGGTTCTGCCTCTCCGGGGCCGAAATCGGAGGTGGTGGCACCGGATCGGCCGGCGGCGTCGCCGAGCGCATCGCGGGACATGGCATTCTCCGTCATGACCTGACTCCTCGTTGCACGGGACGTGTCAGCGGTCCGCGTTCGCGGCTGCGCCGGGAGATCGTCCATTGCCAGGGAGCGATGGCCGCTTCGCTCCACGCGAACACCGTCACCTCGCCGCCGCTGAGGGACAGTCGCTGTCCGGCCGAGACGTGCGCGCGCACCAGCTCATCGAGCGTGGGTCGAGCATGGGCGCGATTGGAGGTCGAGCGGATCATGAAACCTCCAGGGCGAGCGCGGCGCCTTGGCCGCCACCGACGCACAATGTTGCCAATCCGCGATTGAGACCGCGGCGACGCATCTCCTTCAGCAGGGTGATGACCAGGCGGGCTCCGGTCGCGCCGACCGGATGGCCGATGGCGATCGCACCACCGTTGACGTTCAGCCGGGCGGGGTCGATCACGCCCAGGGCCTTGTCGCGGCCCAGGTGCTTCTTCGCAAAATCGTCTGATGCGAACGCGCGCACGCAGGCGATGACCTGCGCGGCGAACGCCTCGTTGAGCTCGACCAGCTCGAAATCCGATAGCTTCAGGCCGGTCTTGTCCAGGAGCTTCGCGGTGGCATGCACCGGACCGATGCCCATGCGCCGGCCATCGAGCGCGGC
This sequence comes from Planctomycetota bacterium, assembly GCA_013696105.1. Classification (GTDB taxonomy): domain Bacteria; phylum Planctomycetota; class UBA11346; order UBA11346; family UBA11346; genus JACCZE01. The sequence continues at coordinate 5,701 of JACCZE010000217.1, read as the reverse complement.
GTAGGCGTAATCCCGCAGGTAGCCCAACGGCTTCAAGCCCAGCTCTTTGGCCTTGCTCTCGCTCATCACCAGCACCGCAGCAGCGCCGTCGGTCAGGGGGCAGGCGTTGCCGACGGTGACGGTGCCCGCGACCTTGTCGAAATACGGACGCAGCTTGCCGAGACTGGCCATGTCCTGAGTGGGACGCGGACCGTCGTCGACCGCCTGCATGGTATCGAATTTCGGGCCGATGGGGACGGGGACGATCTCCTCGGCGAGACGGCCTTCGCTCTGCGCCAGCGATGCGCGCTGATGGCTGATCAGCGCGAATTCATCTTGATCCTTGCGGGTGGCGTGGAATTCGCGCGCCAGCACCTCGGCGGTCTGACCCATGTTCATGCCGCACACCGGATCGGTGAGGCCGACCTGCACGCCGATGATCGGGGTGAGGAACTGCGGCCGGAATCCCATCCAGGTCTGCAGCCGTTGACCGAAGGTCTTCGCCTTCATCAGATTGCCGAACAGCTGGGTCATCTTCTTGCCGTAGATCAGCGGGATGTTCGACATCGATTCGGCGCCGCATGCGATGTAGATCTCGCCCTCTCCAGAAAAGATGCGGTTCGCCGCGGTGGATATCGCCTCCATGCCCGATGCGCAGTTGCGGTGCACGGTCGATGCGATCATGTTCACGGGCAGGCCGGCCTTCAAGGCGATGACCCGCGCCACGTTGGCGGCTTCGATCGGCTGCGCGACGTTGCCGACGATCAGCTCGTCGATCTTGGTCGGATCCATGTCGGTGCGCACCATCAGCTCACGGATCGCGCGCGCAGCGAGATCGTCCGCCGAGGAACCGGCGAGCGGACCGCCGGCCTTGCAGAACGGCGTGCGCACGCCGTCGATGATCGCCAGGCGTTCCTTCATGAGTCTCTCCCTGTGGTTCCCGAGGCAGGCGCACCCTTCGCGTCGGCGACCGGAGTCGATGGCGCGCCCTCCTTGTACATCGATTCGATGAGCTCGCGATTGCGTTCGGTGATGATGTGCCGCCGCAGCTTCATGGTCGGGGTCAGCTCTTCGTGTTCGACCGACGGAGCGGTCATGACAAAGCGGTATTTGCGTACCTGCTCCCAGTGGTCGAGCTTCGCGTTCACCAGCTCGAGGTGGTGCTCCATCTCGGCGAGGACCGATGGCGTCGACAGGTACTGCTCGTCGCTCTGCGCGACCGATCCGATCGCCGCCTTGCGTCGCCTCACCACATCCAGATCCGGGAACAGCAGGCACGAGGTGAAATGGCGGCCATCGGCGATGACCATGGCCATGTCGACGAGTTCGGAGGTCGCCAGCGCCTGTTCGATCGGCACCGGGCAGACGTACTTCCCGTTCGAACTCTTGAGCAGCTCCTTCAGGCGCCCGGTGATGACCAGGAAACCTTCGTCGTCGATATGACCGAGGTCTCCGGTGTGCAGCCACCCGTCCGCATCGATGACCTTCATCGTCCCTTCGGGATCCTTGTGGTAGCCGCGCATGATATTCTCGCCGCGGCCGAGGATCTCGCCCTGATCCCCGATCTTCACCTCGACGCCCGGGTAGGGTTTGCCGACGGTTCCCAGCTTCTCGGCCTGCGGGCAGTTGACCGCCAGGCAGGGCGACGCCTCGGTCAGACCGTAGCCGACGTACACCGGCAGGCCGACGTTGCGCAGGAAGCGCTCGAGCGCCGGCGGCAGGGCGGCGCCGCCGACGATGAGATAGCGCAGCGCGCCGCCGAGGACCGCGCGCAGTTTTTTATACACCAGCGCATCGGCGATGCCGAGCGACCAGCCGTGGTGCGCGGTCGGCTGGTCATCGGCCATGCCGAGCGCCCATTCGCCGAGTCGCTTGCGCAGCCCGTGCGCCTCAGCCACCTGCTTCTCGATGCGCGCGTGCAGCTTCTCGATCAGGCGGGGCACCATGGTCATGACCGTGGGCTTGACGTCGCGCAGCAGCTCGCCGACGTTCTTGACGTCGTCGGCAAAATAGACCGGCACCCCCTGTGCGATGTAATTGTACATCACCATGCGTTCGAACACATGGGCCAGGGGCAGGCAGCTGAGCGCGCGGTCGTGCGCAGGATCGAGCGGGAACAGTGTGCACGCGCCACGCACCTGGGACATCAGATTGCGATGAGTCAGCGCAACGCCTTTGGGCACGCCGGTCGATCCGCTGGTGTGGATGATGGTCGCGATGTCGTCCCGATCGACCTGCTGGCGCAGGCGCGCGTTCAGACCCGCGTCGGCTTCCGAAGCCCGATCGCCGAGATCGAGCAGCGCCTTGTAGTCGAGCGCGTTGCGGCCGGTGATCGCATGCACGCCTTTGACGATGATCTTGTCGTACAGGCCCGCGTGCTTCTGGGCGATGAGCCATTGCGGCTCGCCGGTCACCATCAGGTACCGCATGTCCGAATTGGTCGACTCGAAGGCCAGGTGCTCTTCGGAGAGGTTCGGGAACATCGGCACGGATACGCCGCCGGCCGACATGATCGCCAGATCCGCGATCAGCCAGAAAGGCGACGGGGGAGCGAGGATGCCCACGGACTCGCCGCGTTTGAGCCCCAGCCGCACGAGCCCGAGCGCGGCACGGCGCACCTGCTCAGCGAAGGACTCGGTCGAGATGGTCCGCCAGTATCCAGCCTCGCGGTAGCTGAAAGCGCAGCTGTTGGCGAAATTCCCGAGCACGAAGCGCAGCAGATCGGGCAGGGTCTCGTATTCGCTCGGGATGGGGCCTGTCCGAGCACGGTCCCGACGCACGCGATCGGGCGCCGTGGGCGACGACGTCCGCGCCGCTGACGCTGTCGACGGCGGGGATGACTCGGGCTGAGACGTCCGTGACGCCGCTGTGCTCGGAAGAACTGTGCGCCGGTCCATCTGCCTGGACTCCCAACGGAGGATACACCCGAAACCCTGTCTCCACAAGAAATAGCATCCGACTTCTACGTTTTGGGGACTGTCAAACCATGGGGGAAATCGCAGCGCCGTGAAACGTGCGCATCGCCACGATTCCGAGTCGGTCGAACGGTGCGGCGGACCCTGGACAGCACCCCCGAGACGAGGGACGATCGCCAGCGATGTTCACGTACTCGCTCACCATCCAGCTGCACCACACCGACGCCTACGACATCATCTTCTTCGCCAATCAATTCCGCTTCTGCCATGACGTCTACCAGGCGTGGCTGGCGTCGGTGGGCCTGCCATTGGCCAAGAACCGTGAGAAGAGCACGCACGTGGCCGTCGTCGTGCACGCCGAATCCGATTACCAGGCGCCCATCGAACTGGGCGATCAGCTGGAGCTGCGGATGGTTACCGGCGCCCTGGGCACGACCTCGTTCACCCTGGACTTCACCATCCTCAATCAGAAGGGCATCCAGGTGGGCTGCGCCCGCATCGTCCATGTGACGGTCGACGCCAAGACCGCGCAGAAGATTCCCCTGCCCTCAGCGCTGCGCGAAGCCCTCGAAGGCAATCGGACGTGAGACCGTCCGACGTGCGACGTCCGACGTCCGACGTCGGGAGACGACGCGGGTCCGTCCGGTCCAGGTCGACGCCGGACGCCGGACGCCTGACGTCGGACGCTCCCTTCGCGTTCGGTCATCGTGGCGACTCGCGCGACCATCCCGAGAATACCGCGGCGGCGTTCGACGCGGCGTTCGCCGCCGGGGTGGACGGGGTCGAACTCGACCTGCGTCCGACGCGCGATGGCGTGGTGGTGTGCCATGATGCCTCGCTCGCCCGACTGGGGGGCGGGCGACGCCCGTTGTCACGCCAGACCACCGCGCAGGCGCGGCGGATCGACGTCGGAACCTGGTTCGACCCGCGATTCGCGGACCAACGCCTGCTGACCCTGGACGAGCTGCTCCGGCGCTATGCCGGTCGCGGACGTCTCCTGCTCGAACTCAAGAAATCTGGAGGCCCGTTCGGCGGACGGCTGAACCGGCGGCTGTGCGAGGCGATGGTGGCGGCCGTGCAGAAACGCCGCGCGCATGGTCGGGTCCTGGTCCTGTGCTTCGATCCAGCGCTGCTGGCGATGGTCGCGCGGCTGGATCCCCGCCTGCGGCTGGTCCGCAACTGCGATCGCCTGCCCCGCGATGTCGGACGCTGGCTGGATGGCCAACCGTGGCTCGACGCCGTGGACTTCGATCGCCGCCTGCTCACGCGCGGCCTGGTCTCGACCTGCCACCAGCGCGGGATCCCCGTCTACACCTACAGCTGCAACGACGCGCGCGCGCTCTCCGCCGCGCTCGCCACCGGGGTCGATGGCGTGCTATCCGACCGCGCCGGATGGCTGGTGCAGCAGCTGGAGAAGCTTCGGCGGACCCGCCGCGTCAACAGCACCAAGCGCGCATGATGCGCCGCGCGGCGAACGCGCTCGATCGCACGGTCGACCTCCTGGTCATCGGAGGCGGCGTTTACGGCGCTTGGATCGCCTATGACGCTGCGCTCAGGGGCCTGTCCGTCATCCTGGTGGAGCGCACGGATTGGGCGGCAGGCACGTCGAGCGCATCATCCAAGCTCATCCACGGCGGACTGCGCTACTTGGAGTACGGTCACCTCGGCTTGGTGCGCAAGGCCTTGGTCGAGCGTCGCCGGCTGCTGCGCTTGGCGCCGCACCGGGTTCGGGCATTGCGCTTCCTGCTGCCGGTGCACCGCGACGCGCGCGCTGGCCGGATCGCGCTGGAGCTGGGCCTCTCGCTCTACGACCTGCTCGCCGGAGAGCTGGGTGGACCGCACGCCCATCGGTCCTACGGACGCGAAGCCCTGCTCGCGCGCTGCCCCTTCATCGAGCGGAGCGGTCTGGTCAGCGGATTCTCGTACAGCGATGCCAGCGAGGACGACGCGCGCTACTGCCTCGAGCTGGTAGACGGAGCGATCGGAGCCGGAGCCGCAGCGGTCAATGCCTGCGAAGCGCTGGCGCTGACCAGCGATTCGGGAGGACGGGTGTTCGGAGCGCGCGTGCGCGATGCCATCACCGGGAGCGAACACGAGATCCGCGCCGGCATCACCGTCGCCGCCGCCGGGCCATGGACGCAGGCGCTGGTCACCCGGGATCCACGCGATTTCCCCGTGCGCCTGACCAAGGGCGTGCATCTGGTCATGCCGCCGCTACCGATGCCGGAAGCGATGCTCTTGACCACGCGCTCGGACCGGCGGGTGTTCTTCCTGATCCCGTGGTACGGCGCCACCCTGCTCGGCACGACCGACACCGATGTCGCACCGGGGACGAGCGAGACGACGGTCTCGGCCGCGGATGTGGATTACCTGCTGCGCGCCGTCGAGGAGCGCTGCCCCGGCCTGGGTTGGAGGCGACGCCACGTGCGCGGATCGTTCGCCGGCGTGCGCACGCTGCGCGCCGAAGGCAGCAAGTCCCCCTCCTCGGTGACCCGCGAATGGTCGCTCGAGTCTCCTCGACCGGGATTGCTGGTGCCGGTGGGCGGGAAACTGACGTCGGCGCGCGTCGAGGCCGCGGCGACGGTCGCGCGCGTGCAGCTCGCGCTGGGACGGACGCAGACCGGGTGCCCGACCGCCGAGCGTCCGTTTCCCTGGGCACCACCCGGGGATTTCGACACCTGGGAGGACACCACGGTGCGCGCCGGCGTCGTCCTGGGCATGGACGAGGAGGTCGCGCGCGCCTGCGCGCGCCGCCACGGCACGACCACCTCGGAGGTCCACGCGCTGGTCCGCGAGCGTCCCGAACT
>JACCZE010000121.1 GCA_013696105.1 Planctomycetota bacterium | reverse complement strand
GCGAAGAGCACATCATAGGTCTTGGTGCCCAACCAACCGACGACATCGACGGTAAAGAAGTCGGTAGCGACCAACACGTCCATGTGGTCAGCCACGAATCGCTTCCAAGACCAGTCAGTCGTGCGCGCGGGCGCGGGCTTGAGACCGTGGCGATCGAGGATGGCAGCAATGGTGCGTGGCGAGATGGCGATCAGGCACATGAACAGCATGCCGGCGATGCGCAGTTGGCCCCAGGTCGGATTCTCGGTGGCCATCCGAATGACAAGCGCCTCGATCTTGTCGTCGACTCTGGGTCGACCTGGACCGAGTCGTTTGCGTCCGAGTTTGCCTTGGAGCATCAGTCGATGCCAACCCCGGATGGTGGCGCCCTTGGCGACCGTCGCGATCTCACCCAATCGTTTCCATCCAACGCCTGCAGCGGCGCGGGCGAATCGCTTACGCCAAGCGTCGGTGAGCCGCAGCGAGGTTCCCTCTGGAATTCGTTCGCGGTAGTAGGCGATCTCGGTTCGCAGATACGCATTCTCGGCGATGAGAAATCTGTTTTGCCGAGCGATGATGGTCGCCGCGATCAAGCGCGTGAGGAATACGAGGTTGTTCTTCATGTGGCCGGGGAGTGTTGGATCCGACCCCAGAACAGCAATAGCCAAAAAACCACAAATATAGTTACATATCATGTTGCGGCATAATATCTTAGGAGAGAGTTCTTAATCCGAGAAGCTTCGCCTCCACCACTGAACGAGAGCAATCTGCTCTCCGACGAATGACATGCCCTGTTGTGAACCAGCAGGGCATTGTCATTTCTACCGGATTTCCGCGTGGTTTTGAAGTCCTCAGAATTTTCGTGAGCGTGGGACATTCGGACCACGGCATGACGGGTGGTGCGGATGGCTCCCGAGCTGGTGGGCGTTTGCTTCAACGACGACTCTGTCTTCGCGCTTCGTTGGAATCCCGACCGCCTTGCCATCGCGCTACGTGGACGAGCCTACATGGACATACACTCGTTCAGAAGCGGCTCGACGATGTGAATGCGGTGAAAATTTTCACAGAACGCGACAGCACGAGCGACACGGTTCGTCATATCGCGTCTGCGATATAGCCGCTCTCGCCTGTCCGGCAAAGCTGCGCGTCCTACCGACGTCAGCGCACCAGTCACTCGGGAATGGTCTTGCCCTGCTGCTCGAGCAGCGATCGAGCGATCACCAGGCGCAGCACTTCGCTCGTGCCTTCGTAGATGCGCGTCACCCGCGCGTCGCGCGCGAGACGCTCGACCGGGTTCTTCCGCATGTAGCCGCTTGCTCCCATGATCTGGATCGCAGCGTCGGTGGCGCGGCCGGCGGCCTCGGAGGCGAACAGCTTCGCCATCGCCGCCTCGCGGGTGACCATGCGGCCGAGATCCTTGCCGCGCGCCGCGCGCATGGTCAGGAGGTGTCCAGCATCGTGTTCGGTCGCCACGTCGGCGAGCAGGAACTGGATCGCCTGGAAGGTGGCGATCGCAGCGCCGAATTGGACGCGCTCCTGGGCGTAGCGGGTGGCGGCGTCGAGCGCAGCGCGGCCGATGCCCAGGGCGAGCGAGGCGATGCCGATGCGTCCTCCCTCGAGCGCGGCGTACACCAGAGGCAGTCCCTCGCCCTCTTTTCCGAGCAGAGCGTCAGCGGGCACTTCGCAGCGGTCGAATACCAGCGGCACCGTGCTCGAGCCACGCTGCCCCATCTTCTCTTCGGGCTTTCCAGCGGTCATGCCGGGGGTCCCGCCGGCAACGATGAAGGCCGAGATGCCTTTCTTTCCGGCCTGCGGATTGGTCTTGGCGCCGAGGACGATCACGCCGGCGCGGTCGCCGGAGGTGATCCACTGCTTCGCGCCGTCGATGCGCCAGCCCGTCGCCGTGCGCACCGCGGTGGTGGTCATCGCGGCGAGATCGCTGCCGGCCTGCGACTCCGAGACCGCGAATGATGCAGCCACCGCCGAGCCCGAGGTGATCTGCGGCACATACGTCCGGCGCTGCTGCTCGCTGCCGAAACGGCAGATCACGTCCGCCACCAGGTTGGTCACGGCCATGGTCACGGCGACCGACGCGTCGGCGCGAGCGATCTCCTGCATCGCCAGGCTGAAGGCGACCATGCCCGCTTCCGCGCCACCATAGGTCGCGGGGACATTGACGCCGAGCAGGCCATGCTGTGCGAGAGCGCGCAGCTCCCGCTCTGGGAAGGCGGCGGTGCGATCGCGCTCGGCGGCCAGCGGCGCGAGCTGGGTGACGGCCAGGTCGCGCGCGAGGCGCTGGATCCGCAGCTCGCGGTCATCGGGATCGAAATCCATGGTCATCGGTTCGGCTCGCGTTGACGGTGCGGTCTCTGCGCGATCACGGCGTGTCGTACCGGTGGAAGCCGCGACCGCTTTTGCGGCCGAGCCATCCGGCGGCCACGTAGCGGCGCAGGAGGGGGGCGGGTCGGTAGCGGTCGTCGCCCAGCTGGTCGTGCAGCACCTCGGCGATGGCCAGGCAGGTATCCAGACCGATCAGGTCCGCCAGCGCGAACGGCCCCATCGGGTGGTTCAGGCCGAGGGTGATGCCGGCGTCGATGTCCGAGACCGATCCCACCGACTCATCGAGCGCGAGGCAGGCCTCGTTCAGGAACGGGATCAGCAGCCGGTTGACGATGAAACCGGGGCTGTCCTTCGAGGTCACCACCTGCTTGCCGAAGCGCTGGGCCAACGCGACGGTGGTGGCGTAGGTCGCGTCGTCGGTCGCGAGTCCGCGCACCACCTCGACCAGCTTCATCACCGGCACGGGATTCATGAAGTGCATGCCGATGACCTGGGCTGGCCGCTTCGTCTGCGCGCCCAGCAGCGTGATCGAGATCGATGAGGTGTTGGAGGCCAGGATCGCACCTGGCCTGGCGATGCCATCCAGCTCATGGAAGATGCGCTTCTTGAGATCGGGATCCTCGGTGGCGGCTTCGATCACCAGATCGCACGCATCCAGGCCGCGCAGGTCCGCCGCGAGGGCGATGCGGCCGATGATGGCGGTCCGTTCGGCCGGAGCCACCGCTCCTTTCTCGACCTGTCTGCCCAACGCCGCGTCGATCCGACCGCGTCCGCGCTCGGCGGCTCCGGCCACGGCGTCGACCAGGACCACGTCGCAC
>JACCZE010000118.1 GCA_013696105.1 Planctomycetota bacterium | reverse complement strand
TTCGTCAAGGCCATCTACGAGCGCGAGGACGTGACGTCGACGGGAATGGGCTCGGGAGTCGCGATCCCGCATGCCCGCCTGCCCTCGCTCCCCGGCTGCGTCATCACCATCGCGATCTGCTCGCAAGGCATCGAATTCGCCGCGCGCGACAACTGTCCGGTGCATATCGTGGCGATGATCGCTGCCCGCGACCGCGATCGGGCCGAGCACCTGCGCGTGCTCGCGAGCGTCGCCTCGCTGCTGCAGGATCCGGCGCTGCGCCAACGGTTGATCTCAGCCCGTGACGCGCAGGCGGTGATCGCAACGCTCAGCCAGCGAACGGACGGCTGATCCCGAAGTCGGGACAGTGCCGCCAAGACGCCCCGTCGCCAAGGGCGAGACGGGGGCTTCTCGCTTCGAGCCGAGGCGACCCGTCCAGACCGCTGCCGAGTCGGCGAAGCGGCGTCTTGGTGATCTCCTGCGCTGCTTGGCGCCTTCGCTGCTTGGCGCCTGGGCGCCTGGGCGGTTCCTCTCGGAACCGGCGGCCTATCGATCCGCGAGTTCGAGCACGATCGCGCCCATCTCGGGCTTCTCGGCGCAGGTGATGGTATAGGTCTCGTCCGCGCTCTTGGCGATGTGCACGTCCTGCTTCGGCTGACCCTGCTCCTTCCAGGTGTAGGTGACCTTCACCGGACGGAAGCCGGCGTTGGGCGCCAGATAATCGGCGTCGATGCGTAGGCGCTGGATCATGGTGGTGTTGAACTGCTGGCCCGAGTAGCGCACCAGCGCTTCGCGCGTGCGCGGAGGGACCTTGGAAAAAGTGATGTACTTCCCGTTGCCGTAACCGGTCGGTCCCTCAGCGCGATCGGCGGTCACGAAGGTCTTTCCGCTGTCGAACGAGACCTGCAGATCCCAGCCGTCGCGGGCGTCGCGCGCGCGGAAGTTGCAGCCGAAGCGCAGGCGCGTGATGTCTCCTGGCGTCGTGACCGGGAAGGTGATCGATCCCTGGCCGCCGCTGAGCAGCAGTCTGCCATCGGCGATGTTCTCGAGCACGGGATGGAAATCCGACACGACCAGCTGCTTGCCGGCATTCGCCGGGTTGGTCGCGGCTTCGATGGTGAGCGTCGATTCCTGGGGTCCGGTCGAGAAGCGGATGGTGTTGGATCCAGCCGCCAGCGCCGGCAGTGCGCGCTGCGAATGCTGGATGTCGTGGGTGAACGCCAGGGAATCGAGGCCGGTGCCGGATCCCGTCATGGTGAAGCGCAGACGGTAGTCGTAGCGGCGATAGATGTGCGACTTGAGGTCGATGGAGGTCGCGCCATCGGTCGGCTTGGCGATCTCCTTCCAGTCGAGGCCGTTGTTGTCGGAGTACGCGAGCGTGATCGTGCCGTCCTTGCCGCGCTTGGCGTCGAAGCTGACTGCGCCGCCCAGGTAGACGTAGCTCGACGGCAAGCGGATCTCGAGCACCGCCGGTTTCGCCGCGTCCTTGACGTGCACCGCGGGAGCGGCCTTGTCGTCGGCGGTGCAGGCGAGGTTGTCCGCCGCGAGCGCGCTGCCGCGGAAGGCGCCGCTGGCGAGCGGTACATCGTACGCGAGCGTGCCGTTGCCGACGCGGTTGTTGGTGAGGTCACCGTAGGCCGGCGCGTAGACGAGCTGTCCCTGGCCGGTCTTCTCGGTCATGCAGCCCGGTCCGCCGCCCAAATCCTGGTTCACGTGCAGGCCGCGGTTCGACCAGTTGCGGGTCAGGCGTTCGCCGGGACGCAGCTGGATGTTCACCTGGTAGCCCTGCGAATAGCCGTAGTCGAAGGTGAAGTACTTGCCGTCGGATCCGCCGCCCTTGCCGCAGTACTCCTGCATGGTCGAGTACCAGCCGTGGGTCGCGGCGGGCAGCCAGCCGTTGTCGTTGTAGTTGGTGCCGCGGCTGAGGATCTCGGGGCCGCTCTTCTTCCAGTTCCCGCCTCTGCCGAAGGGCAGGAGCTTGTCGGGATCGGCGAGGAATTCGGGGTGCTCGCCGTACCAGGCGCCGATGCCCGCGACCAGCTCGTCGACGCTGGCGATCGAGCCGTCGGCCTTCGGGAAGTAGCAGATCAGCGACGCGTCGAGCAGGTGCCAGGCGCCGTTCCACTTCACTTCCGGCACGCTGTGCCCGTGGATGCCGTAGCCGCGCGCCTCGAGACCGACGTACCGCGCCAGCGATTCGATGTTCGACGACACGCAGCAGCACATGCCGTAGCCATAGACGTTGAAGGTCTTGATCGCGTCGTGCACCTCGTCGTTATCGCCGCCCAGGTACTCGACCGGCGGCGGCTCCTGATGGCGGAACATCACCGCGCTCTTCCAGATCGCCAGGCCCTTCTGCTCGTCGGTCATGCCGTCTGTGATGAATGACTTCTTCCAGGCCTCCATGCTCGATACGTCCTCGACCTTGTCGGAGAACACCCCGATGTTGGTGGTCTGGGATGGCAGCGGCGCCGCCGCCGGTTCGGACGCGAGCGGCTTGGGTGTCGGCGCGACGGCGGCTGCGGGTTCCGCGCCGACCATGAACGAGGTGGCGGTGGCGCCCGCGAAGATGAGGCACGCGGCGATGGCGAATTTCAGCATGGATACTCCGGATCGGTTGACGGGCGACTCAAGCGAGGGGGAACGCGGCGATGCGAGCAGCTCACGCCACCGCTCGGTGCTTCCCGGTGCGGGAGGCGGAACGGCGGGGACTGTGAGCGCATCGCCGATCGCGGCGGCCGAGCAGGCGATGCCCGCATGGCTCAGGCGCTCGCGCAGCGCCTGCAGCGCGCGGTGCAGGCGCACACGCGCGTTCCCAGGCGAGATATTCAGGGCGCTGGCGACATGCGCATGGTCGAGCCCGCCGAAATAGTGCATCGCGAGCGGCAGCCGATGGCGATCCGGCAGGTGTTCGAGTTCCGTGCGCACGCGTGCGGCGAGGTCGATGGACGCGAGGCGGTCGCTGGGTGAAGACACGGTGGTCGCTCCCTGGGCTGCGGTGCGCTCCCGGCGGTGGCGGCGGGTCTCGCCGCGTACGAGGTTGATCGCGCAGGTGCAGGCGATGCGCATGAGCCAGGCGCGGGCTGCGAGCTCGTGATCGTCGCCGCGCGGTAGAAAGGTGTGGGCGTACGACCGCACCGCGAGCAGCGCTTCCTGGGTGGCGTCCTCGGCCAGCTGCACATTCCCGGTGACGCGGTAGGCGGCCGAGAACAGGTCGCGCCCATGCAGCGCGATCAGCTGCCCCCAGGCCTCCTCGTCACGGCGTGCCGACAGTCGGGCCAGGATCGCTGAGGTGGATGCGGATGCGGGTGATGCCGGGATGGTGGTCATTGGCCGTTGTCCTTGAGAACACCGCCGCAGCCGCGGGTGTTACAGCCGATCGGGGAGCCGGCGGTGGAGGGGCAGGGGGATGCTGGCAATACTAGGGATACGGAGCCAGGGGGCGAGCGTGACCAGCCTGCCCCGAGGATGGCCAGGGCCCGTACCCGCGGTGGCCTTCACCTCGCGGTTGAACCCCGCCGGAACGGGCGCACGATCCTCACCCCATTTTGCCGCCCCGGGGCGGCCTACCCGACAGGTCCACCATGCAGGTCCAGATCGCCGACGCCGGCCACCTCCGCAAGCAGCTCACCATCTCCTACTCCCGTGACGAGGTCCAGGCGCAGCGCGCCAAGGTCCTGCGACAGCTCAGCGGAGAGGTGAAGCTCAACGGCTTCCGTCCCGGCAAGGGTTCGACCGCGGTGGTCGAGAAGCGCTTCGGCAACGCCGCCAACCAGCGCGCCGAGGAGCTGCTCGCCGACGAGGCCTTCGGCAAGGCGGTGAAGGAGAACAAGCTGCGGCCGATCGGCCCGATCAGCAACGAATCGGTCACCCGCGACGCCGGCCTGACCATGACCGTGAGCTTCGAGGTCAAGCCGCCGATCACGCTGCCCGAGCCCAAGTCGCTCGGCATCGTCGATGCGCCGGTCGACATCAGCGACAAGGACGTCGAGGAAGCGCTCACCTCGCTGTGCAAGCGCGCCGGCCAGATGTCCGACCTCGCCGAGGGCGAGACCATCGCCGAGGACGATAGCATCACCATCAGCGGGACGGTCACGGTCGGCGGCACCGAGATCCGTAAGTTGCACGACTTCCACCACCTGGTCGGCGGCTATCCGCTGTTCGGCAAGGCCCCGGCGGACGTCGTCTCCGAGCTGAAGGGCAAGTCGGTCGGCGCTCAGATCGCGTACACCGCGACCCTGCCCGCCTCGTTCACCCCGGCTGAGCACGCCGGCAAGGAAGCCCAGGTGTCGTTCACCATCCAGGGCGCGCAGCGCCTGCGTGCCGCGGCGGCGGATGATGATTTCGCCAAGCGGATGGGGGTCGAATCGATCGCCAAGCTGCGCGAGATGATGCGCACGCGCATCGGCGCCTCGAAGGAGCACGAGGCCCGCCAGAAGCAGATCAAACAGCTCGCCGAGGCGCTGATCGACAAGGTCCAGGTCGACCTGCCGCCCAAGCTGGTCGAGTCCGCGCTCACCGACAGCGTCGCCCAGGCGGTGACACGTGCGGAGTCCGAGAAGAAGAGCGCTGACGAGATCGAGAAGGCCAAGGCCGAGGCGACGGAGACGGTGAAGAAGGGCGTGAAGCGCTTCCTCATCCTCGATGCCATCGTCGAGACCCGTGGCATCGCCGTCAGCCGCGAGGACCTCGAGGACCAGATCCGCATGGCAGCGTCACAGACCGGCCGCAAGCCCGAGGAGATCGCCAAGCAGCTCAAGGAGAGCGGCCAGATCAACCAGGTGATGCAGGAGATCCGCGAAGCGAAGGCGCTCGAGGTCTTCCTCGACGAGGCCCTCGGTCGCCCAGCGACCCATAATCCCACGCATGGGGCCGTCGGGCACGTGCACGGGCCGGACTGCGCGCACTGATCGGTGGTGGTGAGGTGGTCGGGGTGAGTGGTCGACCACTGACCACTGATCAACAACCACCATCCACCATGACGAGCGACCGCTCCGGTCGCTTGGCTGCCACTCGGGCGCGCCTAGCATCACCGCCCCACGCGGGAGACGGGAACCATGCTCAACGCCGGCGATCTCACACGCGAGGGCAGGATCCTCGAGGCGGCGGTCGCGTCGGCCGCTCCGGACGCTGCGACGCTCGCTACCGCCCTCAAGACCGCAACCGCTCCCGAGCACCTCGCCGCCTTGGCGATCCTCGCCGGTCGACTCGCGTCCAAGGATCTGGTTCCGCCGCTCACCGCGCTGCTCGAACGCGATGGCGCGCCCGGCCGGGCCGCCGCGTGGGCCTTGGCCCAGATCGGCTGCGAGCGCGAATTGCTGCATGCGGTCGAGCACGGCAAGCTGGACGCACGCGAGAACGGCTACGTCGGCCTCACCGCGCTCGCTGCACGCTCAGCCGCATCGGCTGGTCTGGCTGCGGCCATGATCGCTCAGGTCGCCAGCGAGATCGCTCGCGCCAGATCCGGCGGCACCGGATTGGGCGAACGCGCGTGCCGCATCCTCGCCGTGCTCGGCGCCAAGGAGCTGCCCGACCTCATCCAGCAGGTGATCGAGAGCGACCGCTTCTGCGACCGATTCGAGCTGCAGCGTCTGCGCAAGGCCGTGGCCGACGGCGGCAGGGACAGCGACACCATCCGCGACCTCACCGCGCCGTGGAGCGTGGTCTTCGCGGACCAGATCTACGCTCCGCCCGCGGCAGCGCCGCCTGCAGCCGCTTCGTCGTCGAAGCTGCTGCCCGCATCGGGTGCCAAGCCCGCTGCACCACCGACCGCCAAGCCCGGTGCTCCGGCGGCCAAGCCTCCCGCCCAGGCGCCGCAGGCGTCGGCACCCCGGCCTCCGGCCATGGACACAGCGGAGGGCGACGATGGCGCGGACGACCTCGCCGACGCGGCTCTCCCAGCCGAGGGCAAGCCCACGCCGATCGACTGGAAGGATTTCCTCGTCAGTCCCGAAGCGGCGACTCTCGCCGCACCGATCAAGTCGCTGGTCGCGCAGATCGGACCGGTGCTCGAACAGCTGTCGGTGCGCGCGATCCAGGCGCCGCTGACCGACCTGTCGGGAAACGAGTTCGCGGCGCTGCTGCTGCAGGTCCTGCCGCAGGCGTTGCCACCGCAGGCGGTGCAGGCCGCGCTCAGCCCCCATGCGCTCAACGGCTACCAGGCGCTGGCCAAATACCTCGCCCGCACCGGCGTCGCCACCGCAGGCGACGATCTGGTGAACGGCGTGAAGCTGGTGCGCCAGGAGCTGACCGCGCAGATGCGGCAGTCGGGCATCCTCGGCGGACCGGATTATTCCGATCCGGACGAGCCCAAGGTCTGACGGGGAGGATCGTGCTCCGTCCTCCGTCCTCCGTTCTCCGTCCCTTGGTCCAGCGATCCCCCCGTCACCTTCGGTTTCGCACTCCCGACGGAGGACGGAGGACCCAGGACGGAGCACCGTGACGTTGTTCCGTCCCTGCATCGACCTCCACGACGGCAAGGTGAAGCAGATCGTTGGCGGCACGCTGGGCGCGGATCCTGCCGCTCTCAAGACGAATTTCGTGGCGGAGCTGCCGGCGGAGCACTATGCGGCCCGCTATCGTGACGACGGAGTGGACGGCGGGCACGTGATCAAGCTCGGCCCGGGCAACGACGCGGCCGCGCGCGCTGCGCTCGCGTCGTGGCCGGGCGGGCTGCACATCGGCGGCGGGATCGATGCGGCGAACGCGGCCGGGTGGCTCGATGCCGGCGCGGGGAAGATCATCGTGACCTCGTGGCTGTTCCCCGGAGCGCGTTTCGCCCCCGAACGACTGATCGAACTCGAGCGTGCGGTCGGCCGCGAGCGGTTGGTCGTGGACCTCAGCTGCCGCGCTCGACGCGACGGCGCGCGCACGCGCTGGTTCGTCGCGATCGACCGCTGGCGCACGGTCACCGACTTCGAGATCTTGCGCGAGAACCTGGCGCTGATCGCATCGCGCTGCAGCGAGCTGCTGGTGCACGCTGCCGACGTCGAGGGCCTGTGCCGCGGCATCGATCTCGACCTCGTGACCGAACTCGCCTCGTCCTGTCCGATCCCCTGCACCTATGCCGGCGGAGCCAACGCCATCGCCGACCTGATGACCGTGGACCGCGCCAGCGGTGGCCGCATCGACCTCACCTACGGCAGCGCCCTCGACCTCTTTGGCGGCACGCAGGTGCGCTACGACGACTGCGTGGCCTGGAACCGCGCACGCCGGCGGAGCGACCGACGGAAGACGTGAACCGCCCAGGCGCCTTGCTGGCCGAACTTGCCGGCCGAATCCGATCCCGCGACCACCGATGGACGCCCCTGCCGACCGGGTAGCATGGGGGCATGATCCTGCCGGCTCGCATCGCTGCCGTGGACCTGGCCCCCGAGATCGCGCGGCTCAAGCGCGAGCTCAACGCGGTGATCCTCGCCCACTACTACCAGGAGGGCGAGATCCAGGATGTAGCCGACGTCATTGGAGACAGCCTGCAGCTCGCGCGCGAGGCGGCGCGGTCGCAGGCCGATGTCATCGTCTTCTGCGGCGTGCACTTCATGGCCGAGACCGCGAAGATCCTCAGCCCCCAGAAGCTGGTGCTGCTGCCCGATCTCGCCGCCGGCTGCAGCCTGTCCGAGAGCGCGCCCGCGGATGCGTTCAAGCGCTTCGTCGACGCGCATCCCGGCCATGTCGTGGTGACCTACGTGAATTCGTCAGCCGCGGTGAAGGCGCTGTCGGACTACTGCTGCACCAGCTCGAACGCGGTGGCGGTGGTGAACTCCATCCCGCGCGAGACCCCCATCATCTTCGCGCCCGATCGGTTCCTCGGCGATTACGTGGCGCGCAAGACCGGTCGCGAGCTGGTGCTCTGGCAGGGGAGCTGCGAAGTGCACGAGCTCTTCAGCGGCGGCGAGATCAGCCGACTGAAGCAGGAGCACCCCGGCAGCATCACGCTGGTCCATCCCGAATGTCCGGCCGCGGTGCGCGCACTGGGCGACGTGGTCGGATCGACCAAGGCGCTGTTGGACGCGGTGCGCACCGGTCCCGAGGACGGCACCTTCATTGTCGTCACCGAACCCGGCATCATCCACCAGATGCAGAAGGTCCGTCCGCGCGCGATATTCATCCCCGCTCCGGCGGAGATCCGCGGCAGCGAGCAAGGCAGCTGCACGTCGTGCAACACCTGCCCGCACATGCGCCGCAACACGCTGCTGAAGCTGTACCAGTGCATGGACGCGCGCGCGCCCGAGATCCGTCTGCCCGCCGACATCATCGCGCGCGCACGGCTGCCGATCGAGCGGATGCTGGCGCTGGGGTAGGAAACGTGCTGCGTGCTCCGTCCTGCGTGCTCCGTCGACAGCCGACAATCAGCGAGTGCGACCTCGTTCCAGGAGACGGAGCACGGAGCACCGAGGACGGAGCACGTTCTCAATGCTCGTGCCCATGATGATCATGCACATGATCGTGTTCGTGGCCCTCGCCGCCCTCCTGTGAACAGTAGTTCCCGTCCACCGCGCAGCCGCTGACCTCGATCTGGATGGTGGTGTGGGTGATGCCGAATGCGGCCAGCGCGGCGGTGACCGCGCGCTGCACCTGTTGTCCGCTGCTGGCAGCCTGCTCGGCGACGATGATGTGGCAGCTGCAGGCGACCACCCCCGAGCCGATCGTCCACACGTGCAGGTCGTGGACACCGAGGACGCCCGGAACGGCCGAGATCGCGGCACCGACCGCTTGGATGTCCATGCGCGCGGGCACGGCCTCGAGCAGCACGCCCACCGCTTCGTCGAGGATGCCCCAGGAACTCCATAGGATGAGCGCGGCGATCACCAGTGATAGGATCGGGTCCACCAGCGGCCATCCCGTCAGATGGATGACGATGCCGCCGACGATCACGGCAGCGGACGCTGCCGCGTCGGCGAGCATGTGCAGGTAGGCGCCGCGCACGTTGAGGTCGGTGCGTGCACCGGCCCGCAGCCACCACGAGACCAGCAGATTCATGGCGAGCGCGCCCGCTGCGACCAGGATGACCGTGCCGCCGGCGACCGGCGCCGGGTGTTGGATGCGCTGCCACGCCTCCCAGGTGATCCCCAGGGCGATCACCACCAGGGCCACGGCGTTCACCGCAGCGGCGAGTACGCCCACGCGGTGGTAGCCGAAGGTGCGCCGCGCATCCGCGCGCCGCGCCGATGCCGCCAGGGCGTACCAGGCGAGCGCGAGGGCGAGCCCGTCGGCGAGATTGTGGGCCGCGTCGGAGAGCAGGGCCAGGCTGCCGGCCCACCAGCCGGCGGCTCCTTCCGCGGCGACGAATCCGAAGGTCATGACCATCGCCGCCGCCATGCGGCGATGGGAGACCGCGGGTCGATGATGGTGGTGTCCCATGCCGGCATGATCGGCTCGTGGGCGATCGATCCAGCGGCGAGACCGCACCGCTGACCGTGCCGCGTTGACACGAACCGCCGGTATTACACCTTAGTACCGCTCATGGCCACCAAGCGTCCGCGTGTCGTATCGTTCAAGGCTGATGCCGCATTGTGCGCGCGACTCGACTCCGTGCCCAACCGCTCCGAATTCATCCGCAGCGCCCTCATGTCGGCGCTCGAGAACGCGTGCCCGCTCTGTGCCGGCAGCGGCATCCTGCAGCCCCACCAGCGGCGCCAGTGGCGGTCGTTCAGCGCCACGCATCCACGCCTCGAGTGCGGGCGCTGCCACGAACACGTGTTCTCGTGCGCCGGGCGGGTCGTCACCCACGCCTGCGGGTCATGAACGCGCGTCTCGGTTTCGAGGCGGGAGCCGCGCTCAGGGCGGCGCTGGTCGTCACCGTCACGGCGGCTGCGATCATTGGGCTCGTCCTCATCGAGCTCGCACCGCATGCCGCGGTCCACTCCGAGCCGTTGCGCATCGAGGCCACCACGGGCATCGCACGTTGGCAGGTCACCGCGGATGGACGCGAGGTGCAGCCGGAATCCCACGATGGATCGAACTGGATCGGTTCGGTGCCCGAGGGAGCTCATTCCATCCGTATCGAAGCCGGGCGCATCGAAGCCGGGCGCCGCGAAGGCGGGGATGGCGTCGGCGCAGTGACGTCCTGGGCCGTGCGTGCGCGCCTCGGCACCGGGGCGCACGAACGCGCGGCGATCTCCTGGGCGGATGGCTCGACGACGAGCGTGGACTTCGCATCCGAGAACGGACATCACCACCATGACTGAGCTGCGTCTGGCGGATGTCACGGTGTGCTATGGGAAAGACCCCGCGGTCCACCACCTGGATCTCGCGCTGCCGTTCGGGTCGCTGGTCGCATTGCTCGGCCCCAACGGCGCCGGCAAGAGCACGCTGATGCGCGCGATCCTCGGCTGGCTGCCGCTGACCACCGGTACCATCACCGTCGCCGGCCGCCCGCTCGCCGACGTTCCCGAGCGCATCGCCTACCTGCCGCAGCGGTCGCTGCCGGATGTCGACTTCCCCATCAGCGTGCGCGAGGTGGTGGCGATGGGACGTCACGCGCTGGTCGGCGCCTGGCGGCGGTTCTCGGCCGAGGACACGCGCGCGGTCGACTCCGCGATCACCGAGATGGGCCTCGACCGGCTCCAGGATCGACAGCTGGGCACGCTCTCGGGTGGACAGGTTCAGCGGGCTCTGCTCGCGCGCGCGCTCGCGACCGGCGCTGACATCTTCCTGCTCGACGAACCGTTCGCCGGCCTCGACGCCGCGGCGGTCACCAGCCTCGCCCGCAGCCTCCGGCAATGGGTGGACCGGGGTCGGCTGGTGGTGGCCGTGGTCCACGATCTCGCGCTCGTACGCAGCTCGTTCACCCATGCGGTCCTGCTGCGCAGCCATCTGATCGCGCATGGCGCTCCAGATGCGGTCCTCTCGACCGAGTCCCTCGCTGCGGCCTTCGGCGGGCGTGCCACCGCACTGTTCGAGCGCGGCGGCGGACGCATATGAGCGACCCCGCCACTGTTTCAGAGATGATCGCCAACCCCGATTTCTGGCGCGCCGCGCTGTCGTTGTCCGTGTTGGGGGCCAGCACCGCGCTCCTGGGCTGCGTCCTGGTGGTGCGTCGGCTGGCCCTGCTCGGTGACGTCCTCGCCCATGCCATGCTGCCTGGGGTGGGCGTGGCGTGGCTGCTGATGGGGGTGAGCGTCCCGGCGCTCCTGTGCGGCGGACTGATCGCGGGGCTGGTGACAGCCATCGGCAGCGGCCTGATCAGCCGCTTCACGCGCGTGAAGGAGGACGCCGCCTTCGCGGCGATGTTCGCCACCATGTTCGCCGCCGGGCTGGTGCTGGCCGACCTCGGCGGC
>JACCZE010000070.1 GCA_013696105.1 Planctomycetota bacterium | reverse complement strand
CCGTAGCCGCCTCCACCCCCACCGCCTTCTCGGCGTCCGCCGCCCCCGCCTCCGCCGCCAGGCGCACGCGGCTCCGCCTCGCGGACGCGGAGCGCCCGGCCGTCGCAATCAGCGCCGTTGAGAGCGTTGATGGCAGCGGTGCCTTCGTTCCCGTTGCTCATGGTGACGAAACCGAAGCCGCGGCTGCGGCCGGTGTCGCGATCCATCACCACCTTCGCCCGCTCGACCTGGCCATGGGCGCCGAAGAGCTGGGTGAGGCCTTCATCGTTGATGGACCACGGAAGATTTCCGACGTAGAGTTCCAAGATACCCTCGACTAGGCGCGGTGCGCCTCTGGCAGGCGCAGTGCGCCTCTGGTGGATTGGCCGATCCTTCGCACGGGAGCGCACGGGAGGGGGCGGCCAGGAGACAGGGCGTTCGAGCGCCCAGGAAGTAGGGCGACGCGGACGCGTCGCCCTAACACGGCCGCCGGATGCGGACATGATGACTCGGGAGTGTGGCTGGAAAGGTCGGAATCCAAGGAGAAAATGGGGTATATTGCGCGTTCTCGCCGTCGCCGCAGTACATCCGCTCGGGCGAGCCGTTTCGTGGATACGATAACGGTCAGGTCTTCAACTGCTGGAGACGCACCAGTCGTGCGTATTCCCCATCCCGGGCCACCAGCTCCAGATGCGTTCCCGATTCGAGCACGGTTCCACGCAGGGGGTGATCCTTTCCGGCCAGGACGTAGATGCGATCGGCGTGCTGGATCGTCGCCAACCGGTGGGCGACGACCACCGTGGTACGGCCCCGCATGAGCTCTTGAAGCGCTTCCTGCACGTGCCGCTCGCTGTCGGCGTCGAGCGCACTGGTCGGCTCGTCGAGCAGGAGGATCGGTGCATCGCGCAGGAGCGCACGCGCGATCGCGATGCGCTGACGCTGGCCGCCAGAGAGACGTCCGCCGCGGTCTCCGACGTCGGTCTCGTAACCATGTCCGCCTTCGAGACCGAGGATCGCCTCGTGGACATGGGCGCGTTTGGCTGCGGTCTCGACCTCGGCGCGCGAAGCGTCGGGCCGACCGTAGTGGATATTGTTGTAGATGGAGTCGTTGAAGAGGAAGCTGTCCTGCTGCACGATCGCGACGTTGTGGACCAGGCTCTCGTACTGGTATTCGCGGATGTCCACCCCGTCGATGGCGATGCGCCCGCCGGTGACGTCGTGGAAGCGTGGGATCAGGTCGAGCAGTGTGGACTTGCCCGATCCCGATTCACCGACCAGCGCGACGGTCTTGCCGACCGGGATCTCGAGGTCGAGCTTGCGCAGCACATCGTCCGATCCCGCTGCGTACCGGAACGAGACCTGCTCGATGGTGAGGGCGCGCTGCGGCGCCGGGCACGGACGCGCGCCTGGGCGATCCTGGATCGTGCTCGGCCGGTCGAGCATGGTGAACACCCGCTCGACGGCGGGAATCTGCTCCTGCGCGTCGCCCCAGCTACGCTGGATCTCGCGCATCACCGAGATCAGCCGGGCCATGACCAGCAAGCAGGTGACAAGGCTCGCAGGGTCGATGATGCCTCGGGAGAAGAAGAATGCTCCAGCGAGCATGGTCGCCCCGGCGAGACCGAACACCGAGCCATAGGTCAGCGCGTCTGACTGCGCACGCGCGCGCGCCACGCGCATGTTGTCGTTGAACAGGCCCTGATTCGCGGCCGCGTAGCGGTCCTGTTCGCGCGTTGAACTGCCCATGGCCTTGATGACGCGGATTCCGGCGGTGATCTGCTCCAGCACCGAGAGGTTCTCGGCCTGGGTCTCTCGCGCGCGCTGCGATCGCGCGCGGGTGCGACGCAGGACCGGTGTGATGATCGCCCCGGCGATCATCAAGATCAGGGTCGTGATCACTGCCATGCGCCAATTGTAGATGTAGAGAACCGTCATCCATGCGGCTGCCTCCACGGGCCGTTGCAGCAGCCGACCATACACGGTCTGCTGCAGGCTGAGCATGCGATCGAGGTCGGTGGTCAATCGCGTGAGCATATCGCCGCGCTTGAGCTCGGAATGGAAGCCCAGGTCGAGCTTGGTGATGTGCACCAGGACGCGGTTGCGGAATCGCTGCATCGACCGGTTGGCGACCCATTGGCCCGACCACCATGCGCAGTAGGCACAGGCGGCGGCCGCAGGAGCGATGAGCATGAGGCGCAGACCGAGATCGCGCATGTCCCCAGCGATGCTCGTCGGGTCTGGGGCGGCACGGGCGAGGTCGGCTTGGCCGAGCAGCTTGAGCAGAGGCTCTATCTGGAGGATGATCGAGCCGAACAGCGCTCCGCTGCCCGCGGTCGCCAGGATGGTCACGAGTATCATCCAGCGATGGGGCCAACCCTGTCTGAGGATGCGCTTGATGGTGGCGAGATCGCCGCGCTGGTGCTGCACGTCCGCTCCGTTCCGGAATGTAGGTGCGGGAGCGGTCATTTCCATGCCTAGCGCTTGCCCGATCGGTGGTTGCGCCACACTTCCGCTCCGCCGCTACAGCGGCATACGGAGCGATCGTGGGCGAGCAGCGTGACCGGTTGTTGGTATTGCAGCGCAAGGTGGATGAATTCGGCAGGCTGGTGAACATCCCGGCCAAGGCCGAGGAGATCGCCAAGCTCGAAGCGCGCATGTCCGAGGCCGATTTCTGGAACGACCAGGGCCGTGCCAAGGGCATGGTCGCGACGCTCAAATCCCTGAAGTCGGTGAGCGATCCCCATACCGACCTGTCCCGTTCGGTGCGTGACGCCATCGAACTGCTCGAGATGGCCGAGGCTGAGAACGATCAGCGCACGGTCGCCGACGTCGAGCGCGAGATGGCGCGCATCGAGGCGGTCTACGGGAAGCTCGAGCTGAGCCTCGCGCTCTCGGGTCGCTACGACAAGAGCAACGTGTTCATGACCATCCATCCCGGTGCCGGCGGCACCGAGAGCTGCGACTGGGCCGAGATCCTCTACCGCATGTATTCCAGCTACTGCGCGCGCGTCGGCTGGACCTGCGATGTGATGGACATGCTTCCCGGCGAGGAGGCCGGGATGAAGAGCTGCACCCTGGCGATCTCCGGCGAGAACGTCTACGGCTATCTCAAGAGCGAGATGGGAACCCACCGCCTGGTGCGCATCTCCCCGTTCGATTCCAATGCCCGCCGCCACACCAGCTTCACCGCGGTCGAAGTCACCCCCGAAGTCGACGAGGTGGGAGACGTCACCCTCGATGAAAAGGACCTGCGCATCGACACCTATCGCGCCAGCGGCGCCGGGGGTCAGCACGTGAACAAGACCGATTCCGCGGTGCGCATCACTCATGTGCCGACGGGCATGTTCGTCGCCTGCCAGACCGAACGCAGCCAGGTGCAGAACAAGGCGCGCGCGATGAAGGCCCTGACCGCCAAGCTGCAGCAGCTGCGGGAATCGGAACGCCTCGAGGAGCTCGCCGACCTGAAAGGGGCGCGCGGTACCATCGGTTGGGGACATCAGATCCGTTCGTATGTGATGATGCCCTATCAGATGGTGAAGGACCTGCGCACCCGACACGAGACCAGTCAGATCCAGGGCGTCCTCGACGGCGATCTGCAGCCCTTCATCGATGCGTACCTGCGTTGGCGGCTCGGTGGCAGCAAGGACATGCGCGGACAGGACGACGACGAGTAGGGTGCTAGAGGCGGGGCCTGGCGGTCTATCGGTGTGCAATCGATTGCGACTTAGGTCCTGAATCCGAACGGAATCCTGGTATCATGCCCGTCTATGGTCCGGGTGGCGAAGTCATGGGGTATGCGGGCTGAACACCACGACGACCTCGCGGAGCAGGTCCGCCGCGACGGGCACTGCATCCTCCCGAGCCTCTTCCCAAAATCCCTGATCACAGAATGGCATCGGCACTTCGAACCGCGTCTGCGCAGCCATATCGAACGGGAAGGGCACGCACAGAACCGGGGAGGCGCGCGGTATTACGTCACGCTGCCATTCGAGCCCCCGTTCGCCGATCCGTTCGTGTTCGCCGATCCCGATATCCTCGCCATCGTCGATCGCCTGGTTGGACCGGATACGGTCATGTGCCAACTCGCCACCGATACGCCGCTGATGGGATCCGATTACCAGGAATGGCATCGTGATGCTCCGCCGCTGTTCCCGGAGTGGGGACGCGAGACGCCGCCATTCCAGCTGGCGGTCAATGTCCCTCTGGTCGATGTGACCGAACGCAATGGACCGCTCGAGACCACGCGCGGAACCCACCTGATGCCCCGGGACGAGGCGCTGGAGAAGGTGAGGCGTGGCGAGATCCCGGTCGAGCGGGTCCTGATGCACGCAGGCGACGTGATGATCCGCGATGTCCGCACCATCCACCGCGGTACTCCGAACCGCACGGAAGAGTCTCGTCCCATGGTGGTGATCGGCTACAGCCGGAGATGGCTCCATCGGCCGGAAGTCTCGATCCGCATTCCCCGCTCGACCTGGGATCACCTGGATGAAGAGCACCGGCATCTGCTGCGGTTCAATCAGGTCGTTACCGAGCTCGGTCAGGAAACCGGCGAGGTATACCAGAACTTCGCCTACTGACGCGGACCAATCCTTCCACATTGGTCACGTCTGGGCGGTCCGTCGTGCGGTCCGTCGTGGAGGGCAAAGCTCCGCGTATCAGGTCGTGGTCATGCCTGCGGGATCCGTGAGAGGGCCGGTAGCATCCCCCCATGACCCTGCCTGATCCGACCCCGGCACGTCCGGTCGAACGTCCCGAGCTGTGGGCGGGGATCGAATGCACGGTCAACCGTGTGCGCGATCGCTATAGCGATCAGCTGCGCAAGAACGGACACCACGATCGGATATCGGATCTCGACCTGTTCGCCGATCTCGGCGTACGGGCGATGCGCTACCCGGTCCTGTGGGAGCGGGTCGCTCCGGATGGCCTGGATCGTGCGGATTGGACCTGGTCGGACCGGCGTCTGGCGCGGCTACGCGAGCTCGGGATCCGGCCGATCGTCGGCCTGCTGCACCATGGCAGCGGTCCCCGCAGCACCTCGCTGATCGATCCGGATTTCCCAGTCAAGTTCGCAGCGTATGCGCGGGCCTGTGCCGAGCGGTATCCGTGGGTCCACGATTGGACTCCGGTGAACGAACCCTTGACCACTGCGCGCTTCAGCGGCCTCTACGGAGTGTGGTATCCCCATGGCACCGACGACGCGACCTTCTTCGCCGCGCTGTTCAACCAGATCCGCGGCACCGTGCTGGCGATGCGCGAGATCCGCACGGTGATCCCCCAGGCGCGGCTGGTCCAGACCGAGGATCTCGGCAAGACTTGGAGCACCCCGCGACTGGCGTACCAGGCGGCCTTCGAGAACGAGCGGAGATGGTTCTCCCTCGACCTCCTGGCCGGCCGCATCGGGGAGGGTCACGCCCTGGCCTCCTATCTCCAGGTGAATGGCCTCACGTATTCCGATCTCGCCTGGTTCCGCGAGAACCCGTGCCATCCCCAGATCATCGGCGTGAACCACTACCTCACCAGCGAACGGTATCTCGACGAGCGCCTGGATCGATTCCCTGCCGACACCCACGGAGGCAACGGTCGGCACACCTACGCCGATGTCGAGGCGGTCCGCGCCAGTGCGATCGGCGGCCCCAAGCAGCTGCTGCGCGAAGCATGGGAGCGCTATTCGACGCCGATCGCCGTCACCGAAACGCACCTGCATTGCACGCGCGAAGAGCAGCTGCGCTGGTTCCTCGAGGTCTGGCGCGCGGCCTGCGACCTGCGTGCCGAAGGTATTCCGCTCCAGGCGGTGACGGCCTGGGCGGGCCTCGGTTCGTACGACTGGGTGAGCCTGCTCACCCGTGACGAGGGGGCCTACGAACCCGGGCTGTTCGATCTGCGCGGCGGGCGACCACGCAAGACCGCGGTTGCGAACCTCGTCGCTGCGCTCGGCCAGGGACAGGAGCCTCGACATCCGGTGCTCGCCGCACCTGGCTGGTGGCGCCGCGACATCCGCATCCTCTATGACGTCGATCAGCCCTTGGAGCACACGCCACTGCCGACCCAGGTGGCACCGCTGCTTATCACCGGTCAGACCGGCACGCTCGGGCGGGCGATCGCCCAGCTCTGCCGGCTGCGCGGCATCGCCCACGTGGTGACCAACCGGTCTCAGCTCGACATCGCCGATCAGGAGTCGCTCGACGCGGCTCTCGACCGACACCGTCCCTGGGCGGTGGTGAATACCGCGGGCTATGTCCGTGTCGCCGATGCGGAAACCGACACTGAGCGCTGCTGGCGCGAGAACGTCATCGGACCGCAGGCTCTGGCCACCGCCACCGCCAGTCGCGGCATCCCGCTGGTGAGTTTCTCGTCGGACCTGGTGTTCGACGGGGCCAAGGGGACCTGCTATGCCGAGGGGGATCGCCCGCGACCGCTCAATGTGTACGGCCGCAGCAAGGCCGAGGCCGAGATTGCGATACTCGCGGCCAATCCCGGAGCTCTGATCGTGCGGACCGCGGCGTTCTTCTCGCCGTGGGACGATTACAACTTCATCACCGTCGGGCTGCGCTCCCTGATCGACGAGCGTTCGTGGGAGGTCTACGATTCGATGGTGGTGTCTCCGACGTATGTGCCCGAACTGGTGAATGCGGTGCTCGACCTGCTGATCGACGGAGAACACGGCATCTGGCACATCGCCAACGATGGCGAGACCAGCTGGCTCGATTTCGCGCGTATCGCCGCCGAGGTCGCGGGGCTCGACACCCGGCTGATCAGGCCGATCCCGCCGCCCGATTACCTGCCGCGCTTCTCCGCGCTCACCAGCGAGCGCGGGGTGCTCCTGCCCACGCTCGACCGATCACTGCGATCCTATCACGCGGAGATCGGTCCGCGCCTGCGCTCGCGCAGCGAAAGCCCATCCATCGGACGGATGACGGCTCAGAGCGCGCGCCGGCATCTCGGCCTGCCGAGCAGGCCGCAGGAGCGGCCGATCGGTGGCGATCGTGCATCCGGCTCCTGACCGGATCAGCGGTAGCGGCGCGTCCCCCAGGCGAGGTCGTCGAGCAGGATGAACCCCCCGGCATCACGCCAGCGACCTCCCGAGCGCATGTGCGCGACGATGGCGCGCTGCAGGGTTGATTCCTGCGGAGCGCGGTCGAGGTCGGCGATCGGGCCTCCGAAAGTGCGTTCGAGCGTCTGAGCATCGCTCGCTCCGGGATGGGGCAGCAGATGGAATTCGCCCAGGAACCGCACGATATTCGCCGTCGGGGGCAGGTGGTCCGCCAACTGGGCGTCGAGCAGCCACGACGTGCACGCGCATGCCACCGGTCGCCACTCGGGGATGTGCTCGGCGAAGAACGCGACCGCAGCGCGCATCGATTCTCCGCACGCGGCATGATCCATCGGACCGAGAGCCGGGATGTGCACGCCCAGCACGTGGGCGCCCTTATCGAGGACGCACTCCCAATCGGATGGCGGCAGATCGACGGGATCGCGCAGCACCGCTCCGCGCGAGGAGATCGGATGACCGTGGATCGATGTGGTCGAGCGCTCGAATCGCGTCACGAATCCGCCAGTGGGATCGGTGATACCGTTCGCTCCGTCGCATTGGCCATCGGGGCGGAAGTGCTGTGCATCACCGGCGAGTACGACGACGCGGCGGTCCAGCCGATGCCGGAAGACATGGACGGCATACGAGAACGTCCCCAGGTC
>JACCZE010000212.1 GCA_013696105.1 Planctomycetota bacterium | reverse complement strand
CTCCCTGACCGTCCCGACCGCGCGCACCTGCGCGCGCAGGCCAGGGATCTGCTGCGCTCCGGCGCAGCCGCATCGCTCGCCGCCGCTCAGTTCGCCATCGCCAAGCGCTACGGCTTCGCTAGCTGGCCGAAGCTGAAGGCGCATGTCGAGTCGCTCTCGCTGGCCGGACAGCTCAAGGCCGCGATCGACGCGGAGGATCTCCCGCGCGTCTTGGCAATGATGACCGCGCATCCTGAACTGCACCGCGCAGCGCTCGGCTATGGCGGCAATGGGCCCCTGACCTGGGTCGCGGAATGCCGTGTGCCCGGAGGGAAACCGAGCGCTGCGCGCCTCGAGATGGCGCGGTGGATGATCGCGCACGGATCGGATGTGCACCAGGGCGGCGATGGTCCGCTGATGCGCGCGGCGTTGAATGACCAGCGCATCCCGATGATGGAGCTGCTGGTCGCACATGGCGCCGATGTGAACGCGCGTTGGGACGGACGCTATCCCATCGTGTGCGCGCCGTGCGAGTCGCTGCAGGCCGCAGCATTGCGTTGGCTGCTGGAGCGAGGCGCCAAGGCTCGATCGGGCTATCACGGAGGAGCGCTCGCGATGGTGGTCGGCACCTACGCGCGCGATGTGATGGGAAAGCATGCGTGCCTGCGGGTGCTGGCCGACGCTGGCGTGCCGATGCCGGATTCGCCCACGCTCGCGCTGCATGCGGGCCGGATCGATCTCCTGGAGGACCATCTGCGTCGGGATCCCGCGCTGCTGTCACGGCGCTTTTCCCAGAGCGAGATATTTCCCACCGCCATCGGAATGCGTCCCGAGGATGGCCTGACCGCGACACCGGTCGACGGCGGGACCCTGCTTCACCTGGCGATCGAGATGCAGGACCTGGCGAGCGCCAACTGGCTGATCGATCGGGGTGCGGATGTCGATGCCCGCGCAGCGATCGACCTCGACGGTTTCGGTGGACACACGCCGTTGCACCAGGCGGTCGTGTCCATGGGCGCGCGCGACGGCGAGTCGGCTCGGCTGCTGCTTGCGCACAGCGCGGATCCCGGTCAGCGCGCCACCTTCCGCAAGCAGCTGAAGGATGTCGGTGATCCCGACGCGGAGCGCATGCGCGAATTCCGCGATGTCACGTCGATCGGATACGCGCGGGCGTACCAGGTCCAGAGGTGGGTCGATCAGGCGGCCGTGGGCCTGATCGCTGCGCGGACGTCAGGGATCTAGACCGGGATCGCCCGACGGCGGTCCTGCGCAGGGTTATGCGTGGGAGTACGGAGCGGAGCGGGTGACGGGCCGTTCGCACACACGCGACAACGTGAGCGGACATGCTCCGTGGCTCAACCGCCGATCCACCGCGCGATCGGAACCCGCCGCCCCACCCCGAACGACTTGGACGTGACGCGCAGGATCGGCGCGCCCTGGCGGCGCTTGAATTCGTTGACCTCGACCAGGCGCACCACCCGGCGCACGGTGTGCGGGTCTTCGCCCGAGGCGATGATCTCGTCGGCGGATTCCCCGCGCTCGATGAAGCGCTGCAGGATGCGGTCCAGGACCTCGTACGGCGGCAGGCTGTCCTGGTCGGCCTGGTTCTCGCGCAGCTCGGCCGAAGGGACCTTGGTGATGCTCGCTTCGGGAATCGGTGCGGAATTGGCGTCACGATTGATCCAGCGCGCGAGCGCCCACACCTGAGTCTTGTAGCAGTCGCCGATCGGCGCCAGCCCGCCGTTCATGTCGCCATAGAGCGTGCAGTAGCCGACCGCGACCTCGCTCTTGTTGCCGGTGGTCAGCGCCATCGCGCCGAGCTTGTTCGCCGCGGCCATCACCAGCACGCCGCGCAGGCGCGCCTGCAGGTTTTCCTCGGCCAAGCCCGGTGCGCTGCCGGCGAACAGCGGGTCCAGTTCTCCCAGCAGCGTTTCGAACCCGCGCGTGATCGAGAGCACATGATGCGCGATGCCGAGGTTGTCGGCGAGCGCCATGGCATCGACCACGCTTCCTCGGCTCGAGAAGGGGCCCGGCATCAGCAGCCCGGTGACCTGTTCCGCGCCGAGCGCCGCCACCGCCAACGCGGCGACCACCGCCGAATCGATGCCGCCCGACAGACCGAGGACCACCCGGCTCTGCCGGGTCTTCGTGCAATAGTCCCGGAGTCCGCACACCAACGCGTCATGGAGGTCCGCGATCGGGTCGACGCTCGGCGGTGCGACCTCGTCGGCGAGATCAGCGATGAAAACGCCAGCCCGCCAGCGCGGGGCGCACATCCGCCACACTCCATCCGGCGTGACGATGCAGCTGCCGCCGTCGAACAGCAGCTCGTCATGTCCGCCGATCTGATTGCAGTAGGCGACCGGCGCACGAACGCGCTTCGCGACCGCCGCCACCAGCTGCTGGCGCACCAGCG
>JACCZE010000064.1 GCA_013696105.1 Planctomycetota bacterium | reverse complement strand
AACATCAAGACGGTGGCCAATGGCGGCAAACTGCTGGCGCGGGTGTTCCAGAACATCGCCAATCAGGGCGAGGTGCTGAAGGCCGCCGGCGGCCCCGACGCCGACAAGCTGGCACCGGTGATCGAATCGTCGAAGCGCGCGATGGCCGACCTCATCGAGCCGGACCTCGGCCCGACATCCGATCCGCGCACCATCCTGTTCATGGCCAATCTGCTCTACGACATGGACGAGAAGCCGCGCGCCGGACGGCTCTACGAGTTGTTCATGAAATCGCTCGAGAACGACACGGACATGAAGCGCTTCAAGCTCGATCCGAAGGGGACCCTCGACCAGGTCGAGGCGACGGTCGCGCAGCGACCTGAATTCAAGCCCGACTGGGCCAACCTCCGCACCCTGCTCGAGGATTCCCCGACGCTCAAGGAGAACCGCGCCAAGGGTCTGGACCGGGAGCAGTGGGGACCGGACAAGACGCCGATCGACTACCCCCGCGCCGCCCTCTCGCTGCGCGAATTCAAGGCCAAGCTCGAGAGCAAGCGCACCGTGCTCGGAACCGACGCGTACAAGCGCATCATGGAGACCCTGGCGGAATTCGACCGCACGGTGAACACGCTCGCGCAGGATGTGCGCGTGCGCACGCGCCTGGCCGAAGCGTACCGCGACAGCGGGCGATCCGAGGAGGCGCGCAAGCTGTACATCTCGCTGATCGAGTACGATCCCGAGGATCCCCAGTTCGCGGCCGCGCTGGTCGATCAGGTCATCGAGGACCTGAGCAAGGGCGGCAAGGTGCCCAAGGAGCAGCTCGACAAGGCGCGCGGCATCGCCGTCGGGCTGCGCGAGGACGCCGGCAAGGACCTGGTGCAGTACTGGCAGGCCCAGATCCAGGTCTTCGAGCTGTCCTTCGCCATGGGCGATCTCAAGCCGATCAACAATACCCTGCGCAAGATGCGCGTGGGGAAGACCGACATCTCCCAGGATCTCGTGCAGCCATCGGGCCGTGCGGACGGCAAGGTCAAGGCCGACGACAAGCGGGTGCGCCGCGCGAAGAACGTCAACGCCAAGAACCTCGCCGAGCGGTTCCTCAAGGTCTTCACCTACAGCGGCGTCGAAGAGAAGCCCACCTTCCGGATCGAGGAGATGGAGGCGGGCGGCAAGCCGTGGATCCTCTTCATCGACATCGAAGCGCCGAAGATGGTGGGCAACGTGGTCGAGAACGCCGATGGCATCGAGGTCGTGGTCTTCCTGCCCGAGGGGGAATCGCCCATGGCCGAAGCGAAGCCGGCGCCCCAGAAGCAGCCCGATGCGCCCGCGCCCGCACCGGCACCCGCGAATGATCCGGCTCCAGCGCCGAAAGACGCCGCGGAAGGAGGCGCGAAATGAGACGCGAAATGAGACTGTCCGGGATTTTCGCCAGCCTGGTATTCATCTGTTCGGCTGCCATGTCGGCCACCGAACCCGCACCTGCGGTCGTAACCCGCGATGGGAAGCAGAGCGGCGGCAGCGTCGTCTCCGAAACCATCGATGGGGGCATCACCTTCAAGAGCCCGGAAGGGGCCGAGACGACGTTCAAGCACGGCGACTACACCGTCGAATACAAGTCGCCAGGCGACGACGTCGATTTCATGAAGGCCGAGCGATCCCTGGCGGCGAAAGATCACGCCAAGGCCATCGAATCGTACCGTGCGGCGGGTGCGAAATCGAAATACGAATGGGTGCGCCAGACCTGTGCCATTGCGGTCGCGCTCTGCGCGCAGGCGCTCAAAAAGCCCGATGACGGGATCGCGGCGATCCTCGGGTTCGAGAAGGAATTCCCCAAGAGCGTGCGCATGCCCGAAGCCCTGCTGATCAAGGCGCGGCTGCTTGCGGAAAAGGGAGACAAGGCCGAAGCGGTGAAGGTGCTGACCGTCCTCGCAGGTCACGACAAGGATTGGGGCGTGCGCGAAGCCGCCAAGGGCGCCATCGGTCTGGGCGAGATCCAGGTGAGCGAGCAGAAGTTCGCTGAAACCGCGACCATGCTCGCACCGTGGATGCCCAAGCTGGCGCGCTTCCCCGACGAGTTCGCCACCATCGGGCTGCTGCTCGCGCGGGCGCAGGCCGGCAACAATGCCGTTCCGACTGCTATGGATACCCTGCGCCAAGTCGCGTTCGCGCCGACGGAATCCGACGTGCAGGCGCGCGCGCACCTGGAGTGGTCCAAGTTGCTGGCCGCCAAGGGCGGTCTGGAGGACCTGCTCTCATCGTTCGATCACGCCGCGATCGCCGCGTCGCCCAAGGGTGTGGACGGCGGGTTACGCGGCGAGGCGCTGAAATTAGCCAAGGACGTGGTCGCGAAGATCGTCGCCGCTTCGCCGGGCAACGAAGACGCGAAGAACAAGGTGAAGATCGAATATACCAATTACCTGGGCAAGCTGCAATGATACCCACCGCCGTCGTTTCGATCCCCCGCCTGCTGATGGTGGCGGCCCTCGTCCTGCCTGCCGTGTGGATCCATGCCGAAGACGGGCGCGATCGCATCACCTTCAACTCCTCGGTGAGTCCTCGCGTCGACGCCTTCGTGGTCAGCGAAGGTTCCGAAGAGGTCACGTGGAAGGTGGCAGCGACCAGCGGCCTGCAGAAGAAGAAGACCAAGGAAGTGAAGCGCATCCTGTACGCCGGCATGATCGCCGATGGCGTGTGGAAGAAGGCGGTCGATGCGAAGCAACGCGGCCGCTACGAAGAGGCTGCGGAATTGTTCGGGCAGCTCGCGGACTCCGGCAGCAAGGAATGGGAGAAGATATACGGCGCCTACCAGGAAGGCGAATGCTGGGAGCTGGCCAAGAAATACGACGACGCGGCGAAGGCATTCACGAAGATCGTCAAAGCCGGCGATTTCACCAAGGACGACCGCGAAGCACCGCGCCATCGCCTGTGGATCGAGGGCGTGTACCGCCTGGGCGTCGCCCTCGCCGAAGCGAAGAAGACGGAAGAAGCCAACAAGGTGGTCGAGAGCCTGACCGGCTATTCGAAGCTGAAGAACGCCAATTCCGGCGCCGATGCCCGCGCCAACGGCGTTCGTGCGGCGATCGCCGCATCGGCCGCCGATGCGGGCAAGCTGCGCGAGTACGAGCAGAAGGTGATCCTCAATCCCGTGAGCGATTCGGACACCTGGTTCCACTTCTATCTCTTCGTCGCCGACACCTACCGCCAACTCGGCAAGCAGAAGGAAGCGCTGAAGATCGTCGAGCGCATGATCGACGAGCCGTCATTGGCGACCGATCCGTCGCGCAAGGCGCAGGCGGAAGTCATCCGCGGATTGTGCCTGATGGAGAGCGATCCCCAGGGGGCGATCGTCGAGCTGCTCAAGATCGACCTGCTGCCGTACGGTTCCGAGGATCAGAAGTGCGAAGCGCGCTTCCATGCCGCGCGGCTGATGCTGGCCGAGGCCGACAAGCTCAAGGCCAGGCCCGAGACCGCCAGCGATGAGCGCCGGTCGACCTTCGTGACCGAGATGCAGCGCACGGCGCGCGTCCTGCTGTCGGCGGCGTCCTCGGCCTCATCGAACGTCCAGGCGAAGACGGATGCGAAAGCGCTCCTCGACAAGCTCGGTCCCGATCCTGCGGCCGCGCCGGCTCCCGGTGCTGCTCCGGCGGGCGACGCTGGGGCGCCTGCTCCTGGCGCAGCCAAGGCGCCCGCTCCCGGCGCCGCAAAGGCTCCTGCCGAGAAGACGGTCAACCCCGGCGCCCCCTGATCACGGGACATCACCCGACGGTGGGTGTGAGGTGGCGCATCAGCGGTGGTACGGGACCCGGAACGCCGCCCTCGGAGAGCACGCGCTCGAGCGCGTGCATGTCGTCGATCACCCCCTGGGTGGCGAATGGCCATCGCTCAGAACCGTGCGCGAGCAGGTGGGCGCGGCCCGAGCCGAGCAATCGCAGGGCGGGACGCAGGTTACCGCGCTTCACATGGTAGCACGCCGCGGCGTAGTGGATCAGCCCTTTGAGGTAATCGCGATCCGGCGCGCGATCGTCTTTCCACAGCGCCTCCCACACCTCGTGCGCGTGCCAGTGCTCGCCTGCATCGAAGAGCTCGGCCCCCTGGATGATCGACAGCGATCGTCCGAGGTTGCGGTCAGTCACCGTGTTTTGGGCGGTTCGGACGCGGGCACGGCCTGAGGGCCGGGAGCTGGCTTGGCGGGATCGGCGACGGCTTTGGCGTCCTTGTCGGCCGGAGCGACGGCGCCATCCGGTGACGCCGGGACATCCTTCTTGGCGCCATCGTCGGCAGGCTTGCCCAGCTCGACGGGATTTGTCGCGGTCTTGTCGCTCGAGATCTTGATGGTGATGCTGATGTCGAATTCGCCGTTGGGGTACTGCTTCTTGAACGCCTCGGCGGCCTTGGGCAGGTGCTTCTCCAGCGCATTGAGCTGGGTGACGATGTCGTCGAGCATCTCGGGAAGGGTGGGCTCGCGATCCTTGCGCGCCTTCAGCTGCTCGACCTGCTTCTGCAGATCGTTCAGCGCGACGACCGTGGGTTTGGGCGGCG
Organism: Planctomycetota bacterium; assembly: GCA_013696105.1. Classification (GTDB taxonomy): domain Bacteria; phylum Planctomycetota; class UBA11346; order UBA11346; family UBA11346; genus JACCZE01. The sequence goes on along the minus strand of JACCZE010000064.1, from coordinate 17,776 downwards.
CGGGGCGGGCCTGGAGCGGTCCGCTCTTGGTCAGCTTTTCACCCTTGCGGGTGAATTCTATGGTGGCGACGTCGCCGACCTTGGCGGCGCCGATCACCGCCTGGAGGTCGTCCATCTTGGTCATCTTCTTCTGGTTGATCGACAGCAGCACGTCGCCTGCCTGGATCCCCATCGCCTGAGCCGTGCTGTTGGGCATCACCGCTGAAACCACGATCCCGCCGTCGAACGAGTTCTCTTTGGTCGGGTCCACCTGGATGCCGAGGAACGGCTTCTGGGCATCTGCAGGGGCAGCCGCCGATGCCGGCGTCGGAGCCGGGGCTGGCGTCGGGGGCGTCTGCTCAGCGGCGCACGTCAGCGCGCACGCGAGCAGGAGGGGGACGGCGGCGAGGCGGAGGATCATTGGTCTGCCCGGGAACAGGGTTACGGGATCGAGCGGTGGAACGTCCACGCCAGGCCGTCGGAGGTGACGGCTGGAGCGGGTTCCGTCGGCGCAGCGCCGATGACCGGAGCGGACTCGCCGCCAGCGAGGCTGAAGCGGAGCGTCCAGGGCATTTCGCCGGCGCGCAGAGCCGCGTCAAGGGCAGCGGCGCGCGCTTGGGCTGCGGCATCGCGCTCAGCCGGCAGTTGGCGATCGAGATCCGCCAGCTGATCCTGCAGCTCGTTGATCTGGTTGCGCGACTGCGCGTTGCGCTCCTTCTGCCAGTCGCGGAAACGCTTCTCGGCTTCGGGGTCGATGCGATCCTTGGGGATGTTCTTCGGCCATTCCTGCAGCGGCGCGGTCATGACCAGCTGCTGACCGTCGCGCACGATGACCACCTGCACCGGGTCGCCGACATTGTTCAGCCCGACCTCGTTGCGCAGATCCGTCATCGAGGTGATCGGCGAGCCGTTCATCTGCAGGACGACGTCCCCCGGGCGGACGCCCATGCTCGAGGCGGCGGTGTTGCCGAAGGTGTTCTGGACGTACACGCCCTGGTCCGGGGTCAGGCCATTGCGGTCCTGCACCCCATTGGGGACCGGGCTCATCTCGATGCCGAACATCGGTGGGGCGTAGGTGACCGTGCTCTCGTAGTCGTCACCGGCGTCTCCGGCGTGCACGGCACATGCCAGCGACAGGGCGGCGACCAGGGCGATGCCGCGGGTGCGGGCGGTGGCGTGGGCGAGAGCGGCGGTGGTTTGGGCGAAGCGCATGGCGGCCTCCTGAGCGTTGGTCAAAGCCCTTGTCGGACAAGGGCAAACAGCTATGGGCGGATGATCCGAATAGAGTCTACCTCTGCCTGCGTCGGTCGTTGAGCCCAATCGCGGCAGGCCTCAGCGGAGCCGCCCCAGGTTGGACCAGTGCACCCGCCAGGCGTCTGCGCTGATCGGCTGGAGCGATGGGAGCGGCGGTGGCTCAGCGACCTCGGTTTCAGCGAGGGGGCTGCGGGCAGTGTCGATCCGGTAGGCGAGCCTCCAGGCGCCCACGTGTCCGGGGTCGGCCAATGCCTGCGCGACTCCCGCGATGCGCTCGCGATCGGCGGGGGTCGGATCCGGGTACCGACGTTGCAGCGCCTCGACCTCGGCCTCGAGCGCAGCGACCCGGGCCCGTTCGCGGTCCAGGCGCTTGGCCTGGGCCTCGCGCAGCCGCTGTTCCCAGTCGGCGTTGATCGGCAGCTTCGCCATCCCCGCCGGCCACTGCTGCAGCGCAGCCGACATCGTCAACGTCTCGCCATTGCGCAGGACAGTGACCGCCGCGTCCGATCCGACGGCGGAAGACTCCACCGCGGTGCGCAGTTGGCTCATGGACGTGATCCGTTCGCCATTGTAGTTCAGAAGCACGTCGCCCGGGCGCACGCCCATGCGCGCGGCAGCGGTGTCGTTCACGGTGTTCACGATGTAGACGCCGTCATCCGCGGCGAGGTTCTCGCGCCGCAGCACGTCGTCGGGAACGATGCTGGTGAAGACGCCCAGCATCGGCGGCGCGACGGTCTTCGGGTAATCGCCCTCGTCGCCCGCGCGCGCTCCGGGAACGGCCGACAAGGCGAGGCACAGGAGCATGAACGCGCGCTGACGCATGGGGCCTCGCTGGCTGGGAGACGACGTCCGACGGGCAACCCTACCGTACTGCCTACCGTACTGCCTACCGTACTACCTGCCGACTCCTCTGCCGGTACCGCTAGGGGGTCGAGGATGTACGGCGTCCGCGCCGTGGGGTTCACGACTTTCCGTCTGGATCGCCAATGCGGCGGGTTTCCGTGTCAGGATACTAGGTTGCGTCGTCGGCGAAGATCGCCTCGATGTAGGCGTCCGGGTCGAATGGCTGCAGGTCTTCCATGGTCTCGCCGACCCCGATGTAGCGCACGGGCAGGCCGAGCTCGCGCCGGATGGTGATCGCGACTCCGCCCTTGGCCGTTCCGTCGAGCTTGGTCAGCACCAGGCCGGTGACGCCCATGGAATCGCCGAAGACCTTCGCCTGCTGAACCGCGTTCTGCCCCGCGGTGGCGTCGAGCACGAGCAGGGTCTCGTGCGGGGCTGTGGGCAGTCGTTTCTGGATGACGCGGCGGATCTTCTCCAGCTCGCGCATCAGGTGCTCTTTATTGTGCAGGCGACCGGCGGTATCGATGAGCACCAGGTCGGCGCCGCGCGATTGCGCCGCGACCACCGCGTCGAACGCGACCGCGGCCGCATCCGCGCCGTCATGGGTCTTGATGATCTCCACCCCCGCGCGCGTCGCCCAGATCGACAGCTGCTCGATCGCGGCCGCGCGATAGGTGTCCCCGGCGGCGATCAGGACCTGCTTGCCCTGGTCCTTGAAGCGCTTGGCGAGCTTGCCGATGGTCGTGGTCTTGCCCGCGCCGTTGACCCCGACGATCAGCACCACCGTCGGGCCTTCGGCGGCCCAGGTGATCTCGCTGTCCTGCGGTGGCTGCAACTCGGCGCGCAGGGACTTCTTGAGGAAGTCGAGCAGGTCCTCGCCCTTGGCGATCTCGCCGTCGCGGTAGCGGGTCTTCAGCTCGGCGATGATCTCCTCGCTCTTGGCGACGCCGATATCCGCCTGCAGGAGAGTGTCTTCGAGCTGCTCGAGGAAGGCGCGATCGATGCTGCGACCGACGCCGATGAGGCGGCGAAGGGCTCCACCGACCGCCGACCGCGTCTTGGCCAGGCCTTCCTTGATGCGCGACAGCAGCCGCCCGATGGCTTTGAACATGGGCTACCCGGCGTCCAGCGCAGAGCGCACGATCATTCCGCCAGCGCTTTGTCGGGATCCGGCAGCTTCTTGAGTTCCGCGACGTAATCGAGGTCGCGAGCGGCCTTCCACAGGCTGTCGAGCTGGTAGTGCTCGCGCTTCTCCACGCTCAGGCAGTGCACGACGACATCCAGGCAATCGACGAGCATCCAGCCGCTCTCGCCCTCGACCGGATAATGCCCGAGCTTGTGGCGTTTGCAGAACTGGTGGACCTCGGAGACGATGGCATTGGTCTGGCGGTCGGAGCGTGCCGACACCAGGACCACGTAGTCGAACAGCGCGACCCCCGGGGGCAGCGCCATGACGCGCAGCTCGAGGCCGCCCTTGTCCAGGCAGAGCCTCGCGGCGTGCAGGGCCAGTTCTCGGGGGGTGTACGTCGGCATGGTTCCTCGGTGGCGCTCGTCGCGCGGGCCCCGCATCCTAACCCGGGGACGCATGGCTCAAGCTGCGATGGCGGGAAGCCGGTCCGCCGGGCATTTTGGCTCTGCGAATGGAACCGAGAGCTCCGTTCTCCGTTCTCCGTTCTCCGTTCTCCGTCTCCTGGTCCAAGGGTTCGGGGTGTGCTTCGACGCGAACGACGCCAGCAGTGACGACGGAGCACGCAGGACCGAGGACGGAGGACGACCTGCCAGCCACCGGGACTTGCGCTCGCGGTGCCGGACGCGCTGATCCGCCCATGCGTCCGCGACCACTCATCCCGCGCGAGGACCTCGCCCGCCGCGTGCGCGAGCTGGGGGGCTCCATCGCTCGCGACCACGACCGGGACCATGCGGGCCGACCGCTGGTGCTGATCGCGTTGATGGACGGGGCGTTCTGCTTCGCCGCCGACCTCGTGCGGTCGATCGACCTCGACGATCTCACCTTGGTCTTCCATCCGGTCCGCAGCTATCGCGGCACCGAGTCCACCGGCACGGTCGCGTGCGAGCCGCTGTCCGGACTCGCTGGGCGGCGCGTGCTGGTGGTGGACGACATCCTCGACAGCGGCAGGACCCTCGCGACCGTGCTCGCCGCCGTAGCGCGCGCCGGAGCGTCGAGCGCGTCGTCCTGCGTGCTGCTCGACAAGCCGATGCGCCGCGTCGATGCCGGCCAGGCGACCGCAGACTACATCGGATTCACGGTCCCCGATGTGTTCGTGGTCGGCTACGGACTGGACCACGACGGACGCTGGCGCCACCTGCCGGACGTGTGCGTGATCTGACTCGGCGGCCGCCTGCTTGCCAGGCTGCGCGGCCACGGATGCTGCGCCGACCGCACCATCATCGGCGCCGCGTGCGCCCGTCCGAGGCCACCGCCATGCCCAAATTGTCCATCGATCAGCTCGACCTGAAGGGCAAGCGCGTGCTGATGCGCGTCGATTTCAACGTTCCGCAGGACAAGAAGACCGGCGCGATCACCAATACCCAGCGCATCGACGCGGCCCTGCCCACGATCCGCGCTGCGCTCGAACGCGGTGCGTCGATCGTGCTCATGAGCCACCTCGGCCGGCCAGACGGCAAGCGCGTCGACAAGTACTCGCTCAAGCCGATCGCCGTCGAGGCCCAGAAGCTGCTCGGGCGTCCGATCCGCTTCCTCGACGACTGCGTCGGTCCGGCGGTCGAGCAGGCCTGCGCCGCGCTCAAGCCGGGCGAGGTCGTGCTGCTCGAGAACCTGCGCTTCCACATCGAGGAGGAAGGCGCGGTCAAGGACGAGAAGACCGGCGAGAAGACCAAGGCCGATCCCGCGAAGGTCGAGGCCTTCCGCGCGTCGCTCACCCGGCTCGGCGACGTCTACGTCAACGACGCCTTCGGCACCGCGCACCGTGCGCACAGCTCGATGGTGGGGGTGAAGCTGCCCAAGCGCGCTGCCGGGCTCCTGCTCAAGAAGGAGCTCGACGCGTTCGCGCAGGTGCTCGAGCATCCCAAGCGGCCGGTGCTGGCGATCCTGGGCGGCGCGAAGGTCGCGGACAAGATCCAGCTCATCGACAACCTGCTCGACAAGGCCGACGAACTGATCATCGGCGGCGGCATGGCCTACACCTTCCACCGCACCATCAGCAGCATGGAGATCGGCAAGTCGATCTTCGACCCCGAGGGTGCGAAGATCGTTCCCGAGCTGATCGTCAAGGCGCAAGCCAAGGGCGTGAAGATCCACCTGCCGACGGATTTCATCGCCGCCGACCGCTTCGCCGCCGACGCCCAGACCAAGCCAGCGACCGTCCTCACCGGGATCCCGGCAGGCTGGGAAGGCCTGGATTGCGGACCGGAAACCAACAAGGCCAACGCCGCGGTCATCGCACGCGCGAAGACCATCATCTGGAACGGCCCACTGGGCGTCTTCGAGTTCGAGGCCTTCGCTGGTGGCACGCGCGCGGCGATGGACGCGCTGGTGGCCGCGACCAAGAATGGAGCCATCACCGTGATCGGCGGCGGAGACACCGCCACCGCCGCGGCGAAATGGGGTACGGATGATCAGGTCACCCACTGCTCGACCGGCGGAGGAGCCTCGCTCGAGCTGCTCGAGGGCAAGGTCCTGCCCGGCATCGCGGCGCTCTCGGACGTCTGATACCACGGGAGAAGCCATGCGGCGCATCATCATCGTGATCATCGTGCTGATCAACGCGTCCTGCGCCTGGAGCGCGGACGACGCCCCGGCGCTGCGCCAGCGCGTGGCCGAGCTCGAGCGCGAGATCGCCGAGCTCAAGGCCGCGACGGTGTCGTACGAGGCGCTCAACCGCGCGAAACTGCGCATCCACGCCTCCGACGCATCGTCTGGGACCGATCTGCCAGCGAGCATCGTCGCGCTGCTCGGCCTGAGCGGCGACCAGGTCGTGCTGGTATCGGCGGCGCGCGCGCACGCGAAGGAGCGCACGAACACCGCGCTGCTCGCGCTGAAGCAGCGCCCGCTGATCGACGGACGGACGCTCACCCTCACGATTCCCGACTTCTCAGCGCAGGGCAAGCCGGTGAAGGAGGAGCTCGATCGCACGCTCACGGGCATCCTGGGCGAACCTCGGCGGATCTTCATGAACAGCGTCATGGAGCACCTCGACGAGCGCGCGTTCTCGAGCTTCGGGGCGTGCGAGACGACCGTCACCCTGACCACGCGCGATGACGGCATGTTCGACTACCGCTTGTCGCACAAGCTGGGCACGGGGACGAACATCTCGAGCGGCAACAGCCGCGGGCTGCCGTCGGAGCTGGCCATCCTGGCGTCCTCGATCCCGAAGCGCTTCGGCGGCACGCTCCCGGATGTCGACGACGGATCTGCGGACCATGGCCCGGCCAAGGACTTCTGAGCCTGCGCGCCTGGTCGGCCACGGTGGGATCCTGCGTCCGGCCGACCTCGCGCGTCCCGCGCCCGTGCTCGCGCCCCTGCTGATCGGCTGCGGCATCGAGGCGCACGGCGTGCGCGGCACGATCGTCGAGACCGAGGCCTACCAGGGCGAAGAGGACCTCGCCTGCCACGCGTCGCGCGGGGTGACGCCGCGCACGACGACGCTCTACCGCGAGCCCGGCACCATCTACATCTACCTGTGCTACGGCATGCACCACCTATTGAACATCGTCTGCGATCGTGCGGGCACGCCGTCGGCGGTACTCATCCGCGCCATCGACATCACCGCCGGCGAACCGCTTGCCCGCCGCCGTCGCGCCCAGCCCCGCTGCCATCGCGAACTGCTCGCCAACGGCCCCGCGAAAGCAGCCCAGGCGTTGGCGCTCGACCGCACCCACAACGCGACCGTCCTCGGCCACGCGGCCTGTCCACTGCGCCTGACCCCGGCGACCGTGCGCCCCGCGCTCGCCCACGGCCCCCGCATCGGCGTCGCCTACGCCGGCCCGATCTGGTCGCAGAAACCCTGGCGCTGGTGGCGCGCTGGCTGTTGACATGGGGGAGCGGCAGCAGGCCGCTCCCCCACGATCGCGCTTCCGGCGCTGCCCCCTTGAAACCAGGGGTCGGGGCTGAAGGGGCCGAGCGGCCTGGAAACGCGAGTGGTCTGTGACGTACCGCTGCGAACCTCGTCCGTCGCTCGCGTGTCGATGGCCTCGTCGTCCGCCCCGTCCGCCGGTGGCCAGGGGGCAGCGCCGGAGGCGCGATGGTGGGGGAGCGGCCTGCTGCCGCTCCCCCATGTAGACAGTGCATGCCGGCTCGCATAGCCTCCGGGCATGACCCAGACCATCCTCGTCACCGGCGGTGCGGGGTACATCGGCAGCCATACGTGCGTCGAGCTGCTCGCAGCCGGGCATCGGGTCATCGTCGTGGACAACCTCGACAACAGCTGCGAGGAGTCGCTGCGTCGGGTGACGCGGATCACCGGGAAGAGACCAGAATTCCACCGCATCGATCTGCTCGATCGCCCCGCGCTCGACGCGGTGTTCGCGCGCGAATCCATCGACGCGGTCATCCATTTCGCCGGATTGAAAGCGGTCGGCGAGTCCGTCGCGAAGCCGCTGCGGTATTACCACAACAACGTCACCGGCACGCTGCACCTGCTCGAGATCATGTCCGCGCGCGGCGTCCGCAAGCTGGTGTTCTCGTCCTCGGCCACGGTCTACGGCGACCCGCAACGCGTGCCGATCACCGAAGATCTCCCGCTGTCCGCGACCAATCCCTACGGCCAGACCAAGCTCTTCATCGAAGAGATATGCCGCGACCTGGCGAAAGCCGAGTCGGACTGGTCGATCGTGCTGCTGCGCTACTTCAATCCCATCGGCGCGCATGCGAGCGGATCGATCGGCGAGGATCCGAAGGGCGTGCCGAACAACCTCATGCCCTACATCATGCAGGTCGCAGTGGGCAAAAGGCCGCACCTGAACATCTGGGGCAAGGATTACCCGACGCCCGATGGTACCGGGGTGCGCGATTACATCCATGTCGTCGATCTCGCGCTCGGTCACCTGGCGGCGCTCGCGGCCTTGCCGCGGTTGCCAGGATGCACGGCGATCAATCTCGGGACCGGGCGGGGATATTCGGTTCTCGACCTGGTGAAAGCCGCATCGAAGGCCGTGGGCAAGGGCATCCCGTACCAGTTCGCCGACCGGCGTCCGGGGGACGTCGCCACCTGCTACGCCGACCCCGATCTGGCGGATCGCCTCCTGGGATGGCGTGCACGCCTCGGTCTGGACGCGATGTGCGCTGATCACTGGCGCTGGCAGAGCGGCAATCCCGATGGATACGGCTCCACCTGAGCGCAGGCGCGGGCGGATGCTGCAGCGCGCACGCGGACCCTTGTCTTATCAGTGCGCGCGGGAATAGTCACGGCATGGCCGGAAGTTCCTCGAGCAAGATCGCGACGATCATCATCGTCATCCCGTTGCTGCTGCTGGCGTGGTTCCTCGCCCCGATGGCTCTGCCGATGTGGCGCTGGCAGAACATGGATTTCCCGAAGCTGTCCAAGTCGCTGAACCTGCCCGAAGCGACGCTCAAACGTGAATTCGACATGCAGGTGCGCTACCATCCGCGCGCCGAGAACGACCCGATGCCCTTTCAGCTCATCCGCATGGAACCGCCGTGGGCCTCGGTCGACGACAAGAACGAGGACGAGGACCACATGCTGGTGCGATGCACCTTCATCAGCGATCGCAGCGGACAGCCGCCGAGCTCGCTGTTCATCGGCTCGACCTACAAGGATCGCTATTTCAAGATCCACGGTTGGCGTTTCCCGCCCGGTGCGTTCGGTTTCAGCAAGGCGCGGCCCGTCATCATCTACCGCGGCGACTCGATCGAGAAGATATCCATCGGCAACGCCGAGGTCCTCGACAACGAACTGGGCATGGGTCAGGTCAAATGGGAAAACGACGACAAGACCATCGACGACGGATTCATCCGCCGCTGAACGCCCGCTCGCGGGAGCCGTAAGGCCGGAGTGCGTTACGGGCGACTTCCGAGCCCGCTCCGCCCCAGGTCGATGCGGTAGCGCAGTCCGTGATCCGATCGGCCATAATAGCCCGGCAAGCGTTCGACGACCGTGAAGTCGAGTCTTCCATACAGCGCGCGCGCCGCCTCGTTGCGCTCCCGGACCTCGAGCGACAGCGTGCGGCAGCCGCGCGCGCGGGCCCGACGCGCGAATCCGCGGACCAGCTCCTGCGCCAGTCCCCGACCGCGCTGATCGGGTCCGACGGCGAGCGAATAGATGCGGGCGACGCGGGCACGGGCACGGAACAATCCGCAGATCGCCGCCACGATCCGTCCGTGATCCTCGACCACGATCGTGCACGCGGTGCGGGCGACCAGTGCGGAGCCGAGCAGGCGCTTCCAGGTCCGGGCGGGGAAACGATCGGACGCGGGAAAGCACGCCTCTTCGAGCGCGACGAGCTGCTCCCAGTCCTCGCTGCGACCATCGCGCAGTCGCCGCCTCACGTCACCTCGACCCAGCTCTCCCACGGCTCGCCGGTGAGCGAGCGGATGACGTTGCGGTAGACTTCCGGGTTGTTGATGTCTTCCATGCCGGCATCGATGTTCGGGTTGTCGTTCACCTCGATGACGATGAAGCCGTCGTCGAGCTCCTTGATGTCGATGCCATAGAGGCTCTTGCCGATCGAGTTCCCGGCATGCAGCGCGGTGCGGATCAGGCGCGGATCGACGTCCTTCTTGTCGACGCCTTCGATGTCGCAGATGTTCGGCCGGCCGTCCTCGTGGGTGTCGTGGATGCGCCAAGCGCCTTCGGCCATGACGTACTTGATGCAGAACAGCACCTTGCCATCGAGGATGGTGACGCGCCAATCGAATGAGCTGGGCAGGTACTGCTGCACGACCAGGCGCTCTGCGCGGCGCAGGAAGCGCTTGCCGACCTTCACGAACGAATTTTCGTCGTGCACCTTCTCGACGTAGGCGCTGAACGAGGAGTTCGGAGCTTTGAGCACCAGCGGCGTGCCGTAGCTCTCGAACAGCTCGCGCGCCTGCTCGACGGTGACCTCGTCCTCGCTGAGGAAGCAGGTGTCCGGCATCGGCACGTTGGCGCGCATCAGGTGCTGGTACATGTTGACCTTGTCGCAGCACACGACGATCGAATCGGGTTCGTCGATGACGCGCAGGCCATGCACCTCGCCCAGGCGCGCGGCGACGTAGCTCGAATTCAGCGGATCGGTGAGCGCACGGATGAGCAGCCCGTCGTACTTCGGGATGTTCATGATCTCGGAACGGAACAGGAAGTCGCAGTCGTGCCCGAGCTTCGCTGCAGCCATGCGGAAATTGGTCAGCGCGGTGAGCTGCACCGCGCTGCGGATGGTGTTTCTATCAGTGAAGATCGCTAATCGAGACACCATGTTCTCCGTTCTGCGTCCTGCGTTCTCCGTCTCCCGGGGAGGAGCGTCCTTATCTTCCGACCGAGGACGGAGGACGTAGGACGGAGGACGGCCATCTTCATCCGCGCCACAGACCCGCCTCCTTGATGATGCCCTTCTCGTTCTGCGTCAGCTCGTTCTTCGACAGGGGCTCGATGGCGCTGAAGAGGTAGTGCTTCTCGGTCACGATGATCTTCACGCGGGCCAGCGGGATGCGGAAGGTGCGCCAGATGTCGAGCGCGAGCTCGGCGTACTCGGGCTTCAGGCAGCGGCCGAGCACCAGGCGAAGCGTGTCGACGCGGCTGTCGGGCTGCATGTCCTGGATGACCATCGCGTACTTGCCGCTCATGGTCAGGGATTTGACCGCCTCCTCGAGCGCGGTCTGATCGGCGATGACCTGACCGGTGGATTGGAACGGGTTGATCGGATAGGCGATCAGCGGCGGCGTGAAGCTGAGGCTGTTGTCGTTGGCGATCTCCCACTCGGGGACGCTGATGCCGGCTGCGGCGGCCTTCGCCAGCGCGAGCGGCACCACGTATGCGTCGAGCGCCTCGGACGGGCTCGGCAGGGCGATCAGGCCTTCGTGCTCCGCTTCCATGCTGCGGTAGTAGCCATCGGTCAGGTAGGTGTAGTCGCCCTCGAGGTTGACGAAGACGCTCTGCGAGCGGAGGTCGTCGGGCAGCGTCGGGGTCGGAAACGTCGGTTGGGTCATCGGTTTGGGTTGGGCGGGTGGCCGCGGGCGCTCGTCGTCGGTCGAGCGTCGGCGATCGCGTGGGGCAGCCGGATCTGGAGCTGCCTGGGTACCTGCTTTGTCCATGTGACCTGTCGGGTGCGCTGAGCGCCGAGCGGCTCAGCCGCTCAGCCGCTCAAGGAATGCTAACAGCGACCGAGGCAAGGAAAGGTGTTTGTGAGGGCGGGTGGGTGGATGGTGGATGGTGGTTGGTGGTTGGTGGTTGGTGGTTGGACTGCACATCCATCACCATCACCCGCGAGGCATGCCGACCAGGTGTTCCGCGAGCAGGCGGAACTCGCGCTCCTGGATCTCGAGGCAGCCCGACTCGGCGCGTTCGCAGCGGTCGACGAACGCGTCCGGGTCCCAGCTGGCGTCGGCGACGAGCCGGGCATGGACGGGATGGGGTCCGACCCGGTGGTTCCAGTACTTGGCGTTGTCGTAGTCCGGTTCACGCCGGTGCATCACGGCGTGGACGTAGGCGGCATCGGCGTCTGCGAGATCCTGCACCAACGTGTGCGCGGCATCGAGGTGATCATGCCACAGCAGCGCCAGGGCGCGCAGGTGCGGCTCGCGCAGGTGCCCGAGCCGAGTGGCGAAGAAGCGGTCGCAGCGCGCGCCGACATCGTCCGCATCGCAGGCCGCTCCTCGACGCTCGGGACCCAGGCCCGGCCTGCCAGCGGTGTCGGGCGTCAGCACCGTGGCGATGAATGGGACAGCCGGTGGGGGCATGACCACATGCTCGGGCGGCGCCGCGTCGGCTCAACCGGTCGCGTCAGTCGGCCTCGGGGGGCGCCAGGCGCCAGGTCATGGCCATGCGCGCGATGTCCTTCATGCCGCAGGCCATGCGCACGGGCGCGCTGGCGCCATTGGCGAGGGCGGCCACCGAGCATTCGAGCTCCTGCGTGCGTCCCGAGGGATCGCTGACCTTGACCTGGACCCGGACCAGCGGCAGATCCTTGCCGGTGGCGTTGGAGACCGTGCCCGCGAGCACGAAGCCGGTCACGGTGGTCTCCATGGTCTCCGGAGTCAGGGTCATGCCTTGGGCGGCGATGGGTTTGGGTAAGCCGGTCTGGGCGCCCGCCGCCGGAGCAGCCTTGGTGGCGACCGGGGTCGCGGCCACCGTCGGTGAGGAGGATTTCCAGCTCGTCTCGTAACCCGCCCAGGCCGATGCTCCACCGAGTTCGGCGGCGATGTCGCGCTCTTCGCCTATGCCGAGTCGTCCGATCGGGATGTCGAACGTCTTCAGGGTCTTGCCCGATTTGTCCTGCACGGCGATCTGTACGATCACGCCCTCCTGATCCTGACCGGTGCCGTTGCGCACGCGCGCCTTGAGCTCCTTGCCCTCGGCGCGGACCTTGGCGACCTCGACATCCTTGGCGCCGGTGAACCCCTGTTCGGCGAGCGCCTGGGTGTCCGCCTGTTCGGTGCTGATGCTGAGGGTGGCGAACTTCGGCACCTTCGCGAGCGCGACCTTGATGTCCTTGACGTATCCGGGCGGGAGGTCGGCGCCCTTTTCTGGACGGTTCTTGTAGGTCGCTACCTCCTTGCCTGCCTCATCGCGCAGGCGGAGGATCTGCACCACGCCCTTGGCCGGTTTGCCGCCGACGTTCCAGGCGGTGTAGGTGACGACCGTCTGCTTGGTCTTCTCGTCGGATTCGAAATTCGAGTTCACGGCGACGACGTAGCCCTGGTCGGCGAGCTCCGTGAGGGGGACGGGAACCGCGCCCTTGTCGCACGCCAGGTAGGTCTCGCTGCCATCCTCGGTCGTGATCTCGACCTGGTACGCCATCGGGTTGGTGCAGTTGAGGCGGTAGCTGAACTCGTTGGTCCCGCCGGAAACGACATTGAAGAGGGTCTTCCATTCGCCTTGGACGACCGGCTTCTTGTCCGGGCCGAGCGTGGTGAGGCGAACCTTGCCAGCCTTGATCGGATCGTTGCCCGCCTGGATGCGGAATTCCCATTGGAAGAACGGCCGGTAGCTGATGTCCGCACGGCTGCCCCACACGTATGCGCCCAGGAATCCGGGGCGGTCCCCGGCTGGAGGGGTCGCGGTCTTGGCCTGCTGGGCGAACACCAGCTTGGCGTCGGCTTTGCCGGCCGCGTCGGTCCCGGCGGCGACGGGGGCGTTCTTGGGCTCAGCTTTGTCGGTCTTGCCGGTCTTGTCGGCAGCCGAGGACCACGCCGGGCAGGCGAAGAGCAGAGTTAGGGCGATAATCGCGGTGCGGGGGGTCATTGGGTGACGATCAACGCAGGAAGCGTGCCACGGTTCACCCGTCGGCGCCAGCTGCCGACGGTGGCGTCTCCCACAGCGCCTGGACCATCCCGGAAGGGGGCTGGTGCGCTCGTGCCGCCGGGGACATACTCGTCGGTCCTCGCGGAGAGTCCATGGCGCGCAAGTTCTTGGGTGAAATCCTCGTCGAAATGGAGTGCTGCACCGACACCGAGGTCAATGCGGCGCTCAAGAAGCAGATGGAGGGGGATAAGCGGCTGATCGGCGAGATCCTCGCCGAGATGGAGGCCTGCTCGCCCGAGGACGTGGCGCGCGCATTGGCCGAGCAGTTCGACATGCGCTTCTACGACCTCGACACCATCGACATCCCCAAGCAGGTGATGGACCTGATCCCGCAGCCGGTCGCTCGCGAGAAGAAGGTCTGCCCGGTGATGCTCAACGGCAAGACCCTGGCGGTGGCGATGGCCAATCCGCTGGATCTGGAGGTCGTCGACACCCTGCGCTTCAGCACCTCGCTGGCGATCGAGGTCGCGATGGCCAGCGAGCGGCAGATCCTCGCCGCGCTCGAGAAGTACTGGGGACTGTCCGAGAACAAGGTCGAGCAGATGCTCGGCGAACTGACCGAGGATATCGCCGTCCGCGGCAACGACGACGACGGCGAGAAGGGCGACGACGCCCTGATCATCAAATTCGTCCAGCAGATCATCCAGAACGCCGACCACAACCGCGCGTCCGACATCCACATCGAGCCGATGTCGGACCACCTGCGCATCCGCTACCGCATCGACGGCATCTGCTTCACCATGGATCCGGCGCCCAAACGCCTGCAGGGGCCGGTGATCCAGCGCCTCAAGATCATGGCCGACATGCTCATCGAAGAGAAGCGCAAGCCCCAGGACGGGCGCATGAAGGTCAAGCTGCCGAGCAAGAAGATCGACCTGCGCGTGTCGTGCCTGCCGTCGGTCCATGGCGAATCCATCGTCATGCGCATCCTCGACAGCGAGACATTGAAGCTGTCGCTCGACGACATGGGCTTCGACCCGGGCGACCTCAAATCCTTCACCTCGCTGATCAAGCGTCCGAACGGCATCATCCTGGTCACCGGCCCGACCGGTTCGGGCAAGACCACCACGCTGTACGCGACGCTGCACACGCTCAACACCATCGACCGCAAGATCATCACTGCCGAGGACCCGGTCGAATACCACCTCAACGGCATCAACCAATGCGAGGTGCGCTCGAAGATCGGTCTCGATTTCCCGCGCATCCTGCGCGCCATGCTGCGCCAGGCGCCGAACGTCATCCTGGTCGGTGAAATCCGCGACGCCGAGACGGCGAACATCGCCATCCAGGCCTCGCTGACCGGCCACCTGGTGTTCTCGACGCTTCACACCAACGATGCGCCCTCTGCGGTCACGCGACTGATCGACATGGGCGTGCAGCCCTTCCTGGTCGCCACCTCCATCCAGGCGGTGGTCGCCCAGCGCCTCCTGCGCATGAACTGCCCCAAGTGCCTCGAGGCCTACCATCCCGATCCGGCGCACATGATCGCCATCGGCTTGAAGCCCGAGCAGTACAAGGACCGCACGTTCATGCGCGGCAAAGGCTGCGATCACTGCAAGGGTTCGGGCTACCGCGGCCGCAAGGGCCTGTTCGAGATGATGGTGATGAACAAGCAGCTGCGCGACCTCGCCTTCCAGAAGGCCTCCTCGACCGATATCCGCCGTGCGGCGATCGCCAACGGAATGAACACCCTGTCGATGGACGGCGCCCGCAAGGCCCTCCAGGGCATGACCACCTGCGACGAGGTCATGCGCATGTCGCGCATCGACGACTGAGGGGGACGTCCTCGGTCCTACGTGCTCCGTCCTACGTCCTCCGTCGACAGCCCGGCGAGGATTGCGGATGCGCCTCCGCCATCAGTCCGACAACCGACAGCCGATAACCGCCACCCGTGCCCACCGATCTTACCCAGGAAATCACCGTCGCGGTCGCGGCTGCGCGCGAGGCCGGCGCGACGGCGCTGTCGATGCAGAGCGGCGCGGTCGAGCGCACCAAGGGCGACGGCTCGCCGGTCAGCGACGCGGATCTGGCCGCCGACGCGGTGATTCGCCACCACCTGACCACGTATTTCCCCGAGGACGCCATCCTCAGCGAAGAGATCCCGGACGATCGACGGCGACTGTCGAACCGTCGCGTGTGGATCATCGACCCGATCGATGGGACGCGCGACTACCTGGCCGGTGCCGGAGGCTGGGCGGTGCAGATCGCCCTGGCCATCGACGGCGAGCTGGCGCTGGGAGTAGTCGACATTCCCGCCGAAGGGGTGTGCGTGTCCGGATTGCCAGGGATCGGCGGTACAGTGCGCGATGCCGCCGGCGAACGCGCGCTCGAGCGTATAGCGCGAAGCGCGAACGTGCTCATCACCAGCGCGAGCAAACGCAACCACGAGGCGGTGGCACGCGTGCGCGCCGCGTTGCCCGAATTTTCGACCATGCGCGCGACCTCGGTCGGCGTGAAGGCCTGGCGGATGCTGTGCGGTCAGGCGGATCTCTACGTCCATCCCCGGCCGATATCCGAGTGGGATGTCGCCGCTCCGGCGGCGCTGATGTTGGCAGCCGGCGGTTGTGCGTCCGACCTCGGCGGACGCGCGTTCCGCTTCAACACCCCCGCCGGCAGCTGTCCGGGCCTGGTCTTCTCGACGCGCCCCGACCATGCGCTCATGGTCGAGCGCTTGCGCGTCAGCGGCGTGGTGCTCGCGCCATGATGCGCGGATGGTCGATGCTGGCAGCGGTGGCGCTGGCGTCCGCATGGCTCTGCGGATGCGGCGACACGCGGCGCTCGCTGCGAAACGAAGAACCGACGATCATCGCCTGGTACTTCGAGGATGTCGCCCACGGCGTCCCGCGCCGTCCCGAAGAGCTACGGCTGGTCGACGGCAGCGAGCGCATGCTGCGCATCGCCGAATGGGCGGAGGGCAGTACCATCCACGGCGTGCGCGAGCAGCCCCGGCCGCTGAAGGCCCGGTGTGCGCGCTTTCCGCTGCTGAAGACCATGCTCGGCCGTGGACAGGCAGTGGTGATGGCGGATTCGGGCCTGCTCGCCCCCCGTCCCGACCTGCCCAATGACGAGGCCGAGCTGGTCGAACCCGTGGTCGATGCCGAGAACCAGGATCGCCGGCTCCTGGATGCGATCGTGCTCTCCATGGCCAAGGCGTACGAATCCGAGGCCGACGCCTACCTGCGCGCCGCGCGCGATGCGCGCATCGATCTCGACCGACGCGCGGGGGGCTCGCTGTGGAATCCCGCGAAACGCTGATCCGCGCACGCCGGTTGCGCGCTTCGCCGCTCGCGCGTACGATGGCACGCGAAGCACCGACCGCGCCATGACCACCGCCACCGCCGCCACCTTGCAATCGTCGCTGGTCGAACTGATCCGCGTCACCTCGACCGTGCTGCCCGCCGACGTCGTGCGCGCGCTCGAGAGTTCGCGCTCCGGCGAGGCGGCCGGCAGCAACGCGAAGTACGCGCTGGATGTCATCTCGTGCAACATCGGCCTGGCCAAGGACAAGAGCCAGCCGTTGTGCCAGGACACCGGCTCGGTGCTCTTCTACGTGCATTGCCCGGTCGGGTACGACCAGCTCGCCTTCACCGATGCGACCATCGCCGCGGTGAAGGAAGCGACGGTCAAAGGATACCTGCGTCAGAACTCCGTCGACTCGGTGAGCGGAACGAATTCCGGGGACAACGTCGGGCCCGGCGCTCCAGACTTCCATTTCCATCAGTGGCGTCGCGACTACGTCGAAGTCACCCTGATGCTCAAGGGCGGCGGCTGCGAGAACGTCGGCGCGCAGTACACCCTGCCGGATCCGCGTTTCGGCGGCCGCGATCTGGTCGGGGTCGAGAACGCGCTGCTCGACTGCGTGCTGCAGGCCCAAGGGCAGGGCTGCGGTCCGGGCATCCTCGGCGTGTGCATCGGCGGCGACCGCGCCAGCGGCTACGCGCACTCGAAAGTCCAGCTGCTGCGCACGCTCGATGACTCCAACGGCGATCCGGTACTGGGCGCGCTCGAAGAGCGCATCGTCGCCAAGGCCAACCGATCCGGCATCGGCCCGATGGGATTCGGCGGCAACACCACGCTGGTGGGCTGCAAGATCGGCAAGCTCAACCGCGTGCCCGCCAGCTTCTACGTCACCATCAGCTACATGTGCTGGGCTTTCCGCCGACAAGGCGTGAACCTCTCGCTGTCGGGCGAGATCGGCGAGTGGCGCTACTGAACGCCCGGACGTCGGCCTGCGGCCGACTGCGCCGGGCTGCGCCCGGCTACGC
>JACCZE010000059.1 GCA_013696105.1 Planctomycetota bacterium | reverse complement strand
GGGGCGGCCTGCTCGACAGCCCGCGCGGGTGCGGCTTCCTGAGGGGCGGAAGGGATCGTCGCCTCTGGAACAGTCTCCTCGACTATCGGCGTGGTGACCGGCGTGGTGACCGGCGTGGTGACCGGCGTGGCGACCGGCGTGGCGACCGGCGTGGCGACCGGCTGCGGATCCACCGGGGGAATGGCATCCGCGGTCGGAACCGGCATCGGGGACTCGATCGCGGCAGGAGCCGACGAAGGCTCGGCGGCGGCCGGTACGGGGGTCGACTCCGCCACCTCGGGCGCTGCTGCAGGAGCCTCTGGTTGCGGCCTCACGGATTCGGCAGGTGCCGCGACGTCGGCCGGCACCACCGCGGTCGTCGCTTCAGCAGAATCGCTCGCGATCTGGGATCCGACCGGGGATGCGGTGTCGCTCGGGGGCGCCGCCACTGCATCCGACGGCGTCTCGATGGGTGCGAGCGCGGTCGCGGGTGCCGGTTCTGATGCCGGGACGATCTGCTCGATCGGTGCGGGGGAAACCGGCGCGATCGGCTCGACCGAGATCATGTTCACCACGCGTTTGCCGCCGGTGGCGCGGAACGCGAGGACGGACAGGCGGTTCTTCGCGATCGTGGTCTCGGCGACGCCCACGAGGGTCACCAGCCCATCGCTCATCATCAGCTGCGGAGACGGCGCCGCCGCCGCGAGCTTCGCATCGGCTGCCAGCGCCTGGTCGAGCGCCTGCTGCCATCCGCGGATGCGATCCTCGTCGGCCGCGACCGCGGGAACGGCGACGGGGACCGTCGACGAAACCAAGGACACGCCTGACGCCAGAGGCGCGGTCAGAGCTGCTGCGGTGGCTGATGGCGCCGTCGTCGGCGTGGGCGTCGGCACATCGATCCCGTGGGCGATCTGCTCGACATCGACCACCACCGGAGCCGCGGCCGCCGCGACGATCGGGGCGGGAGCAGGGAGACCGGCGGTCAGCACGGCATCGGTGTCGGCCAGGGGATCGCGTCCTTCCGGCCAGGCGACCGGTGCGACAAGCCGGAATCCGATGTAGACCGTGCGCATGTCCCCGCGCACCGAGAGGCGATTGCCCGCGCGCAGCTTCGACACGATGTCGCCCCACGAACCTCCGCGTGCGACGTGCGTCTCCTCTTCCTTTCCGATGGGGTCGCTGATCGGCGTGGGCGAATAGTTGCCGTAGTTGTCCTGGCACCATTCCCACAGGTTGCCGTGCATGTCGTGCAGGCCGATGACGTTCGGGAAGCGACGCTTCACGTCCTTCGATCCGGCAGGCGCGTTCTTGGTGAACCAAGCGATCGTGTCGAGCTTCGCCTCCTCGAGCGGTCCCTGATAGCTCGAGAACGGGACGTCGTGACCGCCGCGGCACGCGTATTCCCATTCGGCTTCGGTCGGCAAACGCGCCTGAAGGGTCGGGAACACGCTGTTGAGCGCGAGCATGAACTTCGAGCAATCATCCCACGACACGCGGTCGACCGGGCGTTCGGTTCCGCGGAATTTGCTGTTGTGACGCGCTCCGATCGCCTCGTAGAAGCCCTGGGTGCATTCGCTGTCCGCCATCCAGTACGAGCGCGTCAGGGTCACCGAGACGCGGACCTCGTCCTTGTCGCGGCCCTTTTCGCGATCGGGCGTCCCCATCGAGAATCCGCCGCTGGGAACGTAGCGGAAGCGCTGGGTCAGGCCTTTGACCGTGAGGTCCGCCCACGGACCGTACTGATCCCGGCCGGATGCGGTCGCCCAGGCGGGTTTCGGCGGGCCCTGCAGGATCGCGACGCGCGTCGCCCACCAGGCGACGTCGGCTTCGCTGACTCCGACCAGGGACATCAGTTCATTGGCGAGCTTGGGGGCATCGGCCGGAAGCACATAGGCGTTCGCGAGCTGGGGGGCGAGGCCGCCCTTGAGCTCCTTCACGCGCTCGACCTTGGCGTGCCAGCGCTTCACGTCCGCCTCATCGCCGCCGACCTTGCTGGCGAGCAAGGCGATCTCGGGCGCAGCCCGCGACGGGACCGGGGCGACGGTGTCGAGCGAGGCCAGGTCCGTGCGCAGCTTGCCCACGAGCGAGACCTTGTCGCGCCACGCGACGACCTCGTCGTCGCCCTCGCCGACGATGCGGGAGAATTCCTCGAGCAGCGCGTCGACGCGGCTCGGCAGCGGTGCTGCCGCATCGAGCGGCTTGAGGGCGAGGTGCAGGCGCTGGTAATCGGCGACTTTACCGCGCCAGACATGGACGTCCGCATCCTGTTCGCCGACATAGAAGGCCATGAGGTCGATCTCTTCGACCAGGGCCTTGTTCACGCGCACGTTCTTCGCGGCTTTCGCCCGCAGGTCGTCGCGCAGATCCTTGACCTTCGCCTGCTCCTCGTCGAGACGGCGCTGGTAGAGGCGCTTCTGCTCGTCCTTCAGCCCGCCCATGTCGTCGAGCTGCTTGAGCGCGGTGGCGCAGGCCTCCTGCTCCTCGACCTTCACCGGGTCCTTGCCTTCGAGCCGGGCGAGCGTCTCGCGCAGAGAGGCGATCATGCCCTTGGATGACCGCAGCTTGCGCGACCAGCCCTGGACGTCGGAATCGTCGTCGGTGACCAGCGTGCGTAGGCGGTCGAGGGTCTCCCCTTGCGCGGTGAGCTCGGCGATGGTCATGGGCGCGGGTTCGTTCAACCGCGCGAGCCGCCCGCGCAGATCCTTGATGTACGACGTCGACTCCTCGACCCGGCGCAGCCAGTGCTTCAGGTCCGGATCATTGGCGTCGACCAGCGACTTCAGGGCATCGAGGTCGGATTTCAGGGCATTCTGCAGAGCGAGCGTCACGTATTCGTCGCGGCTGTCCAAGCGCGCGACGCTGGTGCGCAGCTGCTTGATGTATGCCAGCGCGCTGTCGATGCGAGCGGTCCAGCGTTGGCTGTCCTTGTCCCCTCCCGACAGCATCTGCGACAGGGTGACCAGATCGCCCCTCAAGTGGGCGGCCTGGCTCTCGGTGATCGCCGCGTCCGAATCATCCAGCACCGCGAGGTCGGATCGCAGCTGGGCGAGACGCTCGGTGTAACCGTTGAACTTCTGGCGCCAGCGCGCCGCGTCGGGGTCCTTGGCGCCCACCAGCGCCTCGAAGCGCACGAGCTGCGGATCCAACCGATCGTACACCGCCACGGTGATGGAACCCGCGTTGTCGATGTCCGCTAGCAGTCGGCGCAGGTCGGTGGCCTCGGAGCGCGCGCTATCGAGCTTCGCCGACCAGCGCATGGTGTCGACGCCCTTGTCGCCCACCTGGTCCTTGTAGGAGATGAGGTCCTTCTCCGCGTCCACCCGCAAGGCGGCATCGACCACATCGACCTCGTCGAGGTGGGCGAGCTTCTTCTGCAGCGAGGTCACACGGTTGATCTTCGCGGTCCAGCGCGTGACGTTGGCGTCGGCGGAGCCACGGTACTTGCGTAGCGCCTCGAGGTCGGACATCGCGCCCTTGGGCACGTCCATGACCTTGTCGAGGACGGCGAGGTTGGCCATCAGGCGGTCGACGTCCTTGCGCTCGACCGAGCGGACCTCCTTCTGCTGTTCCCAATACCAGTAGCCGCCGCCACCGCCGCCGAGCACGACCAGTCCTGCCGCCACCAACGGCCAGATCTTGCGCTTGCGCACGCCCAGGTATCGCGACATCGCTTCTTCGGCGCCGGTCCCGAACTTGCTCGAGAAGACCGCGGTCAGCGACATGCTGCCGTCGCGGATGCGCTCGAGATCGGTGACCATCTCGGCGGCGTCCTGATAACGCTTCGCCGGGTCCTTCTGCAGGCACTTCATCACCACGGCCTGATACTGTTCTGAGATCGTCGGGTCGATCGAGGTCGGCAGCGGCGGTTCGGCGTAGTTGTGCTGATAGATGAGCGCGTTCGCGGTCGTGCCGTCGAACGGCTTCTGCCCGGTCAAGAGTTCGAAGAACACCACGCCGAGCGAATAGATGTCGGCGCGCACGTCGACCATGTCGCCGCGGCCCTGTTCGGGAGAGCAGTAGGCCGGCGTACCGACCGCGGTGCCGGTCATGGTCATGCCGGTCTCGCCGGCGATCTTCGAGATACCGAAGTCGGCGATCTTGAGCACGCCCTTGGCCGTGATCATCATGTTCGGCGGCTTGATGTCGCGATGCACGATGTTGTGCTTGCCGGCTTCGGCCAATCCGCGCGCGGCCTGCAGCACGTATCCGGCCGCCTCCTCGACCGTCATCTTCTCGCCGCGGTCCTTCTTCTCGTTGATGATGCCGGCGAGGTCGGTGCCCTCGACGTACTCCATCACGAAGTAGACGATGTCGTCCTGCGCGCCGGCGGCGAACACCTGCACCACGTGCGGGGTGTTCAAGAGCGACGCGGTGCGCGCCTCCTGCTCGAAGCGGGCCTTCATGCCCGGGTCGGCGGTGAGGTGCGACGGCAGGACCTTGAGCGCGACGCGACGCTTCAGGCTGATCTGGCGGGCGCGATACACCGTGCCCATGCCGCCTTCGCCGAGGATGCCGCCGATCTCGTAGTCGCCGAGCTGCTTGCCGGTCAGGTTCCCCTGCCTGCCCTTGAGATGCCAGCCGTCGTCCATCGCCGGCAGCGTGCCGCGCGTCCCGGATCCGCTGCGCGAACCCGTGCCCGAGCCCTCCTTCTTGCGGTCGCCGGGGGTCTGGATCGCGAGGTCGCCGCTCTTGGGCGCGATGCCGAGCATGGTCGCTTCCCGGCCGATCCACTCCTCGTCGCTGCCGTCGCCCGGGGGCGTCATCTTCGGCACGGCGACGCCGACCATGGTCTTCTCTTGTCCGAGCCACTCCTCCTTCGCTCCGGCATCGGTTTTGGCGACCGGCGTGCCCACCATCGTCTGCTCGGTGCCGAGCCAATTGTCCGCCGGGGCCGGTTTCGCGACGGGCGCGGCGGGGGCGGCGCCCACCATCGTCTGCTCGGCTCCCATCCACTGGTCGTCGCCATCGTCGAGGGACATGATCTTGATCGGCGCCACCGGAGGTGGCGTCGGGGCATTGGGCGGAAGGGTCGACGCTTCGGACTGCGCAGCCTGGTTCTGCAGCGGCGTGTTGTCGTTGTTGACCAGCGGATTGGGCTTCTTGTCCTTCCACATCGAGCGATCGAGCTTGATCGGCATCGTGGGGTCAGACGGCAGCGTCTTGCGATTCACAGGCCGCTGCGTCGAGCCGGTATCCGGCTTGTTCAGCGGCTTCTGCGAATCGTCCAGCGGCTTCTTGTCGTCCGACATAAGCGGTTCCCGTCAGGTCATTCGAGGGTCGAAGGCGAATTCGAGAAACGATACCATATCCCCACCCCGGCGCATAGACCGGTTCCGGACAATGTGATGGTGGTGCCACCCGCAGCGAGCGAGCTGCTGATCCCCCGGTAGCCGGCCTCAGCTGCCAGAAGCAGGCTTTCGGTGGCCGCGAAGGCCAATCCGACGCGCGCGGCGTAGGAATAATACAATCCACTGGCGGCATAGTGGTCGAAGGCCGCCTTGCCGGTGAGTTCGAGATTCGCGGCACCGGCGCCCGCGTCGATCAGCGCGTTGATGCTCCACCGGTCGCCGAACGCCCAGCCGTAGCCGCCGAGGAGGCGCGCGCCATAGGTGCTCATGCTGCCGCCACCCTGGTAGGCGTAGGATCCCGCGGTGATCTCGCCGCCGAGGATGAATCCGGTGCTGTCACCAGGTCCGGACAGCGAGTACCGACCGCCGAGCGCCACGCCGTAACCGGACGAGAAGGCGTCGTCCCCGGAACGCGTACCAGCTGCGTTGTCGAGCGTGTACGAGAACCCGGTCGGCAGCAATTCGAGCGAGACGGTGAGATCGCGCACCACGAGCTCGGCCGAGCACAGCGGCGCGGTGGACAGCACGACGATGGCAGCGGAGCGCAGGGCGATCGCGCGGATGGCGGGTAGGTGCATCGTGCACATCGTCGTGACCAGCGTGCGACGGGAAGCCCCCTCGCCGGCTTGCCGGCTGGACATGCATGGAATGGCGACGCGGCTCGGCGCGCGACCCATAGCGATCCGGCTCGGACGAGAGCGATCGACGGTCATGGAACGAGCACCAGCCGCATGCCGACCAGGGCGTGGGCGAGCTGCGGATCGAGCGTGACCTTGTTGGCGCTGCGGGCCTGCGTCAACGTATCGCTCCAGGATCCTCCGCGCATGGTTCCGGACTTCGTCATCTCCCAGACGTTGCCGTGCATGTCGAACAGCCCGTAGCCGTTCGGACTCAGGGATCCGACGATGAGCGGGCCCGTGGCACCCGCCGCGGTCTCACCGACCTGGGCATACGTGCGCGCCACGAGATCGCTGCGGCTGGACCCCCAGCAGAAGATGCCGGCTCCGCCGGCCCGGCAGGCGTATTCCCACTGGTCGTCGGTCGGCAGGTCGAGCACCACGCCCAGGCGCGAACTGGCGGAGGCCAGGGTCTGCGTCACGGACGCCTGCCGGATGTCGAAAGCGGGCGCCTCGGGACTGTTGATGATGCCGCCCACCACGCTGGTGGGATTGACCAGGGTCCAGGGCGTCGTTCCCGCCAGGACCTGCCACTGCGCCTGGGTCATCTCGAAGACGGCTATGTAGTATTTGCGTACGTTGGCGGTGCCGGGCGACTCGTCCGCTTGCGCCGAGAACGATCCTGGGGCCTGGCCGATGCCATTCGCCCCGGCGCTGATCGCCTTGAAGACCATCTTCGTGCGGCGGTATTCGCTGCTGGTCGCCAGGTTCGGCACGTCGCTGCGCGCTTCGACATCGCCCGAGGCGAGGTCGAGCACCAGATAGTTGGCGACGATGATGCTGACGTTCTGCACCAGCGTACCGGTCTGGGTTCCCCCGCCTCCGCATCCGGACTGCAGGAGCATCCCTGCGGCGAGGATCAGTCCCATCAGCGTGTGTCTGAGCATGGCGGTCATTCCTGGGCGGAGGTGCGGTCGACGGGCGGTGTCCATCATCCACCTCCCGTCGGCGGGGTCGCGACCTTGATCACCAGCTTCTGGAAGCCGGCCGAGTTCGCCGCTGCGTCGACCATCAGCACGCCGATCTCGATGTAGTCGCCGACCGGGGCGGTGGCGTTCGGCCATAGCAGGATCGCGGTGGTGGTCCCGGTCTTGGTGATGGTCATGCCCGGCTGGATGGTGCCGACGAGCGAGAAGGCGATGTTGGACCCGGCCGGAAGGTCGGAGGCATCGACCGTCATGTTGTAGCGCAGCAGGTCGCCCGGCAGGACTTCGAGCGGGGGATCGGAGCTCGCCCAGGGACGCGCATCGGCTCCGCCGGTGATCCGCACCGTCACTGTGGTGATCGCCGAATCGACGGTGCCGTCGTTGGCCTTGATGGTGAAGGTGTCGGTGCCCGAATCACCATCGAACGGCGTGTAGGTGAAGGCGCCGGTGGCGGCGTTGGTGATCACCACCGAACCCTTGACCGGGATCCCGACGATGGTGACCGCGACCGCATCGCCATCGGGATCGGCAGGGGCCGCCGCGCCGCTCACCGATACGCCCTGGGCGGTCAGCACCGCGACCGTCGGCACCGTCGGCGCGTCGTTGATCGGGGTCACGGTGATGGGCTTGGACGGGAAGCTGGTGGGCGAGGTCGTGCTCGATCCACCATCGCCATCGGTGAGGACCACGGTTAAGGTGCGGGATCCGACGACGCCCGGGGTATTGGTGGGGAAGTCCGAGTCGTTGACGAACGTGATGTTGCGCATCAGCGCCTGGGCCTCGGTGTAGGTGCATGAGGCGGTGAAGGTCACGGCGAGATTCGAACCGACACCGTTCGAGGTGCCCGAGATGTTGCCGATCACCACCCCACCGTACGTCACGGCCGAGCCGGCCACACCGATCTGTCCGGGTCCGACCCCCTGGTTGATGATGCCGATGATGTCGTGCGGCACGACCGTGGCGTTCGCCCCGCTGAGGCTGCAGGTCAGCACGCCGCCGCCGAAGTCGAGCGAGTCCTGGTCGAAGATGGTCGCGAAGGCGTCGATCACCTGCGGAGCCTGGTTCTCGGTGTACAGGAGCGTTCCACCCAGGATGACCTCGGGCGGCAGCTGGCCGAGATTGATGGTGATGTTCAGCACCGTGAGCGCGCTGGCGCCGGCGGTCGGCAGGTTGTCGTCGAGCACGGTGAAGGCGAAGCCGTCCGAGGCGCCGGTGCCGTTGTTGTGGGTGTAGCGGATGAGGCCGTCCGAGAGATCCTGCTGGGTGAAGGTCTGGTTGGGCAGCATCACGGCGCCGGTCGGATCGGCGGGCGAGGCGTGCTTGCGCAGGACGCCCTGGCTGGGGATCAGCTGCACCTGGTAGATCAGCAGGTTGGAGACGGTCTCGACATCGGTGGCGCCGATGTGTCCGGTCGCCGCATTCCCGACGATGCCGTTGGCCGGATCGTTGAGCCGGCAGGTGACCGTGGCGGTGAGTCCGCGGTTCACCGACATGCCGGTCTGATGCACCACGACCTGGGGGACGTCGTTCACCGAATTGACCGTGATGGTGAAGGTGCGGGTGATGGTATCCATGCCGCCGAAGAGGGTGCCGCCGCCATCGGACACGGTCGCGGTCACGGTCACGATCCCGTTCTGGTTGGCGATCGGCGTGATGGTGAAGCTGCCGGTGGCTGACGGGCTGACGTACGACTGGCTGATAGACACGATGCCGGCCGGAACCGCGCTCAAGGTCAGCGTCAGAGCCTGGCTTTCGCCGGTCTGGCCGCTGCCGATGCCGGTGAGGGGCAGGGTCAGCGGCAGCGCGTCCTCGTTCATGGTCACGTTCGCGATCGCGCCCAGGGTCGGCTGGTTGTTCACCGCGCGGTTGGTCAGGGAGACGTCGGCGACTGCGATGGCGTTGTAGGACGCGTCGCCGCTGGTGGCGGTGGTCGCGATCTGGTAGGGGATGTTGCCGTCTTCGATGCCGTTGCCGTCCTGACCGGTCACAACCACCGTCTGCGCGACGCTCCAGTTGCCTGGGGTGAAGGTGATGGTTCCCGCGGAGGGCGAGCCCTGGGCCGGATCGCTGCTCGTCAGGCCGATGTCGATATTTCCAGTCGGCTGGCTGGTCAGCACCACGGTGAAGCTGGCCGAGCCGCCCACCTCGGTGGTGAACAG